>CAZMEL010000055.1:3086-34890 GCA_964565225.1 uncultured Thermoanaerobaculia bacterium | reverse complement strand
GGTGAGCACCGAGCAGGCGATACCGTGGCCGGCGACATCGGCGATGGCCAGCCAGAGGCGTCCGTCGGCGTCTTCGTCGAGATCGAGAAAATCTCCACCCACCGAGTCGGCGGGGATCATCTTCCAGGCCAGGTCGATACCGACCGGAGCGGGAGGATCCTCCGGCGGCAGGAGGGAGAGCTGGAGCCCGCGCAGCAGCTCGACCTCGCCATCGAGCTTGGCCTTCTGCTCCAGGGACGAGACGTAGGTCGGAGCCACCAGATCGCCGTCTCGCCGCCTCGGCGCCCAGCGGCTCAGGGCGAGCCCCAGGGGCAGCAGGAGCAGCGGCAGGCTCGACAACAACGAGGTCTCGAGCAGCCACGGAGACAGCCGCCAGCTCACCAGCAGGGTCGGCAGAGAGAGGGCGGTCACCGCCGTGACCGCGAGCGGCAGCAGGCCGTAGTGCCACACCACCCAACCCGCTGCCATGGCGCAGGCCAGGCCGACTCCGAGGGCCCACGACAGCGGCGCCACGGGCACCACCAGCGACCAGGCCGCCGCCGAGGTCGCGGCTCCCACCATGGCGCCGGGACGACCGCCCAGGCGCCCGCCGAAGCTCACCAGGAGCGAGGTCACCGCGGTGAGGGCCAGACCCCAGTTGAGAGGGGTCGGCAACGACCAGTAGTCGGGCAGGACGACCAGGAACGACCCGTAGCCCCCCCGGGCGCCGGCCAGGAGCTCTCCCGAAGCCGCCAGAGCTCCTCCCAGAGCACAGCCGAAGACCAGCCCCTGTAACAGGTCGCGGCCGTTGGATGCCACCGGTTTCCAACGGACCATGCGGTCCCAGGAATCGACCGCCCCCGGACGCACCTCCCGGAGCTCGGCCTCTCCCGCCGCCCAGCCGAGCCAGACCCCCACCTGGTTGAGCACCAGGTAGAGCCAGAGCGCCCCCAGCAGCCGGGGATCCCCCTGCGAGTAGTGCCCCACCACGGGAACCAGGCCGAGCAGGAGCAGGGTCATCAAGACATAGGCCTGGTTGAATCCGGCTCGCTGGTGGGTGAGACGCCAGAGCAAGACGGCGAGGCCCAGGAGCCCGGTCAAGACCAGGACATACGCCTGCAACTGTTTCACCGGGTGCCAGCGCAGGAAGCTCATGCCCTCGGCGCTCTTGACCAGGTAGGGCACCGGCTGCAGGTGGGCCAGCCAGGTTCCCGGCCCCACGAAGACATAGACACCGGGCTGCCGCTCGTGACCCGGCAGCTCGTAGACCAGCTCGTATTGCCCGGGCTGCTGGATTGCCCGCGGCGGCGGCGGCGGCGCCTCGAGCAGCATTTCCGCCAGGTAGTCGGCGAATTGCATGTCGAGAGACTCGCGGGCGTCGATCCACACGCCGCCGGACGGAGCGAAATGTGTGCCGATCAGCCGCGCCTGGCCGTCGTACTCGAGGAGCAGTGAGCCCACGTTGCCCTCGGGCCCCACCACCTGGAAGAAACGAGCGGAGAAGCGAACCGGTGGAGCCGCCGCCCAGAGTCGGCGGCGCGTCGCCCGGTTGGGCTCCTGCTCGCTCAGGGCCATCACCTCCGCGGCGGTGGACGACAGCCGTAATCCCGCCGAGATCTCCAGGCTCGGCCGGTCGACCACACGACAACCCAGTCGCTCGGCGTCGAGATACGCGCGCTCGAGAACCGCCTCTCGATCCGGAAGCTCGATGAAGGCATCGGGAGCCCAGCGACTCACGGCCACCCACACGAGGGCCATTCCGATCGCCCCGAGCGCCGCGAGAATCCACGATGACATCCGCTGGTTCATGAAGTTCGAATCCGTTCTCATGCTACTACGTAGCCCGGCGCCCGGAGTTGGGGCCCGGCGACCCGAGGATCCCGTCCGAAGATCCCTCCTCGAAGACCAAGGCGCCGGCCTGGCACACGTCTTGCGACAAGAAAACAGCGATCGCTCGGGGCGTGCGGATCGCGACGAGCCAAGCGGCTTTCTCCCTGTTGGGAGGGACTTCCCTTTCTCTTTTTTTCCTGGTTTTTACTCGATCGACCTTCTGGTACGACTCTCTGCGCAAGATTCGGAACATGCGACCGCCCTCGATTTCGGCAACACCGTCCTCTTCGCAGGACAGCTTCTCTCCCCGAACCCCATGATCGAGCTCCTGACTCTCCTGAACGGATTCCTCCTCGGACCGGTGCCGATCGAATGGCAGGTCGACCCGGTGGTCGACAGGGTGGAGATCCGGCTCGACGATGAGGAGATCGCTGTTCTGCACGAGCCTCCCTGGCAGACCCGAATCGATCTCGGCCCCGACCTCCGGCCCCATCTCCTCGAGCTGATCGCCCGCGACACCGAGGGCGAGGCGCTCGAGACCCACAGCCACTGGATCAATCTCCGACGACCCGAGGCCGACGAGCTCCGGACTCCGATCGCGATCCGGCTCGGACGTGACGAAACCGGCCGGCTCCTGGAACCGACGACCGACGACCTCACGGGACGGATCGAGGTCGGCGGGCGATTCCCGAAGGCGTGGCTGGGCACCTCCAGGAGCGATGCGGAGATGGAGATCGTCATCGTCCAGGATCCTGCCGCGACGGCCTTCTTCCACGAGCTGGCCGAGCACGCCGTGCTCACCGAATATGTGGTCCATACCGAAATCGAGCGCGACAAGATCGCCAAGATTCTCGAAGCGATCTGGGACCTACGAAAACATGCCCGGGCTTTTCTCGACGGATCCCCCGACCCCTTCGCGGAGGCCAAACGCCCTCCGACCCCCGAGCAGCAGGAGCAGATGGCCGCCAGCTTCCGGACCCGCCAGGCATGGCCGGCCGGCGCAAGGATCCGGTACCTGGAGCCCGAAGCGGCTCCGGTCTCGCGGATCGCCCGCTCGACGTCGGTCTTCAACGTTTCCCAGACCTTCGAAACCACGACCGCCGGCTGGCTCTGGCAGAGCCAGCAGATCCCGCCGATGGTCGATTTCTCCGTGCGCCTCACCGACGCCGTGGCCGTGGCCGGGCTCGAAGCCTTCGCCTCCGGAAAACGCCGGGCCGTCCTGCTGATCACCGCCGGCAGTCGCGACGAGAGCTCTCTGACCCCGGCGGCGGTGGAGGGTTATCTCCACCACCTCGGAGTTCCCCTCTTCGTCTGGGACTTCGGCCAACCGAGCGTCGGCTGGAGCCAGGCCCGGTTCCTCGAGCACGAAGGCCCCTCCTATGAACGCCTGGTCGCCGCGGTAGGCCCGAACGGCGATTCTCTCGATCCTCTGCGGCCGGTTTTCGCCGAGCTGCGGACTCACCTGGAGAGCCAGCGGATCCTGTGGATCGAAGGTGCGGTGCTGCCTCGAGAGATTCATAGAACCGAAGAAACCGACGCCTTTCGTCTCGAGGGCCGACCATGATCGAAATCGTCTCCCTCTTTCTCGGCCTGGTGGTGGGCGAAAATCCGGTGAAGCTCGACGCCAGCCGCGCCGTGGCCACCGTGGAGCTCCGGCTCGACGGTGCCATCGTCGAACGTCTGGAAGAACCTCCCTGGGAAACCGTGGTGGATCTGGGCGCCGAGCTCGCTCCCCATGAGCTGGTGGCGGTGGCTTTCGATCAGCGCGGCCGGGAGGTCGATCGAGACCGGGTCTGGGTAAACCTGGCCCAGAAACGGGTCGACGCGTCGCTTTCGTGGATACCGGGAGACGATGGTCTGCCCGAGGGAGTTTCCCTGCACTGGGAGAGCATCGGCCAGCGGAGCCCGGAATCCATCGAGCTGCGCTTCGACGGCGCCCCCTTGCCCTTCGAAGATCCCGCCAGGGTTCCGCTTCCGGACTACGACCCGGAGTCTCTCCACTATCTCAGCGCCGACCTGTACTTCTCCGAAACGGTCACGACCCGGCTCGAGGCCAGCTTCGGCGGAGGGCGCCTGGCCCGGGTCGAGGCGGAGCTCACCGCCGTGGCCGTGGAGCTCGACGGGCGACGACGCTTGCCGCCGCCTCGCAAGCTCCAGGGTTGGTTCCTGGCCGATGGTGAGCCCGCCCGAGTGCACGGAGTCGAGCAAGGGCCGCCGCAGCTCTACACCGTTCGCGATCTCTCGACCCGCCCCCTGTTCGACCAGCTCGCCGAGTCGATGGTCAAGGCCAGGATCAGCGGGCTGCAGGATCCCGTTGGAAAACAGCAGCTGGTCGACTTCGACGCCAGCACCTTCTTTCCCATGCACGAAGGCAGCAACCCCTGGAGCACTCATCGAGACAACGCACCTCTGCGCTCGGCCCTGGTGGCGCTCAGCCGCCTGGCCCCACTCGAGAAGGGCACGCAGATCCGCTTCGTGTCTCCGGTCTCCGCTCCTCTGTACGGCAATTCCGTGCACCCGGCGATGTTCATCCACGGCGAGCCGAGGGATGGAGCCGAGGGCGGGCTCCTGTGGATGAGCCGCCAGCCCCGCCCGCTGGAATTCCCCCAGCAGATCAACGATGCCGTGGCCCTCGCCGGCATGTTGGCCCAGTCGAGCCACCAGCCCCGAGCCGTGCTCCTCGTGCAGTCGGACTCCAGCAGCGATCACAGCGGCCACTCGCCGGAAACCGTCGCGCAGTACTTGAAATCTCTACAGGTGCCCCTCTACATCTGGACCCTCGGTGCCGAAGAGCCCAACACTCCCTGGGCCGGAGCTCCACGGACCCACGTCACGTACCTCGGAGACCCCGCCAAGCGACGAATCGTCTTCGGCCGACTGCAAGAGGCCGTAGAGGCTCTGAACCGGAGCCTGTCGAAACAGCGCATCGTCTGGCTCGAAGGCCGCCGGCTCCCGAGCTCCATCGAGCTCGGCCCCGAAGCCAAGGGCATCCGCCTAGCCGGCAGCCGCTGATTCAGGGCTCGGCGTCGCCGACCAGGCGTCGGAAGAAGGCGTCGACCGTCCACACCAGCTCGAGCTCACCCCGTGGGCCCCGGAAACGCGCCGGGGCCGCGTAGCGGAGCTCGTTGCCGTGCTCGTCTTCGATGCCGGTGTAGAAGAACCCCAGCTCGATCTCCACGAGTCCCAGGACTTCCGCCCGGCGCACCTCGCCGCGGTCGGCTACCGCGTCCTGGTCGGCATCGACCCACAGGAGCAGATGCGGAAAGAGTCGGTCCTGCGAATCGATCCAGCCGTCTCCGTTCCCGCCCATCAGCCGGGTATCCAGGTCCGCCAGAGCCATGTAACCGTGCACCGCGCGGAATCCGTTGCTCAAGAGCGTGCCGTTGCCGAAGAGCTCCGAGCCGTCGTCGATCAACCCGTTGCCGTTGCGGTCGAGGGCCAGGAACGCATCGAGGGTGTGACCCGAGGTCCAGGTCAGAGGATCCTCGATCCCGTTGGCGTCGATATCGAAGAGCACCCGGCCACCCGAGAGCTCGAAGAGGTTGCGGTCCAGATCGACCAGGATCGGGCAACACGTGGGACCACAAGGTGTGTCGGGATTGCAGCTCGGGTCCAGCTCACAACTCGCCTCGTCTTCCTCCCAGGGAGTCTCCGAAGCCCGATCCGCCACTTTGCACTCCGCGAAGGTAACCTCATGGTCGGGCGTAAAGTCCCAGGCCGTATCGCCGTTATAAATGAGGTGCTGGCGCCCCATGATCATGCCGGTGCAACTGCCCGCAACGTGACTCACCGTCAGGTAGTGCCCGAGCTCGTGGGTCACCACATTCCTCGCTTTTTCAGGGCTGCTCCAGTCGCAATTGTAAACCTCTCCGGTGCCCGAACCCGGGATCTTGCGGTAGAGAGTGATTCTTGCAGACCCTCCGGCGGTATCGCCTTCGAACTCCGCACAAGCCGACCCACTTGGGGTAGGCCCATCCTCTGCAAGGAATATAATCGAAGGGTCTCCCGAAGAACCTTCGTAGAATTCTGGGTAAGGAAAAGGAAGCAGGTATCTGTTGACACAAACGGCATGGTTCCAAGCCTCGAATCCAGCTTGAATCGTTGGTCGGCCAACCAAACTGGCTGCAGACGATTGGAAGATGATTCGAGCTCTCTCGTGATTCGGGTGCCCTTGAGCAAACGGTTGGCATTGCCCCTGAATCGAAGTAGCCGAAGCAAGAGCCATAAACCAGGTCACTAGCAGCCTGTGGTGAAAGTCGACCGCAAGCGAGAGCGAGCCATTTTTCGTCAGATCGAGGCGCAGAATCGCAGGAATATCGATGATCTTTCGAGATTCTGCAACGCTGAGCTGGCGGAAAAGGGCCGTTCGCAGCATGGTTCGAGTTTCACCACGGGCTGCTAGACCGAGAAACCTCATGGTTTGTCGATCCCGAGCAGGCGCTTTGCTGTCAACAGGAATTCCAATCCAGACAAACCCTCGAGACTGGCCTCGCGACTGTAAGGAGCCCCCAGGCGCACGGGCTCCCTTCGAATCGGAACCACATTGGCTGCATTCACCATCAGAGCGTTCTTCTCTCGATTCTGGAAACTAGAACCCAAGAGAACAAGAACCCTCTCACCAAGTCTCGGCAGCTCGGTTCCTAGAGGATTGGAGGAACAAACTGACTTTCCCCAGACCTGGAACTCTCCGCCACGAAGAAACACATAGTTGACCTGGGAGCGAGGCCCAGGGCCTGAGAGGATCGAAAGGTTCTCGATCCGAACCGCTAGACCTATCGAGCTTCCCTGAACTCCTGCCCTCAGCCCCGACACTTTCGCTTCCAGAACACTCTCGGAATTCTCGAGGCTCTCTTCTAGAGACTGCCCCAGCATGGTGTGCTCATCGATAGAGCTGAGAACAGCCAGATCTGCACATTCGCCGGGCCGACACCTTTCCAACGCAGTCACCACACTCGGTTCGAACCGAATCATTCGGTCAGAAGCAAGAGTGTCGTCGAACTCACCCGAAGGGAGGAAAACCTTTTCGGCGGCAACGAACCATGGGTATTGTTGATCGTCCCAGATCTCGATGATCTCGGGCATCGGCTCGGTGCCTTCGAGAATCTGCTGTTGCCCGGGCAAGCTCGGATCGAAGTCCTGGGCCTGGCTCGAAAGAGCTGTTGAGCAGAAAGCTATCAGGACAGTAGCGAGAACAATCGCCTTTGGCATTCTTTTCTCTCCTGAAAGTTCCATGATTCAAAAGCGCCAGAATACGCATGGATCGAATCCTGGGCTCTCGGGTCAAGATTCCGATCTATGGATCCACCTCGAGGGTTGCGAGTGCAACGAGCAGCCCAGAAGAAATCGCCCAGTCAGATTACTTCCAAAAGAAGCTCTGTCAAGAGAAGCCGGGCTGATTTGGCAAGAAAATTCGAGAAAACAACGAATCCGGTCGTACCTTGAAAGCCAGCGAGATTCAACCCGGATCAACTCGAGCGAAGGATCTCCAGAAGCTTGGCGCCGTATTTGTCGACCAGGGTCGGGCCCATGCCTCGGACCTTCAGCAGGCTTTCTTCGTCGCTCGGACGCGCCGCCGCGAGGGCTTCGAGGGTGCGGTTGGGCATGATCCGGAAGGCGGGGATGCGGCGACGGCGGGCTTCTTCGAGGCGCCATGCTTTCAACGCTTCGAAGAGGCCGGCCGGGACGTTTGCGGGAGAGCTGGAGGCGGACCTGGTGCGCTTCCTGGAGGCGGACGAGGATTTGGTGGAGCCGGAGGGTTTCGTGGCTCGGCGACGCGAGGTGGATTTCTTCGTTCGCTTCTTGGGCGGGGCCTTGGGCGGCGCCTCGGTCAGCAACACCTGGGCGATGTCGACGTCTCTCGCCCGGTACCCGTCGGCGGTGAGGGCGGCGCGCTGGAAGTCGATCGAGCGGCCATCCTTGACGAAGGAATCGATCCGGGTGGTGACCAGGCCGGAACGCACCAGGCCGCCGAGAATGGCTTCGAACGTCCGGCGGTCGAACCCTCGATTCTCACCGGTCTTCTTGAAGAGCTTACCGGTGCTCTGATCGTCCCACTCTCGAAGCGCTTCGAGTATCTTGCCGATCAGCTCCCGTTCCGACGCCTTCGGAAGGCGGAACCGCCGTACGAGACACGCGTCGGGCGCGCAGACATCACACTGGCCACAGGGCTCGCCGTGGTCTTCCTGGTCTCCGAAATGCTGCACCAGGTAGAGCATTCGGCACTCTCGGGCCTCGGCGAAGCGGGTGATCTGCTCGAGCTGCGCCAGCTTGTGGGCGCTCTGCTCGCGGTAGGGCTGCCGCCAGCCGTCGTGCCCCCGAGCAACGTTCTCTTCCGGGTCGATCCGTGCGCCGCCATGGATCCACAGCTTCTCGAGCGCCTTGGCCGCCAGGTCGTCGTCGAGCCCGAGCCGGTGCAGGAGGGGCGAGCTCGGCTGCCAGCGGTGGTCGAGACTCTTCCAGATCCTGCCGAGAGCCTCTACCGGGGGATAGTCTCGATTGTGGAAGAACTCGTGGGTCCGGCGATCGGCCCAGGAGTACAAGAGCACCGCCCGAGACGGCTTGCCGTCGCGCCCGGCGCGGCCGATCTCCTGGTAGTACCCCTCGAGGGTTCCGGGCAACGCCGTATGCACCACGGTGCGGATGTCGGGTTTGTCGATTCCCATGCCGAAAGCGATGGTGGCGACGATCACCTCGAGCTCGTCGGCGAGGAACCTGGACTGGATCCGGTCGCGCAGGCTGGCCATCATGCCCGCGTGGTACGTCGCCGCCGGAAAGAGCTCGCCCAGCTCGTCTCCGAGGGCATCGGCCTCCTTACGGGTCGGAGCGTAGACGATGGCCGGACGCCGGGAGGGATCTTCCAGAAGGCGTTTGACCTCGGCCCGACGCTGGGACGGTTTGGCCTCCACCACCTCCACGGCGATATTGGTGCGCCGAAATCCGTGGATCGATCGGCGTGCGGCACCGATTCCGAGCTGCTCCACGATATCGCCCTGCACCAGCGGGGTGGCGGTGGCGGTCAGGGCGATGACCGGCGCCGGGCGAAGGAGAGGCAGGCGCTGGCCGAGCATCCGGTACTCCGGCCGGAAGTCGTGACCCCACTGGGAGATGCAATGCGCCTCGTCGACCGCCACCAGGGTGGGCTTGCGGCGCGCCAGGAGCTCGGGAAACCCGGGCACGCTCAGACGCTCGGGGGCGATGAAGAGGAAGTCGACCCGGCCCGCCAGGTAGTCCTGCCGGACCCGCCTCGTCTCGCCGCGCTCGCGACCGGAGTGGATCCGGTCGGCCGCCAGGCCCATTTCCCGGAGCTTGGCGACCTGGTCTTCCATCAGCGCGATCAGCGGCGAGATCACGAGGGTCGTTCCGCCGCGGGCCAGGCCCGGAAGCTGGTAGCACAGAGATTTCCCCGCGCCGGTGGGCATGACCAGGAGGACGTCGTCCCCGGCGGTGACGGCGCGGCAGGTTTCTTCCTGAAAGGGACGAAACGAGCTCCAGCCGAAGACTTCCTGCAGGAGCTTCCCCAACGCCTCGGGGGGGGTCGGCGGGCGTTGCCGCCGCGGGGTGGAATCCGTCTCCGGTGCATCGAAGAGTGAACGAGGCTGATGACCCGGGGCCCGGGCCGGACCGGAAATCGAGCGCTTCCCCGAAGTGGGTGGCACCTCCCCCGAAGTGGGTGGCACCTGGCGCGGAGCGGCGGGTGGTGGCGGCTCGGGGGCCGCGAATTCGCCTCCTTCCCAGGCCTCGGGGCCGAAGAACTCGGGGCCGTAGGCGTCGGCTTCGAACCCCCGGGAGTCGTACCAGTCGGTCCCGAAAGGGTCGTCCGCTTCCCCGGTGGCAGCACCCACGTTCCTCGCCTCGTTGGCCTCCGGCACGACGTCGGGGAACTCGCGGCTCCGGCTCTCGGCCGATCGAGGCGCGGCGCTCGGGGGGGGTGAGAGCCCTGGTAGGCGCTGCTGCCCGCCCGCGGCATTCGCTTCCACCAGTTTCGGGGTGGAAGCGACTCGCGGCTTCTGCGACACGCCGACGATTCCCTCGACCACCTCGCGCACGAAGGTCTCGATCTCGGTCATGAAGCTCGCCAGGGTTTCCTCCCCCTGCTGAATCCGCGCCAGCTTGGCTTCCCATTCGCCGGTCATCGCCGGGCTCTTGACGTGGGGATGTACGTTTTCGATGAGGCGGATGCCTCGGTCTGTGGCTTGCAGGGCCTTGCTCTTGCCTCCGAGGCGCTCGATGTACTCCCGGCGCAAGAGAGTCTCGATCGTCTCCGCACGGGTGGCCGGAGTCCCCAAACCCGACTCCTTCATCGCCGCGGAGAGCTCCTTGTCGTCGAGGGTCTTGCCGGCGGTCTCCATGGCGGTGAGCAGAGTCGCCTCGGTGAATCGTTTGGGAGGCCTCGTCTTCTTGTCGACGATCTTGGCATCGACCACTTCTTGCGCCTGGCCTTCCTCGAGACCGGCGGGCAGATCCTGCCCTTCGTCGACCACCTTGCCAGCTTTCTTCTTCCCCGCCTTCGAGAGCCTCTTCGCCTCGCCGGGCCCGGCCTTTCCTTCCCAGCCCAGATCGAGAACCTTCCAGCCCACCTCGGTGACCATGGTGCCCTTGGAGTGATAACGATCGACGGCGGGTGATTCGGTGTCGACGATGCGGGTGACGACATGGGTCACCTGCCAGCGGTGATCGCGGTGCCAGGCGGCGAGCAGGCGACGGCAGATCAGGTCGTAGAGCCGGTGCTCGTCGCCGGACAGGGAAAGGCTCGCTGGCGAGATGGTGGTCGGCACGATGGCGTGGTGATCGCCGACTCGGGAGTCGTCGACGAAACGGCGATCGAGGGCTCGCTCACCGGTGCCGTCGGCCAGCTTGCCCTCGTAGGGTCCGCGGATCGCCTCGACGACCTTCCCCAGCTGCCCCGCGGCGTCGCGCGACAGGAAACGGCTGTCGGTCCGGGGATAGCTGATCAGCTTCTTCTGCTCGTAGAGCTTCTGGGCGACCGAGAGGGTCTTGCGGGCGCTCCAACCCCAGAGCCGATTGGCATGTCGCTGGAGCTCGGTGAGGTCGTAGAGCCGGGGCGGAGCCATGCGCCGATCCTCGGCACGGATCGACTCGATCTCGGCGTCTCCCCGCTCCGCCCGCTGCAAGATCTTCTCGGCTTCGTCGCCCTCGGCCGCCAGGCGCCGGTTCTCGGCCGAGGTCTTGGCCCCGCGAAACCAGGTACCGAAGTAGGTTTCGGGACCCGGCGGCGGCTCCTCGCCATCCCTTCGGACCGGCTCGAAGGTGGCGACCACCTCTCGGTAGGGCTCGGGGACGAAAGCACGGATCTCGAGCTCCCGCTGCACCACAATCGCCAGGGTCGGCGTCTGCACCCGACCCACGCTGAGGGTCTCGTCGTTCTCTCGGCCATAGGTCAGGGTAAAGGCTCGGGAGAAGTTCATGCCCACCAACCAGTCCGCCTGGCTGCGGCCTCGGGCGGCATCGGCCAGGGGGTCGTAGTCGCGGCCCGGACGCAGAGCACGGAATCCACGGCGAATGGCCTCGGGGGTCAAGGTGGAGATCCAGAGGCGGTCCACCGGCTTGTCGCAGCCCGCCGCCTCGTAGATATAGCGGAAGATCAGCTCCCCCTCGCGTCCGGCGTCCGTGGCACAGACCACCCGCTCGATCCGTGGAGAGCGCAGAACCTGCCGCACCAGCTCGAATTGCTCGCGGGTCTCCTCGGCCACCACCAGGGGCCAGGAGGCGGGGAGCATGGGCAGGAGCTCGGTTCGCCAACGGCGCCAGGCCGGCTGAATCTCGTGGGGCTGCGCCAGGACCACGAGGTGGCCGATGGCCCAGGTCACGGCATATCCGTTGCCAACCAGCACGCCGCGCCGCCGCTGGTCGGCGCCGAGGGCGCGGGCGATATCTCGACCGACGGAGGGTTTCTCCGCCACCACGGCAACGGTCATCCGGCCGCCTCCGGCGCCTGGCGCGAACGATAAAGAGCATTCTCGAAAACGAGACCTAAGTGTGCAACGACAAAGGCGCTCGGGGTTCGAAAAGTGAGCCGCCAGACTGTGGAAAAACCTGTGGAAAAGGCACAGGAAAACCAAGGCGGATCTTGGCCTCGTCTCGGCTCGATCGCGGCCCTCGTCGAGCCCTCTCGTTTCGTATTCAAATCCATGTATTGCAACACTTACCTGGCCGCTTCGAAGGTTCGGCTCCGGCTCTGGGTGATGCCGGGAGGGAGCAGTTTTCCACAGAAAAACTTCATGTACTACTTTAACTGTTGCGTAAGCCCTCTATTTTTCAAGCTTTAGAGGCGCGAAACGCCGACTTCTCGATCCCGAGAACCTTCATCCGAGACTCCAGAGTCGTGGGTTTGACGTCGAGCAGCTCGGCGGCGCCGCCACGGCCGGCGATCTTACCGCTCGCCGCCGTGAGGGCGGCTTCGAGGTTGGCTTTCTCCAGGTTCTTCCAGGCTTCGCGGTCGAGAATCTCCGGGATCCCCTCTGCACCGCAGGGGCTGGGCCGGGGCTTCCGAGATCCGTCCGCCTCGGGTAGCTCGCCGACCGCCCCGACGGCCTGGCGGATCGGCTCGAGCGGCAGAGCGCCGCTTCCGTGGTGGGCCAGCGCATCGAAGACCAACGCCTGGAGCTCGCGCACGTTGCCGGGAAACTCGTAATCCCCGAGCAGGGTATAAAGCTCTTCGGGCACGGGAGGTACCTCTCGCTGCAGGTCTTCCGCTGCCAGGGCCAGAAAATGCTCGACGAGGAGAGGTAGATCTCCACGCCGATCGCGGAGGGGCGGGATGCGGACGAAATAGGAACGCAACCGGAAGTAGAGATCCTGCCGCAGGTCGGCGGGATTCTGGTGGGTGGCGGCCACGACCCGCGCCTGCAGCGGCCGAGGCGAGTCGGAGCCGAGCGGGAAGTACTCCCGCTCTTGCAGGAGCCGCAGGAGCTTGACCTGAGAGGCTTCCTTGAGATCCCCGATCTCGTCGAGAAAAAGAGTTCCCTCACCGGCTCGCTCGATCATGCCCTGGCGCGCCGACGCCGCTCCGGTGAAGGCTCCGGGACGATGGCCGAAGAGGGTATCGGAGAACATGGCATCGTCGAGGCCGGCGACGTTGACCGCCACGAAGGGGCCCGCGCGTTCGCAGGCGAGGTGTAGAGCCCGGGCCACGAGCTCCTTGCCGGTGCCGGTCTCGCCGACGATCAGAACCGGCTGGGAGCCCCGGGAAATCGCTTCCAGGTACCCGAAGAGGCGGTGCATCGCCGGATCGGCGGTGATGATGTGGGAGAAGGCCTCGGGCCTCTCGAGCTCTCCACCGAGGAGCTGCTCTTTCAGGCGTGCGTTTTCGTAACGCAGGGCGCTCTGCTCGAGGGCGCGTCCCACCGCCGCCACCAGGTGCTCGCCGGCGACGGGTTTGACCAGGTAATCCATCGCGCCGAGCTTCATGCAGTGCACCGCGGTGCGCACCTCCTGCTCGGCGGTGATCACGATGACCGGTAGATCGGGATACCGAGCCATCACCAACTGCAGAGCTTCCTCGCCACCGAGGTGCGGCATGATCAGGTCGAGGAGGAGCAAGTCCACCGAGTGTTGCTCGAGGAGCGGCATCACCTCCCGGCTGTCGGCGGTGGTGAGCACCGTTTCGAAACCCTTGGAGCGCAGGGTCCGGCGCACGCTGCGCAGCGCCGAGATCTCGTCGTCGACCGCCAGGATGGTCCCTGCTCCGCTCATTCCTGCTCCTTCTCCAGCGATTTCTCGGATCGAGCGACCGGCAGAGCGAGGCGCGCCACCGTGCCCTGCCCGACCCGGGAACGATATCGCAACGTTCCGTGGTGCTCTTCGACGATGCGGGCGGCGATGGCGAGGCCGAGCCCGGTGCCTCCACGCTCTCGCTTGGTGGTGAAGAAAGGATCGAAGACGCGGGCCAGGTCGGCTTCGGAAATGCCCCGGCCGGTGTCCTCCACCGTGAGCCACACCTCCCCGGCCGATGGGTCGAAACCGGTTTCGACTCGCACCGTACCCTCGGGACTTTCGAGTGCCTGGCAGGCATTGAGCACGAGATTGATCACCACCTGCTCCAGCCGCCGCAGGTTGCCGTCGATCGCGGGAAGCTGCCCGTGATGAGACACCGAGAAGTGGCGGGTCGCTTTCTTGATGGGATTCGCGAGCAGGATCAGGGCCGAGCGCAGGACGCTGTCGAGATCGACCGGGCCGGTGGAGGTCTGGCCCCGGGTGTAGGCCCGCAGCTCCGAGACGATGAACTTGATCCGTTCGGCACCGCGGCGGATTTCGTCGATGATCTCCGGTGTCTCTTCCCGCATTTCTTCGTAGGGAAGATTGGCGAGACGAAAGCCCGGATCCTTCCGGTAGTGCTCCTCGAGCACCGGGGCGGCATCGCGCCAGATCTCTCCCAGGAGTGGAGCGTTGAGCAAGATGAAGTGATTGGGATTGTTGATCTCGTGGGCGACCCCGGAGACGAGGGTGCCCAGGGTCACCATTTTCTCCGCGTGGGTGAGCTCCCGGCGGTGGCGCTCGGCCTCGGCTTCCGCGTTGCGCCGTTCGGTGACGTCGCGCCCCACCGATTGCACCTCCACCAGGCGGCCGTGGGCGTCGAAGATGCCGCGGTCGGTCCACTGCTGCCAGCGTATCTCCCCACCGGGAACCCTGAGGCGATGCTCGTCGGTGGCCGTGGGCCGGGCGGGGGTCAGGGAGTCGCGCTTTTGGTAGATCCGCTCCAGATCCTCGGTCTCGAGCGTCGGGAAGAAGCTGGTGCCGATACAGTCGTCGCGCGACACCCCGTAGTAGCGGCAGTAGGCGTCGTTGACGAAAGTCCGGATGCCGTTGGGGCGCCAGCGCATGATCAGCTCGGTCTGGTCTTCGACGATCGAGCGATACCGCGCCTCGCTGCGCTGCAGGGCCTCCTGGTTGCGCCGCCGGACCAGGGCATTGGCGAAGAGCTCTCCCACCAGCTTGAGCTGCCCGACCTGCACCGGCGACCACTCCTTCTCCTGGCGCACGGCATCGAAGCTCACGTACCCGAGCACCTCTCCTCCCGCGATCAGGGGCAGACACGCGCTCGAACGGGTGTGGCGGCGCTCCAGGGCTCCTCGTTCGCGCTCCTCCGGAACGTCCTCGACCCGGGAGATCATGACTTCCTTGCCCCGGCGCACGGCGTTGACGATCCAGGACAGATCTTCGGTGAGAAGATCACTGCGGTCGGCCGCCTCGCTCTCGAAGCCCGGCGCAAACCATTCGTGGGTGCAACGCAGGCGGGTGAAGTCCTGGTTGAACTGCAGCACCTCGCCGCGGTCGACGCCGAGGAACTCCCCCAGAACTCCCAGGGAATGGCCGATCTCGGTGTCGAGATCGGCCGCCGGAAGGTTGATGAAGTCCGCCGACATCTGCGAGAACAGATTGCTGAAATGCAGCTGCTCTTCCACCTGCTGGCGGGCCCCCCACCGCTCGCGGATCGCCGCCGAGAGCATCAGGGTCGAGAGGATCGACACCACCAGGAAGATCTGAATCGTCAACACCAGCTCGACCCCGGCTCCCGTGCTGGCGAAGGGCCCGCGGCCGGCGCGGGTATGCCACACCGAGAGCAGGCCGATGAAGAAAGAGACCGTGGCCACGATCCGGAAATCGAATCGCAAGCCGGCCCAGATGAAGACGGGGAAGATGAAGTAGGGAAAGTCGAGGAGACCATCTACGGTTCCCGGCGCGGATCCGAAGACCAGCTGGGTCGTGGCCACGGTCACGAGGGCCAGGGCGAAGAGCTCGAGCCGGCGCAGCCGGGTGTCGACCGGGAAGAGGCTCTTGCGGGGCACCGCCCAGGAGAGGACCAGTGGCACGACCAGGAGGTGGCCGAAGGCGTCGCCGAACCACCAGATCCTCCAGGCCATGAAGAAGTCCTGCCCGTGCAGACCGACGGTGACCAGAGCCCCGAACAGGGCACCGAGACCACTGGCGAGCCCGGCAACCCACACCGCGAATCCCAGGATCACACGCAGGTGAGGAACATCGCGCGGCCGGCTCATCCAGCTCCGCATCCACCACGCACCGAGAGTCGCCTCTCCGAGGTTGGCGAAGCTGGCCAGGAGGCTGCCACCCCAGACCCTTGGCGAGGCGAAGGTCTCGGCATCGAGAAAGAGGTCGACGGCGGTGCCCGCGGCCAGGGCCACGGCGATGGACCGGGGCCAGTCGCGGGTTCTCTGCAACAGGAGGATCGAGAGCAGGAGGCCGTTGGCGGGCCAGAGGGTGGAAATGCTCTCGGGTGGAAAGACGAACGCCCGGCCCAACAGGCAGGCGAGCGCATACCCCAGGCCGAGGGCCAACAAGAGGAAGCCCGAGCGCCCGTGACCGGGCCGGGAACGCCACCTGGGGAAGGCCATCATCGCGTGGCCGGAGCTCCTTTCATCAAAGGTCGCTCCAGTCTACACGCTCGATCTCCCCGAGACGGCGCTCCGATGGCCTTCCGCGGCTATCCAGCAAAGCGAAGAGCCGGGACCGCACGAGGCTCGGCCAGGCCCGCGATCTCCCGGAACAGCTTCTCGAGCCAACCCGTCAGCTGCGGCTGGTCGTAACGACCGAGGAGAGCCGGCGGCACCTCCGAGGCTTCCAGCGGCAGAGAGAACAGAGCCCCCTGGGCACGATCACAACCCAAGCGACCGAGCACCTCCAGCTGCGCGGCCTCCTCGACCCCTTCGGCGACCACGCAGATGCCGAGCTCGTGGCCGAGCCGGATCAGGCTGCGGACGATTTCCGCCTGCACCGGATCGTGAGTCAGCGCGGAGATGAAGGAACGGTCGATCCGCAAGGCCTCGTTCCAGGCCTGGCGCAGGTACCCCAGACCGTTGGCGCGGGTGCCGAAGCGCCCCAGGTGAAAGCCGACCCCGAGATCCTGGAGGCCGGAGATGGTGGCCATTGCCGCCGTGGATCTCTCGATCCGAGCGCCTTCGGTCACGGTCAGCTTGAGGTCGCCGGGCAGGAGCCCGGTGCGCTCGAGCTGCTGGCGAACCTCACCCACGAAGGCGGCGGAAAGAAGCTGCTCGGCACCCACCGGCAGGCTGATCTGCAATCCCTCTGCAGTGGCGTAGTCGCGACGCCAGACCGTGAGCTGCCGGCAGGCTTCCTGCAACATCCAGTGGTGGATGAAGGCCGAGAGGCCGGCCTGGCGGGCCACGGTCTCGACCCGCTCGGTGGAGAGCAACCCCTGCTCGGGGTGGGCCCATTGCAGGACGGCCTCCAGCTCGACGATTTCCGCCGACTCGAGGGCCACTACGGGCTGGTAGAAGAGCCGCAGCTCCCGCCGCTCGATGGCGCCGTGTAGATCACACTCGAGCTGGAACAGGTCGCGAGACTCGCTGCGAATCGCGGTATCGAAGACGGTGAATCCCTCCTCTCGCCGGGACGCCTCGTACAGGGCGAGATCGGCGTCTCGCAGGAGATCGGCGGCGGACGTACCCCCATCGCCGTGGGCGACTCCGAGCCGGGCCCGGACGGAGATCCGCCGGCCCCCGATGTCGAAGGGCCGCCGCAGGGCGGCGAGCAGATGCTCCGCGAGGGCGTTCGAGCCTCCGGGCCCTTCGACGATCAGCCCCAGCTCGTCGACCGCGAGGCCGACGACCTCGGTCGTCTCGGGCAACAAGACCCGCAGACGCTGGTCGATCTTCAGGATCAGGCGCTCCACGTCGGCGCCGAGGGCATCGGCGAGGAACGGAAAACGGTCGATGGCGAGCAGCAGCACCGTACACGTGTCGCCGATCTCCTGCATCCGGTCGAGCACCGGGCGCAGGCGGGTGAGAAATCTCTGGCGGCTGGGCCGCGTGGTCAAACTATCGTTCGAGCTCGGCGCAGCCCCGCTACGGCCGAACTGTAGCTCGGAAGTCAGGAAAGGCATGAGCTGTTCTCCTGGCTGGCAAGAGAGGCGAAAGAAGCTCACCTCTCGGGCATGATCGATGAAGCCGGATTCGGCGAATCCTCGCTTCTCCGCCCTTCAACTGAGCAAGTCACATGCCAGATCTTCGATTCTTGCCGCGCCGCGGCTAGAATTGAACAAGCTCTTTCGTATCAATTTCTTACAGAGTTTCTTTGGTCATCCAAGAGCTCGGGGATTGCCACCGAGCCTCGGAAAGAGGCCGGACTCTCCCGAGATTTCGGGACCCTCGCCCGAAATCTCGCCGAGGGAAGGCTCACTCGTTCATCAGCTGCGCACGCATCTCGTCGAAGTGAGTCTTCTCCTCGGGGTGGACCTCCGGATATCGGAGATCGAGAGAGCGCAGATTGTCGACGAGAATCTCCGCTACCGTCGCCCGCATGAAGGGTTTGTCGTCCGCCGGAATGGCGTACCACGGCGCCCAGAGACGCGAGGTGTTGACCACCGCTTCCTGGTAGGCCTGCTGGTATTGGTCCCAGAAACCGCGCTCGTGGACGTCGCCGGTGGCGAACTTCCAGTGCTTGTGAGGCTCGTCGAGCCGGCTGAGAAAACGGCGTCGCTGCTCGTCTTTCGAGACGTGGAGAAAGAACTTGAGGACCACGGTCCCGTTGCGGGCGAGGTGCGCCTCGTGCTCACGGATCGAGCGATACCGCTCTTCCCAGAGCTCGGGTCCCGGCTCCCGAGGGAGCTTCTGGCCGCCCAGGTACTCCGGGTGGACCTTCACCACCAGAACCTCTTCATAATAGCTGCGATTGAAAATGCCGATGCGGCCTCGTTCCGGCAAGCGGCGGGCCGTACGCCACAGGAAGTCGTGGTCGAGCTCCTCGGCCGAGGGTTTCTTGAACGAGAACACCTGGCAGCCCGCGGGATTCACCCCGCTCATCACCGCACGAATGGTGCTGTCCTTGCCCGCCGCATCCATGGCCTGGAAGATCAGCAACACGGCGTACCGGTCATGGGCATAGAGCACTCTCTGCAACTCGGCGAGCTCTTCGTTGAGCTCCTCGAGGCGTTTCTTGTTCTTTTTCTTGCCGGGATTCTCGTCCCCGGGACCGGTCGGTGCTCGGGAAATTCGAAACTCGTCGTCGGGGGATACCAGAAAGGGGTGAGGGCAGGCTTCGAACATGCCACCTCCTACGAGCAGAGAGTAATCTTCGAGTGTTGCCGAGAGTGTACCCGACCCGGTCTCCCGAGATCGAGGCTCCCATCCGGACCCTGGGCATCACGGAATACCGTGGCGCTTTCGCTTCTCCCACAGAGCCTTGCGGCTGATGCCGAGGATCTCCGCGGCCCGCCCCTGGTGCCCACGGCTGTAGGCCAGAGCCCGCCGAATCTCCCGGGCTTCGACCTCCGCGAGGGATCGGGGGCGATCCGCTTCTTCCCCCTTGGGTGGAGGCGGATCGAGCGGCCCGACATCATTCATCACCAGGGCTCTCTCGAGCACGTTGCGAACCTGCCGCAGATTTCCGGGCCAGTCGTAGTCCAACATCCAGCGCCGGGCGCGGTCGGCCAGCCCCATGGGCGGGCGCGCGAAACGCTCGCAGAGCTCCGCGAGCAGATGATCACAGATCGATGGGAGATCCCGACGCCGCTCGCGCAGGGGCGGGATCCGAAAAGAGAGCACCTCGAGCCGATAGAAGAGATCCTGGCGAAAGGCGCCCCGTGCAATTCTCTGCTCGAGATCCTCACTGCCCACCGCCACGAAACGAACGTCGGCGGCGCGTTCGCGGCCTCCCAGAGGGGTGAAACGCTGCTCGGCGAGCAGACGTAGGAGCTTGGGCTGGGTACCGAGAGGCAGCTCCTCCACGTGATCGAGAATCAGAGTACCGCCGCGGGCCCGTTCGACCCGCCCGGCCTCGGCGGATTCCGCCCCGGTGAAGGCTCCGGCCTCGTAGCCGAAGAGATCGCTTTCGAAGAGAGTGGTGGGAATCGCTCCCGGGTCGACCTCGACGAGCGGGCCACCCCGCCGGAGACTGCTCCGGTGCACGGCCCGGGCGAGGGTGCTTCGGCCGCTCCCCGCCTCGCCCAACAAGAGCACCGGCGACGGCGTTCGCGCTGCTTTCTGCACCGCCTCCAGCAACCCGGCGAGAGAGGGACACGTGCGCGCGAGGTCGGTGAGGGTCGCGGCGATCAAGGGTCGCCCCGGAGCCCGTTACTGCGCGTACCGGGAGGTCACGTCCTCGGCGTCGCCCCACAGGCGTTCGAGGGAGTAGAACTGCCGGGTCTCGTCGAGAAACACGTGGATCACCATGTCCCCACCGTAGTCGAGCAAGACCCAACGTCCGCCGTTCAGACCCTCCACGTGGAGAGGACGCACTCCGTGGTTCCGCAGACTGTCGAGAATCGCGTCGGCGATAGCCTGCACCTGGCGCTCGTTCGACCCGCTGCAGATCATGAACGCTTCGGTGAAATCGCTGATCTCGTCGAGATCGAGCACCGTCAGATGCAGCGCCTTGCGATCGAGAGCGGCCTGCACCGCCAGTCGAATCTGGTCCTCGGTGGATGGGGCTTCGGGCACCACGGAGGCTTTCATCTCGGCCATGGAATCCTCGAGTTCGGAACGCGGAAAGGGGTCCGCCAGTCGCCGGATCGAGGCGTTGGCAGGCGGTCAGGTTTCGCGGTAGAGGTCATACTTGGATATGTAGTCTAACACCAGCTCCGGCACCTGGCCGACGATCGAGGAAGTCTCGCCGCGGGCGATCCCGCGTCGGATTCCGCTCGAGGAAATCTCGAGGGCCGGCGGATCGGGGACGACGCGAGCCTTCCCCGTTTCGAGCCAGTGTCGGAGCTCCGGCGGCTCGAGCTCCTCCGGTTCGAGCAGAGCTCCGGGCCTCGGCAGAATGCCGAGCGTGGCCAGCTCGGCCAGCTCCCGCCAGCGATGCCAGGTCGAGAGGCGCCGGTACGAGTCGCTTCCGACGAGCAGAAAGAAGTCGTCCTCCGGCATCGCCTGCCGCAGTCGTTCGAGGGTCTCCACCGTGTAGCTGGGTTTCTCACGCCCCATCTCTTCGGAGGAAACGAGGAGCTCGGGCTCGCCGAGCAGGGCCAGCTCCACCATGGTGTACCGCGCCAGAGCCGGAGCCATCTGCCGCGCCTGCTTGTGGGGTGGCTGCGCGGTGGGCAGGAACCTCACGTGGTCGAGACCGAAGCATTGGAGTGCACGGCGCACCGGCTCGATATGGCCTCGATGAATCGGATCGAAGGACCCACCGTAGAGGCCGACTCTCACCTTCCGAGGTCCCCCGGAATCGCCAGCAGGCGCCGCAGCTCGCCCATCAGGGCGGGCAAGCCTTCATGGGTCGCCGAGCTGACCTCGAAATAAGGCAACTCGCGCTCTCGGGCCAGCGCTCGGAGCTCGACGCGGCGCTCTTCCACCACGGCATCGAGCTTGCTCCCCACGACCACTCGCGACCGCTGCAGAAGCCCGGGCTCGAACGCCTCCATCTCCCCCTCGATCGTCACGAAATCCTCCGTCGCGGAGGTGGATGGATCCGAGAGATCCACCAGGTGTGCCAGGACCCGGCAACGCTCGACGTGGCGCAGGAACTGGAATCCGAGGCCGGCTCCCTGGGCGGCTCCGGCGATCAACCCCGGAAGATCGGCGATCACGAAAGGAGTCGCCAGAGGACCTTCCGCCACCACTCCGAGCTGGGGAACCAAGGTCGTGAACGGATAGTCCGCCACCTTGGGTCGTGCCGACGAAACGGCGCTGATCAAGGTCGATTTTCCGGCGTTGGGCAGGCCGATCAAACCCACGTCGGCCAGGAGCTTGAGCTCGAGCCGAATCTGGCGTTCCTCGCCCGGGCGCCCCGACTCGGCATGCCTCGGCGCGCGGCGGGTCGCGGTTGCGAAACGGGCATTGCCACGACCTCCACGGCCTCCCTTGGCCACCTGCAGGCGATCCCCCTCGGCCAGGATCTCTCCCAGGCATTCGTCGGTTTCCCGATCGAAGACCAGGGTGCCGAGCGGCACGGGGGCCTCCGCATCCTCACCGGAACGGCCGGTGCGATCGGAGCCTTCGCCATGGCGACCTCTCTCGGCCTTCACATGACGCCGATACCGCAGGTGCTGCAAGGTATTGAGGTTCGGATCGGCGACCAGGAACACGGAGCCACCGGCGCCGCCATCGCCACCGGAAGGCCCGCCTCGTGGAACGAACTTCTCGCGCCGGAACGCCACGCAGCCGTTGCCGCCGGAACCAGCTGCAACCTCGATAAAGGCTTCGTCGATGAAGACCAAGCTGGTTCGCTCTCGATCTGATCAGAAAGGGTTGGAGCGGAGCGGCTCCGGAAGGGTCGGTGTGCGGGAGCCCGCGTCTGCGGAGCTCCCTCGCAGACCTCTACTCGGCGGGAAGGACGTGGATGAATTTTCCACGCCGGCCACGATCCTGGAACTGCACCACGCCCTCCGCCTTGGCGAAGAGGGTGTCGTCCTTGCCGCGGCCTACGTTGGTGCCGGGGAAGAACTTGGTGCCGCGCTGGCGGACGAGAATGGTTCCGCCCAGCACATGCTGGCCACCATACCTCTTCACACCCAGATTCTGCGGATTGGAATCACGACCGTTCCGACTGGAGCCCTGGCCTTTTTTATGTGCCATCTCGGGTCACTCCTCTCGAGCTTCTCCGCCTCAGGAGGCGGCCTGGATATCTTGGATGCGCACCCGCAGAAGGTTCTGCCGGTGCCCTTGCTTGCGCCGGTAGCCCTTGCGCCGCTTGCGTTTGAAGACGACCACTTTCTTGCCGCGCAGCTCCCGAACCCGTTCGCCGCGGACCTCGGCACCCTCGATCGTCGGAGCCCCGACGGTGACGTCGCCATCGTTGTCGATCATCAGGACTCGCTCGAAGACGACACGACTGTCATCGTCGTCGTCCGAGGCATCTGCCAGACGCTCGATATCGATCTCGTCGCCGGCCTGGACCCGATACTGTTTGCCACCTGTCTCGATCACTGCGTACATCGCTCAAGCTCCCGGAGGAGACCGCTCAGCTACGGACGGAGGATTTCCTCGCCCTTGCTTGGTCTTGTTTGCTTTCGTCTCTTGGTCTTCGGCCTCGAGGATTGCCCTGGGCAAACCTGGACCTGCGCGCCAGAGGCGGGAACGCGGAACATACCATGCAGCCCTACCTTCGTCAATGCATCGGTTCTGCCTCTTTCGACAACCCGGGCTCCCGGCCCCACGCGCCTCGACGCTTGATTTTTTCGTCGGCAGATCGCAGGATCGACAGGGCGCCCCGAACCCATTCTGCGAGGAGGAACCGTGGAGAGCCCCGACTACTTGATCTGCGTGAACTGCGAAACTCCCTGCTACACCTTCGCGTACACCGGCGGTCTGCTCAGCGAGGCCATGTGTATGGCCTGCGGCTCCGACGAGCTGGAGGAGTTCGTGACCGAAGAAGAGTTCGAAGCCCTGACCGCCGAGTAACTCGCCTTCATCCCAGGGAGGAGGCAGCCTCGGACATCGCCGGAGCCGACACGTCCGATCCCCCGAGAATCGGCAGGCGGATCCGCATCACGGTTCCCATCCCTTCTCGGCTCTCGATCTCCACCTCGGAGCCGTGCCCCTTGGCGATCCGCTGCACGATCGCCAGGCCAAGACCGGTGCCCCCTTTGCGGGTCGAGTAGAAGAGCTCGAAGACCTTCTCCTGCTCTTCCGGTGGAATCCCGGGACCATTGTCCTCCACTTCCAAGACCAGCTCGGGACCTTCGCGGCGGGCGGTGAGCTTCACCTCCGGACGCCCCTCTTCGCTCTCGACCGCCGCCGACACGGCGTTCTGGGCGAGATTGAGCAGCAGCTGCCCCATCTGCTCCCGATCGACCGCTACCCGCGCCCCGCGGCTGCGGTCGAGCACTTGCAGCTCGACGTCCTGGTCCTGCACCTCTCCCGCGAGCACCGCCGCGGTACGCTCGAGCAGCACCGCCGCGGGCAGATCCACGAGGTCGTTCTCGCGGGGCCGTGCGTAGGAGAGAAAGTCCGTCGCCAGGCGCTCCAGACGCCCGATCTCCGAACGGGTCAGGGACAGCAGGCGCAGCTGCGACCCGCCCTTTCCGGAATCTCGAGCTTCTTCCTCGAGCATTTGCATGTTCAGGCTGAGGGAGTTGAGGGGGCTGCGGATCTCGTGAGCGAGGCCCGAGGCCAGGGTACCGATGTAGGCCATCCGCTCGGCTTCCTGGGCCTGTTCTTCCAGATCCCGGGCGCGGAGGAAGAGCTTCCAGATGGCCGCGAAGGCGGCCAGCAGCAGGGTCATGGTCAACAGGCCGATCAGCGACGCCTGGCGGACGAGATCCATCCGCAGGGCCTCGATCCGCTTCTGCACCTCCTCTTCCTTGAGGCCGATCACGAGGGTGCCGAACTCGCCGATCGGCACCTCCACGGTGTCGAGCACGGTGCCATTGGGCAGGGAGATATTCGGTAATGAGATGGCATCGGACCCGCGGCTGCCGGTTTCAATCCGGGGCACCTCGGACGGCTCGACGGGCGCTTCCTCTTCACTCCAGTGGGGGCCGAAGACCACGGTTCCGTCGCGATCGCGGATCTCGACTTTGCGCACGACCTCTCGCTGGCTGAGCACATTTTCGACGTAGGTGCGTGTCTCCTGGGCAACACTGACCACCACGAAGAGATCGCTGTCGAGCTCTTCGGCCCTCTCCGCCAGCTGCTTGGCCACGGGCTCTGCCTCCTCCCGGGTCTCGAGCAGTACCTTTTCGATCTCCCGCTGGGAGAGGGACTTCGAGATCAACCAACCGAAGAGCACGAGATCGAAGAGCACGAAGAGCGCGAAGAGCGCCGAGCCGATCACCAGACGCCGAGAGGTGAGGAAGGTGCCGCCACGCCTTACCATGGTTACAGCTTACCACTCACCTCGGCTCCGGACGCAGCTCCACCCTGCTCTCCGGAGACCTGGGAAAGCTCTCGAAATGGCTACAGAGCCCGCATGAAATCACGACTTTCTGAACAACCGAGCAGTCAAACCGCAGAATTGACCCTCGGACACCCAACCGGTACGATGCCGCCACAGAGCTACATTCCTACCGGAGCGGACCATCTCATGCCCCTTGCGACCGACCAGCGTCCACGCCGAAAGATTCCCCTCGCTTTTCGACGGAGCCGATTCGCCCGTTGGCTCGCCCTCGGAACCGCCCTGCTGACCACGGGCTGCTTCCAGCCGGCAGCAGAGCGCCCCGAATCGACCGAGACCTCTGTCGTGATCGCCTATCCGGTCGATATCGAGGGAGTCAACGAGCTGGTCAACCAGTCGACCGCCCTGCACAACACGCTGAACTACTTCGCCCTCTTCCTCCCCCTGCTCGAGGAGGCGCCCGAATTCCAGGAAGGTATGCCCACTTTCGGGCCAAGGCTCGCGACCTCCTATGAGTTCTCCGAAGACCGCCTCGAGCTCGTCCTGCACCTGAATCCCGAGGTGAGCTGGAGCGACGGAGTGCCGGTGACCGCACACGACGTGCAGTGGACGTGGGAAATGCAGATCGACCCGCGAATCGCCTGGCCCTTTGCCGGCTCGAAAGCCCGAATCTCGAAGGTGGAGGCTCTCGACGACCACACCGTACGCTTCTCTTTCACCGAGGCCTACTCCACACAGCTGCACGACGTGAATCTCGGAGTTCCACTTCCCAAACACGCCTGGAGCCAGCTGCCCGCCGAGGAATGGCTGGCCAACAGCGACTGGTTCGTGGAGAACCTGGTGGTCAACGGCCCCTTCACCCTGGAGGCCTGGGAGCCTCAGCAACGGGTGGTTCTGCGGCGGAACCCGACCTACTTCGAGCCCGGCCTTCCCAAGGTCGATCGTGTGGTGTTCGAGGTGGTGCGCGAAGAACGCAGCCGCTTCGCCATGCTGCGCTCGGGCAAGGCCCACCTCGTGGAGTTCGTGAGCCCCTCGGAAGCGCAACTGGTCGTCGAGGATCCCGACCTGCGATTGGAGACCTTCATCCCGCGATTCTTCTACTTCTTGATGTGGAACACCTCTCGGCCGCTGTTCGCCGATGTCGAAGTGCGGCGCGCCCTGACCATGGCGATCGACCGGCAAGCGATCATCGATACGCTGCACCACGGCTACGCCTCGATGTCGCATTCGCCCTTCCAGACGGGTACCTGGGTCCACAACCAGGAGATCGAGCCGTGGCCCTTCGATCCGGGTCGGGCACGAGAGATCCTGGCCCGGCGGGGTTGGGAAGATCGCGACGGCGACGGAATCCTCGACCGGGACGGAGAGCCGTTTCGATTCGAGATCCTGACCAATTCCGAGAACGCCCTGCGCAAGGACATCACGGTGATGATTCAGGAGCAGCTGCGCCGGATCGGAATCGCGGCCGAGACCCGCCACATGGAGTTCAACGCCATGCTCGGCCCCCTCTCGCGCCAGGAGTTCGACACCGTTGTCTCGGGCCTGGCCATGGATACCAGCTTCGATACCAGTTACTACTTCCATTCCGAAGCGATCGAGGGTGGCTACAACTGGGGCGCCTACGAGAATCCGGAAGTCGACCGGCTGATCGAGGACATCGCCCAGAACCTGGAGCCGTCGGACAACAAACCTCTTTTCGACCGCCTCCAGGAGATCCTGCACGAAGAGCTGCCCGTGACTTTCCTTTACCAGGGGCGAAGGCTCTGCGCCATGCGGCAAGAGCTGAAGGACGTGCACCCCAACGCCGTCAGCAGCTTCTTCAATCTCCGTTACTGGTATCTCGAAGGCGGAGCCGCGGCGCCATGACCCACGGGCGCTACGGCTCCTCTAGCTGACCGGCCGTGGTGCGATTCACCCTCCGCCGGCTGGGTTCCGCTCTCCTGCTCCTCTATCTGGTCCTCACCGCCACCTTCGTCTTCATTCATCTGGCGCCCGGAGAGCCTTCTCGGCTCTACTTCACCTCGAACATCGACGAAGAGCAACGGCAGGTGATGCGCGAGGCCTTCGGGCTCGACCGGCCCATCTGGGTCCAGTACACGGACTGGCTGGGGGCGATGGTCCGGGGCGATTGGGGAGCTTCGATCTCCAGCGGCCGCCCCGCGGCTCGGATTCTGCTGGAAAAGCTACCCAACACCCTCCTGCTGGTGCTCGCCGCGGTGATGATCGAGCACACCCTCGGGATCTTGCTCGGCCTGGTCGCGGCGACCCGGGCCGGGGGACGGCTCGACCGCGGCCTTCGTCTCGGCGTCCTGTTCTTCTACTCCTTGCCTCCCTTCGTGCTGGCGTTGGTGGCCGTCGAGCTGCTCGCCACCCAATGGCAGCTCTTTCCCGCCGGCCAGATACAATCCAACGACGCACGGTTTCTCAGCGGCTGGCCTCGTCTTCTCGACCGTCTCCACCACCTGGCCCTGCCGGCGCTCGTGCTCGGAATCTCTCGCTGTGCGGCGGTCATGCAGTATGTGCGGAGCTCTCTGCTCGAAAATCTGGGGCAAGACTACATTCGTACGGCTCGTGCCAAGGGCCTCTCGTCCTACGCGGTGCTGCAGCACGCCCTGCGCAATTCCTTGATCCCGCTGGTGCAGCGGTTGGGCGTCGCCTTGCCGATCCTCCTCGGCGGCGGCCTGATCATCGAGGTGATCTTCTCCTGGCCCGGCATCGGCAATGTCGTCTACGTCGCGGTCTTGCAACGGGACTACCCGGTGGTTTTGGCCAGCACCGCCCTGAGCGGATTCCTGGTGATCCTGGGGAGCACCCTGGCCGATCTCGCCCACGCCTGGCTCGACCCGAGAGTGCGCAATGCCTGAGCCAGATCCACCACGTGGTGGCATCTGGCTTCGCCGTGCGGGACTTGCGGCAGCCCTGGTGATCTTCCTCCTCCCCTGGCCGACCCCCTACGACCCCAACGAGCAGCTGGACTCGGTCGGAGGTCGCTCTCTACCCCCGCTCAGCCATCGCTTCGCAGTCGAGCTCGACCACGGCGTCTGGCGCCTGGTCGAGGACGTCGAGCGCACCGAGGAGGGTCTGCGGATTCGCCGTCGCGGTGCCACCGAGCACCTGCTGGAGCATCAGGTCCGCAACCTCACGGCGACCGGGGTCTCCACGTCCCGGTTCTTCCTCATGGGTAGTGACAAATTCGGCCGCGACGTCTTCTCGCGATGGATTCGCGGCGCCCGAATCTCGGTGACCATCGGCATTCTCTCGGTGGCCCTGGCGATGAGCATCGGTGTGCTGGTCGGCGCCGCGGCGGCGGTCGGAGGGCCTTGGGTCGATGCCTTGTTGATGCGCCTCGTGGACGGTCTCCTGGCGTTTCCCTGGTTTTTCCTGATCGTCACCCTCGGGGCCCTCTTCTCGACCCACACGACCGTTCTGATCCTGCTGATCGGCAGCACCACCTGGATGAGCATCGCCCGGATCACCCGGGCCGAGGTCTCGAGCCTGGAGAAGCGCGACTTCGTGCTCGCAGCACGCGGTTTGGGGGTCGGTACCTGGCATCTGTTCCGGTACCACCTGTTCCCCAACATCTTGCCCACTCTCCTGGTGGCGGCGACTCTCCGGGTGGGCAACGTGATTCTCTTCGAGGCCGCCCTCTCGTTCCTCGGATTCGGCGTGCAGCCCCCCGATCCGAGCTGGGGTACGATGATCGCCGAGGGCCGCGGCGAGCTGTTCAGCACCTGGTGGGTGGTGGCGTTCCCGGCCCTCTCCCTGACGCTGACGGTGCTGGCCATCAACTTGCTCAGCGATCGCCTGCGTGACGTCCTCGACCCCCGAACCCTCTGACCGCCGACACCCGCGAACAACCCATGCTGACCCGAGACTTCGATTTCGAGCTCCCCGAAGCATCCATCGCCCAGGAACCCCTGGAACGAGGCCGGAGCCGCCTGCTGGCTCTCGGCGAGAGCGCTCCACGGAGACACCGCTCCATCGCCGATCTCCCCGACCTGCTCGCGCCCGGAGACCTGCTCGTGCTCAACGACACCCGCGTGCTCCCCGCCCGTCTCTTCGGCCGACGCCGGACGGGTGGAGGCCGGGTGGAGATCCTCTTGGCGGAGCGGCTCGAGCCCAGGCGCTGGGAAGCACTGCTACGACCCGGGCGCCGCGCCCGGCCGGGAACCGTCGTCGACTTCGCGGAGGGCTTCAGCGCCGAGGTCGAATCGAAGAGAGAAGACGGCCGCTTTCGCCTGTTCTTCTCCGACGAGGTCGAGCCGTGGCTCGAGTCCCTGGGGCACATCCCCCTGCCGCCCTACATCAAGCGCCCCGACGAGGCGAAGGACCGCGAGCGATACCAGACCGTCTATGCCAGCAAACCCGGAGCCATCGCCGCTCCCACTGCCGGCCTGCACTTCACCGAGACCCTCCTCGGCGAGCTCGCCGACCGCGGAATCGAGCACACCCATGTGACCCTGCACGTGGGTCTCGGCACCTTCAAGCCGGTGACCGCGGCCCTGGTGCACGAGCACAAGATGGACGGGGAACGCTATGAGATTCCGGAGCCCGCGGCCGCCGCCATTCGCCACACTCGGAGCCGCGGGGGTCGGATCGTCGCGGTGGGAACCACGGTGGTTCGCACCCTGGAGAGCGCGGCCCGAGAGACGGGTGAGGTCGCCGCCGGCAGCGCCCGGACCGAGCTCTTCATCACCCCCGGATTTCGATTCCGGGCCGTCGACCTCCTGCTCACCAACTTCCACCTCCCGCGCTCTACCCTGCTGATGCTGGTCTGCGCCTTCGCCGGCAGGGAACGCGTGCTCGCCGCCTACCGCAACGCTGTGGAAGAAGGCTATCGCTTCTACTCCTACGGCGACGCCATGCTCCTCGACCGCCAGGCCTGAAACGGCCACTCCGGCCCAACGAGAGTCGGCGTTCCTGGAGCCGGGTCGAGCGGGTCGACCAGAGTCGTGCCGAAGCAACCCACAGGACTCAGCGCCGAGAGAGATCCCCGAGCCCCCACGGCCGACCCGACCTTCGAGGCCGGGTGGAAGGAACGCCGAATCGACCTCGCGAAAAATCTGACGACGTAGAAGTAGAGCGGAAAAAGAAAAGGCGCCCCGAGGGGCGCCTTTTCAGAATCGCCGATCGGCGAGATCACATCACGGGCAGGTGATCGTGTTGTCGCGACCCCACGCCGAGGTGTCGCCACTCTCGAAGCCGTCGCCGAAGATGAAACCGGCGATGCAGTCCGCCTGCGTGTCGGGCACCTGGATGTCGACGTTCGTCACGGAGACGGCGTCGAACCAGAACCCACGCTGCGCCAGAGCGGCATCGGTCGAGTAGATCACCTCGAGCTGGATCGGCTGGCCGGCAAAGGTCGCCGATTGGAGGGCTCCCGCGCTCCAGCTGCTGGCACCCCAGGTTGCCTGGGTGTCGGCCCAACCCTCTTCCGGCTCGTTGCAACCGGTGTAGTTACCCGGGCCGCTGCTGTCGGCGTTGTAGAGACGTCCACCGTCCGGGGTGACCAGAGTGCGGGTGCCGTCCTCCTCGACGATGCCGACGTTGGCACGGTCGTACCAGGTTCCACCCGACTGCGGCTCGATGTCGTAGTTGTTCATCAGCGACAGGGTGGAATCGGTGTTGAGCACCAGCTGCGGCGAACGGATGCGATCACACTGGGCGTCGAGCCCGTTGGACGACCGGAACGCGAAGCTACCGTCACCGGCAGTGTCGCTGTCGTCACGATCGAACGTACCCTCGACCACCAGCCAGCCTTCGTTGTCGGCTTCCACCGAGAAGGTGCGGGTGGCGAAGTTCTGGAAATCGCTCTCCACCTTGCTGACGGAGGCGAATCCGGACTTGGTCCGGCCGGCGAGCTCGTCGGCGGTCACCTGGATCTCGAACTCGACCGTCTCGTTGAAGGCCAGGTCGACACCCTCGAACGTGAAGCTGCCGGTGCCCGTGTCACAGTCCGCGAGACTGGCCGAGATCACCGGATCGAAGGTGATGGTCGAGTTGATGCCCGGATGGCTGGTCGAACGCACGCTGGCGATGGCCACGTTGGTCAGCGAGCCGGTTCCGGTGTTGTCGACGTCGAACCAGAAGGTCGCCATCTCACAGTTGTCGAGAAAGTCGTCGCCGTCACCGGTATCGATGGTCAACATGGCACCCGGGAGCACCGCGAGATTCGCTCCGGCCACCGGTGTACCGGTGGTGCAGGAGCTGGCGGGACCGAAGCAGCACTCGCCGCCGCAACCCACCGGAATCACGATGTAGTAGTACTCCATGCCGTTCATCAGGTTGTCGTCGACGAACGAAAGGGTGGAGGTGGTTCCCAGGAACTCCTTGCCGAAGTCACAGGCGAACACACCCTCGCCGCGGTAGACGTTGTAGGAGCTGGCTCCCAGATCGTCCCACTCGACCAACATACCGCGATCCAGAGGCGTGGTCGAAACCGTGGGTGCGGTGGCCGGGCGAGCCGGGCAACCACTGTCGGTGACCGTGGGCGTGCCGCAGGCGATGCCGTGTCGGTTGAAGGCCAGGAAGATCGCCGACATGTGCGGAGTGCCGTTGGTCAGGTCGCCGTCGTTGTCGTCGGCGGCCAGAAAGTTCAGGTATCCACCGTCGGCATTACACCCGTTGAACTCGCTGGCACCACACTGGAACCAGTTGCCGGCGAAACCGGCTCCGAGATAGGTCAGCTTGGTGGCGACCTCTCGAGCGGTATCGAAGCTCATGTTGAACGGTGCCGCGGTCAGGTCGCGGTTCCACAGGTCCCAGATCGCCTCCGCATAGGCCGCGCCCTCACAGTGGGTGGATCCTCCGCAGGGAGTGCCGCTGCCGGTGCCGCAGAGGGCATCGATGCCGGTAGGAAAGGGACTGTTGATGTCGTGGGGAATGCCGGAGTTGCGGTTCGCCCAGTCGATGTCGCGCACACCGCTGCAGTCGAGGCAGGGGTCGCCGTAGCCACCGCAGTTGGTGGCGCGGAAGTTGCGGCCGATGCAGGAGGTGTTCAGACGCAGCGAGGCATAGACGTCGGGAATACCTTCGCCGGGATTGGCGATGTTGGGCAGGGCATCGTTGTTGTCCATGCCGTGGCCCCACTCGTGATCGAACACGCCGGCCAGCTCACCGGTGTTGTTGCAACCACCACCCGAACGGTAGAAATTCACCGTCGAGCCGCTCCAAAAAGCGTTGCAGGTGCTGTTGATGTTCATGTTCGAGGTCAGCTGCTGCTTGAGCC
>CAZMEL010000055.1:0-3076 GCA_964565225.1 uncultured Thermoanaerobaculia bacterium | reverse complement strand
GGCAGCTGCGCGATCGCCTGCTCCTTGATCCGGGTCATCTCGTAGAAACCGGAACGCGAGGCCCGGGTGTTGCCCGGAGAACCGCCCGGAGGCACGCTGCAGTCGGTGGCAGCGCTCTGGCCGAGATCGAGGAGGTCACCGGCCGTGCTCTCGTCGATCGGGCCACAGTTGTCGTTCATGCGCATGAACTTGCCGCTGAGGGTGGTGGTGATGGTGCCATCGACACAGGCCAGCACGTTGCCGCCACTGTCCGTGAACAGGTTCTCGCCACCGACCTCGATGTCGGCGAAGGGCATCGGGTAATCGTGCTCGATGCCATCGGGATCGGCGCCGTCGTTGCTCACCGGCAGCACGCCGCCGATCACCTTGCGGGTGCTGGCGTAGTGGTTGGTGTCCTCGAAACGGAGAAGGGTTCCGTCGACGGCGTCGACATAGGCTTCGTAGTTACCGTAGTCACCACGCAGCGTGGAGCGCACGGCCCAGACCAGCCGATAGCCCAGACCCTCTCCCACCGCCAGCTGGCTCAGCTCGGTCGACGGAGCCACCGGCACGTAGAGCAGGCTCGACTTGCCCCAGAGAGTATCGGCGGTCAGCGGACCGAGATGAGCGGCCACCTTGGCCTGGGCAGCACCGGCATGCAGGCTCGCCGCGGCCGGAGCATCGAAGTCGGCCCAGTTGATGGCACCCATGAGAATCAGGTTGCCGTGTTTGATGACACCGGTGATGTAGCTGTCGAGAACCGGAATGCCGTTGACCATCCGCGGAGCGTAGATCTGGATCATCTCCCCGTCGTTGTGCACCGTGACCTTGCCGGGGGTCTGGATCTCGGCGATGTCGATGCCCAGGGCCGCCTGGTTGGACTGCAGATAACCGATGAAGGCTTCCCAAGCGACCTGGCGCAGCGAGGCCATGTCCCCGGGCTGCGCACCGGCCAGACCCTCCCAGGTCAGATCGTTGCCCACACCCTGTCCGGGGAGCAACGGCTCGGTTGCCAGCAAGGTACCCCAACGCCCGGTCCGGACATCGAGATAGGCATGCTGCGCGGAGATGCCCAGGCTGGAGAGCCCTTGAACCCTCTGATACCCGGCCACCGCGGACTCGGAAGCCTGCAGGTAGCCGTTGCGGATATTGATCGAGGGGTCGCGGAAGCTCTTGTCCGCAATCGGCGATTCCTGGGGATCCAGGAACGCCAGCGACGGCACACTACCCACTACGAGTAGGGCCAGCGCTACGGACCAGACGGTCACGTGCTTCTTTCCAAAAAACATTCGGTTCTCCTTCAGATCTTCATGGAGAAGGCTGCAGCCATGACGACGCACCCCGGCGGCTGCTCAGGGGGGTTCTGCGCTGCATCGGACAATTGATCTCTACTCACCGACCGAAAACCTCTGGACCGCGCACCAGAGGCAGCCAGGGGCAGCAAGCAGGATCACGCAGGATTGGTCATTGATATTACCTCTACGTACACCCTTTCGCAATGGCTTTCTGATCGGCCCAAACCTCCGGCCCCACGCGTTGCCGAGACTCTCCGGAGCCCCTTGGCACGATAGGATGCTGCCGTGACGAACCCTCGATCCATCCTCGCCTTCGGGCTCCTTCTCGCCAGCGGTCTTCCATGGGCCGGACCGAGCGCTGCGGGCACCGGCACCGAGCCGAGCCGGAAGGTGGCGAAGACCCCTCGAAGCATTGTTCTCCTCACCCTCGACACTACGCGCGCCGATTTCGTGGGGGCCTACGGGAAGGAACCGAGCCCCACGCCCCACCTCGATGCGCTGGCGAGCCGAGGCACTCGCTACCACACCGCGATTGCTTCTTCTCCCCTCACCCTTCCGTCCCATGCTTCCCTGCTCACCGGCCTCACGCCACCCGAGCACGGTCTGCGGGACAACGGTCTGGCGGCGCTTCCCGACGAGATCCCGACTCTGGCGACAGCCCTGCGAGCCCGGGGTTGGGCGACGGCGGCCTTCGTCTCGTCTCGGGTCCTCGACCGGCGTTTCGGTCTCGATCGTGGCTTCGACCTCTACGACGATCACATGGCCGCCGAGGTCGTGGGGGAGTACGGCTACGCCGAGCGCGACGCGCGAGCGGTGACGGAAGCCGCCCTCCGCTGGCTGGAGTCACGCGACGACTCCGCCTTCTTCTTGTGGGTGCACTATTACGATCCCCACAGCCCGTATCGCCCACCCGATGCCTCCGGGGGCGACGAAACCAAACGTTACGCCGGAGAGATCGCCTACGTCGATCAACAGATCGGGCGCCTGCTCGCGGCGCTTCCCGACCGCGGGCAACGCACCGTGGTCGCGGCCGTGGCCGATCACGGCGAGGCCCTGGGCTCCCACGGCGAGCGCACCCACGGCCTGTTCCTCTACCGACCGGTGGTGGAGGTTCCCCTGATCCTCGCCGGGCCCGGAGTTCCCACCGGCCAGACCATCCTCGGCACCGTGTCCTCCCGGCGCCTCGCGCCCACACTGCTGCGCCTCGGGGGCGGCGGACACCTGGGCGCCTTGCCCGGCCCCGCTCTGCCCGGCCTCTTCGCGGACGATGCAGAGCCCGAGGAGCTCCGGGGCTTCGCCTACAGCGAAACCTGGCTGCCGGCCACCGCCTATGGCTGGAGCTCCCTGCGATCGCTGACCGCAGATCGCTACAAGCTGATCGTGGCCCCACGGCCCGAGCTCTACGACCTGTCGGAGGATCCCGGGGAGACCCGGAACCTGGTGCGCGAGCGCCCGGCCCAGGCGCGGCGGCTCAAGGCCCGGCTCGAGAGCTTCGAGGCTTCTCTCGAGCCCGCGACGGCCGAGGCCCTGGCCACCGACGCCGAGCTCCGGGCGAGCCTGGAGAGCCTCGGCTACCTCAGTGGCGCCTCGGGCACCCGATCGGGAACCCTGGACCCCAAGGACGGGTTGGCCCTGCTCGAATCTTTCGAGGCGGCCAAACGAGCCCTCGCCCGCGGCGAGACCGCCGAAGCCATCCGCCGACTCCGTGAGCTGGTGCAGAAAAACCCAGACAACGTACCTTTCCTGACCAACCTGGGAACGGCGCTCCTCGCCGGTGGCGAGCCGAGGGACGGGTTGAAGGT
>CAZMEL010000054.1:0-35568 GCA_964565225.1 uncultured Thermoanaerobaculia bacterium | reverse complement strand
GCCGATACCGAGCTGGCCGCTCGCGGTTATCCCACGGCCGCCACCGGCCACTACCTGCACGAGCCCCAATACGCCGACCTGGTGCGAGAAGCCCTGGCGCTCGGCTACCAGGTGGTGGCCTACGAGAAGCCCGGTCCGCCGGCCGTACGGGAGCCGGGCCAGGCCCAGAACCTCGCCGAGCGAATCTTCGCCGACCCCGACGCCCGGGCACTGATTCACGTCGGGTACTCCCACAATCTCGAAACCGCGGAGTCCTACGGGGGCGCCGGTGCCATGGCCTGGCACTTCCGGCAGCTCACCGGAATCGACCCCCTGACCGTCGACCAGACCCGGATGCGAGAACGCGGCCGGCCCGAGCTCGAGGATCCGCTGTTCCGGCGAGTGGCCGAGACCTTCGAGCTGGAGCAGCCGGCCATCCTGATCGGCACCGAAGGCGCACCCTGGCAACCTCCCGGCGCCGACCGCGACCTCACCGTGTTCTCCCCTCCGACCCGCGACCACCAGGGTCGACCGCACTGGCTCTACGACCCCGGCGACCGCCGCGCCCTCGCCCTGCCCGGCAACCTCTGCGGATCGCCCGAGCCCTGCATGGTCGAAGCCCACCTCGCCGACGAGGGCAACGACGCCATACCCATCGACCGGATCGAAGTACAGGGCTCGGAAGCGGACCCGATCCTCGTGGTGCCCAAGAAGGCTCTCGAAATCCGGGTGCTCGATGCCGAGATGGAGGTCTTGAAGACCTGGGAGTTTCCGGGGTAAACCGCCGTCGATTCCTTGGCGGTCAGGAGATGGCGAGACCAGGAGACTCGGTCTCGAATCGAGCTGCGCACCGAGCGCGGGTGGCCACAACGTCCTTGCGGTTGGTCCGCCCAGAACAAACTGTTAACACGCAAACCACGACCAGCGGCGATTCGGAGGCTGGTAGCCTGTCCGCGTTTCAGGTGATCTGCTATTCGGCGAGTAAGTGGCTCGAACAGCGTCTTGAGGTCGCAATTTTCGTCTAGATGCCTTTTTAGGCCAAAGTGCTAGTCACGGTAGTTTCGTCGTCGACCCAGATGGGTACGGGTACCCTGACGTCCTTGATGATGGCTGGCGGGAGCCTCTACAGGCCCCTCGCAGGAGTAGCTGCGGTCTCGAGGAATCAGACGCCAAGGCACTGCGGAATGAGGAATCGTCAGGCCGCTCAAGTACTCACGCTGGGGTAGCAACGTGCCGCCTTCAAGGGGCCAACGTATTCACACCGCTTCGAGCGGTTCTCCCTCGAAGCCTCCGCCTGTGCCGGAGCTGCCGAAGGCGATCACTACAACTACGACATAATGTGCTAGGTTTCGGATTGAAGCTGTACGACAGTCCCGCGTGTTGAGCAGTAAGGAGTTCTCTTGTTTCGGTCCGCGCGAGTTCGTTTACGTGGCCTGACCGCGCGGACCGCCGCACGTAGCCTAAGCTTTGCTTCCCCCACTCTCGCGGAATTCTCGCGGCGATGAGCACGACCTCAAGTCTTCGAAACCGCCTTCTCGGTTTCTACTACCCACTCTTCGAGAACGCCCGAGGGCAGGGGCGCCTGTCGGCGGCGCGGGCGGCCTTGAAGATCGCCCAGACCTGCATCGGCCCGGAAGCAACCCGCGATGTTCGGTGTCTCTTCACGCTTAACGAGGCGGAGCTCTACCGGCTTCAAGGCAGTTTCCATCTCCGAGCCATCGGGCTCGTCCGCTCTCTCCGTTCGAAACTAGGCCTTGAGCGAGGATCGTTCTGGGGCCTCCAGGCAGACTACGAAGAAGCCAGGCTCTGCCTCGCTCGAGGCGATTTCAGCGATGCCGGCGAGCTACTCGAGGGACTGGCGCCTCGCCTGAAGGCCACCCGCGGCCTTGACGGGCTCTTCGCCCAGGCCGTCGCCGACCTCTGGTACTGCCGAAACCGAGGGGCCCTCGACACTCAGGCGGGTCGACCGATCTCGGACGGCCTCGCCTCGATAGGTTATCCGGGCTCTGGACAGCAGGCCTGTGCGGACTATCTGAGCTTCGGTCACTGGCTCTTTGAGAAGGTGGAGAACCGTGCGGAGGCCGTTCGATACTTGCAGGCCGCCCGACAGCTGGCGAGAGAGACCAGCGACCCTGCAAGCGAGGCACGGGCCTGCTTTACCCTGGGATTCCTGTTTTCGGCGCAGCGCCGCTCCCGCGAGTGCGCCAGTATGCATCGGCAAGCCGTCGAGCTTTACGCCAACATCGGCGACCGGCCCAATCAAGCCAGGAACCTTGCCTATCTCGGGATCTGCTCTCGGGACGAGGGAGATTACGACGCGGCGGAGGATTACTGGCGTCAGGCGCGGCCGATCTTCACGGCGCTCGACATGCTGGACATGGCCGCTCAGATCGACCGGGATATCGAGTCTCTACCCCTGGTGCGCGCCATCGCCCCGGGCGCGCGATGGGTTCATAGCGAGTCTCTCCCGATATTGGACCGTCCGAACCCTTTCAGCACCAAGCATTCGGCCTTTTTCGTCCGTGAGCTCGGAGCGCTGGTGGACGATTGGTTCCTCTACCCTCAGGACTCGATCGAGCCGGCGCGTCTTATCGATGAGCTGCCGGTGCCAGGCAAGGCGATGAGCAGGGAGACGATCTCACTGACGCTGGAAACTTTGAAGAGCCTCGGGAAATTCGACGATGAGTCGCGGCGTGGCCTCGACGCGCTCCACGAGCGGAACCAAGGCGGCGATGACCCGGTCCGGTTGCCCGTCTTTCTCGCCGAGACTCCGGAGGATCTGGAAGAGCTTGCGAGGATTTTCCAAGCGAAGGCGGCGGCCTTTGAATGCGAGTGCCTCTTTCGAGGCCAGAGCCAAGATTTCTTCGATAAGGACGGCCTCCTCCACTGCCTGCCCGCCGCTTACCGCGCACCGGAGCTGCTCGCCCTCTATAAAGGACAGGCCCCGGAATCCAAACCGTGGCTTGAGGTGCTGAGATCCCACGGAATTGACCTGCAGAGAAAGGTCGACTACGTCATCGTCCAGCCCGATGGCTGCAAGACTTTCATCTCCATTCCCGGGCTTCGGGGCCTGCTTCAGACCAACAAGGCCGTGGCGGGGCTTCTCCAGCATTACGGTTTCCCGACAACCTCTCTGGATGTTACATCAGAGCTGTGGGTAGCTGTCTTCTTCGCGCTTCGCCGAGCGGTCCAGGAGGAAGAACTTACGAGATATGAAGACTTGCCCCGCGCCGCGGAGCCCAGCCTCTACATATTCCTCCACCGGCACTCCAACGAGCGCCCGATTTTCGATCTTCGCGAAGTCGCACCGAACGTCCGCAATTCACGCCCCACACGCCAGTCCGCCTTCGCCTTTCCGATCGACAACCAGTTCTACTGGAACCTGGACCGAGATCCGGAGTTTTGCCAATCTTGGTCGCTGGACGCTCTGCGCTATCCGACCGCGATCGTCAAGCTCGGCTTCACCTATAGTGCGGTGCGCGCCCGCGGGCGCGGTTACCGGACCCGGGAGCTTTTCCCCCGCCGCGATTCTTTCTATCGAGACTTGATCGCGGTCGAGGCACCTTTTCTCGTGAGATATTGATTAAGCTTCTCGTCTCTCCGAATGTAGATAGTGAGCGCGAATGAAACCAAGGCCATTCGGTTTGACCTCCACGACTATCTGAGGGCTCAAGCGATGAGAATCCGATGTCCGACACAGCTCGCACTTCCGACACCGTACGGTCAGAAGATTCCCGCTAAAATCCTCGCCGCCCCGGGCACTGACGTCCACGTTTCCGTGAATTCGCCTCGCTTGGCAGAAATCGAGCTTGGGTTCTGCCTGCTGGGCCTTGAGCTGTTCCCGTAGCTCAGAGAAGCGGCCGACATCGCCCCGATGTCGGCCGGAATCGCTCTTGACTGAGGGTAGTCAGCCGTCACGAGTTACAGCGCCGCCCGCTAAGTCGCCTGCTTCCAACACTTGAACCGTCGCCGGTGCTTGGCCACAACGTGCTTGGCCAAGATGCACCCGACAGAGCCTGTGACCTTGAGACCCCCTTACTGCCTGGAGGTCGATCTGCAGGCCATTGATCGAACAGAACCAGAGCGTGGAGGAGCACGCGCGTATGGCGCGAGAGTTGGACACCTAGAGCCGTTCTGGTACCCTAAGGAAGGCCGCTCCCTCATCTGGCCCATTGGTTCCACAGCCAAGCTGAATGCATGTCCCAAACTCTGCGACGTGCGGGGGAATATCGCCGGGGGGGCGGTCAAATCTGCTACTTTTGGTAAACGCTCTCGAATGCTAAGGTTCGCTTGATAGCGCCGCCGGTCAAGAGCGACTCCTCCCAATGCTTGGGATAGGTAACCGATTCTCGGATAATGTAGCGTAGTCCTACCTCACCGCGGAACTCGACGGGGACCTCGTGCGAGTCGAAGACGAGAAGCCGACTCTCGGTTGTTGTGTCGCCGCGAGTAGTTGAACCTACACGTCGAATGGCCACGAAGCGCTTTGGATATCGGATGGCCAAAGGGACGGCCCTCAGTAAGCTTAACGACTCTGCGATCCGGCTCACACTCCTGCGGCGACTCGTGAGATGCTTCCATCCCCTCCATGAGAATCGAATTGGCCCCAAGACGGGGTGACAGGCTTCGTCGGTCATGAGCTCATGGCGATAGAAATCCTTGGCGTAGGGTCTGATCCCGCTTCCAAGTGGTGCCCGTAGTAGTTTGACCTGACTAACCTCCGGGGCATCTACCGATGGCGATAGATAGAGCGGCAGATCGAAGCGCATCACCGGTGATACCAGCGCCTGCTTGGAGATGCGGAGTGGTGAAACCTGGGTACGCCTCTTCACCAGACGCCAGAAGCACTGGGTCGGCGGGCCAGGTCTGACCCAGACGAAGATCACTGGAAACTGGGAGCTGCGCCAAGACTCAAGATCGGCTTTCTTGACATTTTGCACCACCCAATGTTTCTTCTTAGGTTTGACGAAAGAATTTCCAGTTTTTACCTGGGCGCCAAGGTGATAGGGCTGACCTGTCGCCGGAAGCGGAAACTGAATGTGAAGATCGACGCCAAGGTCGAATGCCCCCGAAAAGTGACTCCCGGTGGCGGCCAGCGCATGCTCAAGGAGAGCACGGGCTCTCTTTTCACCCTCGGTTCCTAGTTCCAGACTGGGATTGGGTTTCCGCATTCCTACTCTCACGTTGATTTGGACTTCAAGTCTACGCCTTCGTCCCAGGCTGCCCTGAAACCTGCCAACGATAGACATATGATTCGAGGATACTCCGCCAGTTCTTCTTGGATCTCGATCTGTATCTGCTTTCCAACTAGCATTTCGCTCAAGAGGTCCGTTGACGCCCCAGAGAGCCGACGGGCCGGACCGTCATCAACTCTGACGGTTGGCTCGACACCGTGGCGTGTCTTCTTCAGCACGCTAAACAGGGCCGGGACTTGATCGATGTTGGTCGGAAGTACGCGGAATGTCTGCGTAGCTTCATCTACGAAGATCACATCGTGCTTGTTCGGCATTGAGGTGACATGCCAATTCGGATTCCCAACGACGTCGCGCGGAGTAGGAGCCGAGTCTTCCTGTTGCCACCGGATCTCCTGGCGATCGTAGTGAGTTCGAAGGGCTGGCGTCATCGGCCGGACCCGTGGTAGAGCTCCGAAGAGATTCAGGGCCAGGGCTTCGAGAATCTGGTCAGTGACGAGCGTAACCAGCATTATCACCTCCCCGGACTGGCGGTTCGTTACCTCCGGAACTGGTCGAGCATTGGCAAAGATCTCACCGTCTTTCGTGTCCTTCAAGAAGTCGTAGAGGCCGGATTGGTGGACGATCTCGTTACGAAGATGGATGTGAGGACGCAGTCGATCTAGGGACGGAGCTATCTCCTCCTGGAGTCCAAATACTCCAACCAGGAAATCTAGACGCGCCTCCCACGTCTTGAGATGGCGGCGAACAATCTCAGGTACCCGCTCGTCGATCACCGGAATCGCTTGCTCAAGTTTCCGCTTCTTGCTCGCCGAGAGAATCTCGTCGACATGAGCTGGTTGTGTCAACAAGAGGAACCTGGTGGCATCAGACAGGAAGGTGTCGAAAGCGCTGACTGCTGCCAGCAAGTTGTAACGCCGCAGATCGAACAGAAGAAAGTGGACGCTCTCCTCCTCTAAATCTTTGAAGAGCGGATCAGTTCCGCCGGGGCTTGCTTTCTTCCGATTACTGAAGAATTCGATTGCGAACTGACTTGCGGCTAGATAGGTTCCATTCACCCGCTGTAGAGCGCGAGTGAGAGAGATGCCAATCGCTTCAAAGGCGGTGTTAGTGCTTGACGTCTGGGTCTCCATAAGAATACTGCCGAGCGGTTGCGGTCGCCCTACCAACAGGAGAGTGGGTGCAGTCCGGCGCGCCGCAGCAGACCTCCAACTGCGATTCTTGCGGCTGTGCCATCACTGCATGACGCCAAGGTTTGGTCGTGTAGCTGTTTGCCCATTGGCTTCGTCCATACATATCGAGGGAACTGCACGCCGTCGTCGAATCCGTTCCTGCGCACCATCGATCTCAGCTAGGCAACTGGTGCGGGCAGTCTTAGACGCCTGCAAAGTGTCCACTCGAGCGCGCAGAGTCTACATCGATCGCGGGAAATCGGAGGCACCTCACGCCGGTAAGGCTCTGCTTGTACTGTTTGGCTGATGGGAGGCTGGATCAATACCGAGTCCGAGGCAGGTAAGGGTCTTGAGGGCCCAAGTCTAGGTCCAACCTCATCCTCGGAGTTGACGAAGCTGCAAGTTCACGACTCTGGCGCAGATCCAAGAAGAGGCCGACATCGGGTTGATGCCGGCCTAGAATCGCTCTTGGATGGAGGGAATCAGCCATCAGACTGGAGGACAGAAGTCACCAAGCCGCCTGTTGCCAACACTTGCACCGTCGCCGGCGCGGGTGGCCACAACGTGCTGATGTTATCGCCGGATAGAAGGGGCTGGATGAAACCTCCTCAGATAGTCCTCACGCGGCTTGCCATCTGACCTGGCGGCGAGTGGATCACTTGGTATACTCGCAGTAGGAAGATGAGTATGTCCCTCTGATGCCAGGGTCCCCAGGAGTTACCTATGCCAGCCGTCAAGACCGCGATCTCCCTCGACAAGGAACTGCTCGAACGGGTCGACCAGTTGGCCTCGGAGCTTCACGTTCCTCGAAGCCGACTCTTGGCCCGCGCCGCCGAGGAGCTCGTTGAGCGGCACGAGAACCGGCAAATGCTTAGCCAACTCAACCGTCTTCACGCGGTCGAAACGGAAGCCCACGAGGCACAGCGTGAGCTACGCCGTCGCTACCGGGCCGGACTCCGGCGGCGCCTCGAGGGAGAGTGGTGATCCGCCAAGGGGACGTCTACTGGCTCGATCTCGGACCTGCTTCCGGACCGGGTCCTGCCCTGCGGCATCCTCACGTCGTCATACAGAACGACGTGTTCAACGCCAGCGCGATCGCCACCACGGTTGTTTGTTCCCTCACCTCGAGCCTGAGATGGGCCGAGGCACCCGGCAACGTCCTTCTCGAAGCAGGCGAAGCCAACCTGCCGAAGGCGAGCGTTGTCAACATCTCGCAGATCTCGACCGTCGACAAGTCGGAGCTAACCGAGCGCATCGGTACTTTGCCCGCCGAACGGCTCTACCGGGTTTTGGAGGGCCTGAGTCTGCTCCTCGAGCCCAGGTGGATCGAGGAGTCCGAGTAGCAAACCTACCTTTAGAAGGTCCAGCCCGGCCATCGACGACATCAGCAGTGATCGGCCAGCTGAAGTCATCCTGACAGCTATGTGGTCTCAAAGATCAACTAGCTATCGATCCCAGATTGCTTGAACGAGCTGTCGAGGTCAGCGGCGAAAAAACCAAGACTGCTGCCGTGACCCTTGCCCTCAAAGAGCTCGTGGCTCGCCCCGATCGCGATTGCCACCATGCCGCTCGGATTCTCCCTCTAGAAATCTGGGCACCGCCAGTGTCAGAAAGAGGATAGGCGTGAACGTTGGTTTGGCCTACTGGAGCGGAAACAGCGCCCGGAGGATCTCGGCCATCCGGCCCTGCCACATGCCCCAGCCGACGCCGTCGTGGCTCTCGAAAGTCTTCGGGCGGTAGCCGTTCTGCTCGAGCGTCGCCACCAAATCCTTGGCATCCCGGCGAGCGTCGATGGCGAAGAGCGGATGGCGGTAGTCGTACGAGCTCCAGTGGAAGAGCAGCTCGAGGTCGTGTTTCTCACCCGAGGCAGCGGCCATCAGGTCGTCTTCGAGCTCGCCATGGCGGTAGGACTGGGCGGCGGCCCGGGAGAGAATCTCCGGGTGATGCAGCGCGGCGTACATGGCCGCGAAGCTGGAGCTGCCCGAGCCCAGGACCGCGCGGGACTCGCGGCGGGCGTCGGTGCGGAAGGACTTGTCGAGAAGAGGGATCAGCTCCTCGGCTTGCGCCCGGGTGTATTCGGCGGTCCTCGAGCCGTCGAGCTCGCGCCAGTCGGTGCCAGGCACGAAGGCGACGATCACCGGCGCGACCGTCTTGCCGATCAGGTTGTCGAGGCTCTTGTCCATCTCCCCGATCGAGAGCGCCTGCTCACCGTCGTTGACCACCAGCAGCGGGTAGCGGCCATCGCCCTCGCCGTAGCCGGGCGGCAGGTAGACCTGGACTTCGCGCTCGTTGTTCAGCTGCTCGCTCTTCCACTGTAGCGTTTCGATGCTGCCGCGTTTGCCCTCGGGCTCGCGCAAGTGGGACGGAGCCTGCCAGCCGGCGGTCGCCAGCACCGATTGCTCGCTGCCTTCGGGACCGGTCTTCCGCGGATTGGCCGGATCGGTCATCGACTCCTCGAAGACCGAGAATCGATAGGTAAAGAGGGCTTTTTCGGGCAGCTCATAGCTCCGATAGTAGAAGTCCGTGCCTTCGACCCGGTGCATGGCGTGCTCACTGCCCTCGCCGATGAAGTTGCCGGAGATGGCCAGATCGTCGACCTCGCCGTGGTAGACGAAGTGCACCAGATTCCCTTCGAGAATCGGCAGGGTCGGGTGCTCGGCCAGGAAGCTCTCGATCCATTCGCTCTGGTTCTCGGCGACCGCGAGCTTCTCGACGAAGGAGCCGAAGTCTCCGCGGAGATCCCGGTTGGCCCCGGCACGACGGTTGGCCTCGGCACGACGGGTGGCCGCCGAGCTCGCTTCCGTGACGCCGATCGCCGAGATGTCGGTCGGATTTCGGACGTAGATCTTGCCGCCGGCAAAGCTCGGCCGGGTGAAGTAGCCGCGATCCAGGGCCTGGATCCGCGACACCTCCGAGTACTTTTCCGGAGTCGCCTCCGCGACCACGATCTCGCCGACGCGGGTCAGGATCACCAGGTGACCGTCGATCAAGACCAGGTCTCCCTGGCCCGGCGGCCGCGACTTCCACACCATCACGCCGGTCGCGGCATCGACACAGGTCAAGAAATTGCCGGAATAGCCGTAGAGGTACCCTTCATAGGGCACCGGAACGGCAAAGCCGCCGCGCAGCGCGCGAGAGCGCCAGGCCTCCTTCACCGTGTACCCCTCGGCGTTCTTGCGGACCTGGAAGAGGGCCGACTCGGGTCCGTCGGTGAGGAGGATCCCGCCCTCGCCCACCGGTACGGGTTGCGCCGAGCCGAAGCCCCGATCGTCGCCCTCGGTGTGCGGATGCTTCCACAGCACCTCACCGGTCTCGGGAGCCAGACCGAGCAGGCTCCGGTCGGTGACCGCGACCAACGAGGCTTCGCCTCCCAGGTCGAAGGCCATCGGCGACTGATACCGGACCGGATCGTCCCCGGTCGACCAGAGCGGCTCACCGGTCTCGCGGTCGAAGGCCGAGATCGAGCGTCCGTCGGCCCCGCCGGTCTCCACCACCAGCAGATCGCCGATCACCGTGGGTGTGGTGGCGAAGCCGTAGTGCGGCTTCACGGCGCCGAAGTCGGCCACCAGATCCAGGCGCCATCGCTCCTCGCCGTCTTCCAGGGAAACGGCGAACAGCTCGCCCATGGCACCCAGGCCATAAACGGCTCCGTCGGCGATGGTCGGTGTCGCCAGGGGCCCGTCGTCGGAGCCGTCGTGCCCCTTGTAGGTATCGGAGACCCGGTAGCGCCACTGCTCGGCACCGGTCGACGCATCGAGCGCCACCAGGTAGTCGGACTCGCCATCCGAGAAAGTGGTCGCCAGCCGCCCGCCGGACACCACGATGCCGGAATAGGCCGAGCCCAGGGGCCGCGACCACACCCTCTCGAGACCGAAGGCGCCGCCCTCGAACACGCCGTTGCCCAGCGACGTGAGGTTGCCCTCCGGCCCGCTCCACATCGGCCAGTCCGCCCCTTCGCGTGGAAGCGTGATCGAGCGCTCGGCTCGGAGCTCGGAATCGGGCTCGGCGACGGTGACGCTGGCCATGGCCAGCAGAACGAGGCAGATCGAAACAGGTCTTCTCGGGTGCAAGGCGGTCTCCTCGGCGGTAGGAAACAGGAAAGGGAGATCGTTTCCCGGCGGCGAGCCGGGCGCTTTCGGGCTCGCCATGAGGTACGCCTACGCTGACGAGCGGTTCTCGGCTCGGCACCGATCCGCTCGGAAAGCCACAACCTTATACAGCTCTTTTACAAGCACGAGCGGCTCAGAGACCAGCTACTCGGACTCGAGGCGCCGGGTCTCTTCCAGGAGCTTGAAGAATCGCAGCGACACGACCTACGACGATGAATTCGACCTCGTTTCGGCTCAGTATCCTCAGAACCTCGTCGAATCTGGCTTCAACCGCCATTCTGGGCACGGATTCGGAAGACTCTGTTCACAAAACGCTGAGCCAATTCCAGACGCTCCGTGGGGGTGAGCTGGAGCCTTTCTCGAATCTGGCTGACGTCGCCCCAGTCCAGCCCCCACTGAGACTCTCCGAGCTGGTCGTAGTCGGTGTAAGCGCCCTCCCACTTCGGGTCAGAATCCTTGTCTTCCTCCCGTTGCATAGCCGAATGCTACCAAAGACCAGATGGGGATCGGGATTGCGAGGCTCGACCACTTACCGCACCGGCCGCGCCGTGTTGACCGGAGCGCTGGCCTCGACACCCACGACCTTGCGCAGGGTGACGATCTCTTCGGGGCTGGCGGGGCGCCAGATCTCCAGTTTCTTCTTGCGTTCGATCGAATCGCCGGAATACCTGACCGAGGTCACGAGCTTGCCCTCGGGGCTCCAGACGTGAGCCCGGCCTCGCTGGCCGAGCACCACGACGGTCTTGCGGCGCCGGTCGAAGAGGAAGCTCTCTTCCCGGGCGGCCGCGAGATCCTTGAGCGCCATGCGGGTCGGGCGCTCGCCGGTCTTGTGGCGGTCCTGGGCGTGCTCGGTGCGGCGGTCGCGGGAGCGCCGGGCCTGCTGCAGCCTCCGAGCCATGCCGTTGAGGATGCCTTCGATCCGCTGGGAGACTTCCTGCCAGGTGCCGGCACCGGGGCCCTGGGCGCGGTCGAGGGTGTCGAGGGCTTCTTGCCCCCACTGCTGGGCGGGTTTCCAGGGTAGATCGTCGAGACGGTCGTAGAGATCGCCGAGGGCTTCTCCTTCCGGCCCCTGCCCCAACACGTTCAGACCCAGCCGCCGATACCGGCCCTTGCCCTTCTTCGCCTTCGGCGCCGACGAGAGCACCTGGAAGGTGAGGGCGATCATCGCCGGGCGGCGGTCGCGCATGGGCACCCGGAACCAGCCGGCGGTCACCTGCCCTTCGAGGCGAAAACCGGTCTTGCGGTCGCGAAAGGCCGGCAGCAGCTCGCTGTGTAGCTCCTTGCCGGTGGCGAAATCGGTCACCAGGCGCGGTGGCTCGGCGTAGAGGCGATCGACCTGCGGATGCTGACGCTCCAGCAACCACTGACCGAAGTCGAGGAAACGAGGCAGACCGCTGGGGCCGAACCCGGCGAAGACGTGCCGTGCCTCCGTGGGGCGCGAGTGCTCGCAGTCGGCCTCGCCGCAGCGCAGGCAGAACACACGCCCGGGCAGGAAGACCGCCTGGTGGTCGAGAAAGCTGTCGATCTCGCGCTCGAGGGCGACTCGGGTCTGGTGGACGAGATCTTCACCCACCGGCCCGAGAGGCACCGAAAGGCGCAGGGGCAGACGCGGGGAGCCGCCGTTGCGATTCCAGCCGATCGCCTTGCGGTCGAGGCGCTCGCGGGCCGCCGCGGCCAGCTCTTCGAGAGCCCGCCGCAGCCGCACGTCGCCGTCGCCGGCCTTTGGAGGAGTGGAAGTCTCGCCCGCCCGGGAGCTCACGGAATCTCGATGGCCATGAGCTCGGCGATCATGTCGCGAACCACCTCGAAGCCACCTTGCCAGAAGCTGGCATCGGTGATGTCGATATCGAGCTCGGAGAGAATGTCCGCCGGCCGCGCCGAGCCACCGTAGGAGAGCATCCGGAAATAGCCGGGTTTGAAGGCATCCCCCATCTCCTGGTAGCGGCGGTAGAGCGCCAGCACCAGGAGCTGGCCGAAGGCGTAGGCGTAGCAGTAGAAGGGGGTGTTGTAGATGTGGGGGATGCTGACCCATTCGTACCGGAACTCGGGCGGGATCTCCACCGAATCGCCGAACTGCTCGTGGAGATTCGCGGTGTAGAGCTCGAAGAGGTCTTCCGCCGATTTGTTCTCCAGCACCGCCCGGTGGGCGGCGAGCTCGAACCGTACGAAGTAGGTCTGGCGCATGACGGTAGCGTAGACGTCGTCGACCGCCGCCGCCAGGATCTCCCGCCGGGCGATGGGATCGGTCTGCTGGGCCAGCAGCCGATCGGTCATGAGCATCTCGGAGAACACCGAGGCGGTTTCCGCCAGGGGTAACGACGGATGTTGGGTGAGGTGGGAATGGCCCTCGGCCATCATGCTGTGCACCGCGTGCCCGAGCTCGTGAGCCAGGGTCGCCACATCGCGAACCCGACCGGCGTAGTTGATCATCACCCAGGGTGTGAACCGCGGCAGGATGGTGGCGCAGAAGGCGCCTCCCCGCTTGCCCTTGCGGATCTCCGAGTCGATGTGGTTCTCCTCGAACACCCGCTCCGCCAGCCGCGCAAAATTCTGGTCGAAACCGCGAAACGTGTCGAGCACGCTGTCGACCGCGTCGGGAAAGTCGATCATCTGGTTGGAGGCCGTCAGCGGGGCGTAGAGGTCGCAGCGACGCAGGGGCTCGAATCCCAACCACTGGCCCTTGAGCCGGAAGTAGTCCTGGAAGATCGGGGCGTTGCGGTGCACCACGTCGAGCAGGGTCTCGACCGCCTCGTCGGGCACATCGTTGTTCAGGTTCCGCACCGAGATGGGGGTTTTCATCCCCCGCAGCCCCACGTATTCGGTGTGCCAGTCGCGCACCCGGTTGCAGTAGATCTGCGCCAGCACCGGCGCCTCTTTCTCGTACACGGCGAAGAGCTCTTCGTAGACCTCCACTCGGACGTCGGGATCCGAAGCGTAGAAGAGGCTCCGCATCTCTCCCTCGGTGAGGCTCTTGCGCTCTCCGTGGAGCTCGGGCCGGAACTCGAGGCGGTTGATCAACATCGAGTACAGGGTCAAGACCGCCGAGATGCCGTTGGCGTTCTTGCTGTTGATGACCTGCTCGGAGGCCTCGTCGAGGGTGTAGGGTTTGAAGAGCCGCAGCTCGAGCAGGAAATGACGGTAGTCGACATTCTCTTCCGCCGTCGGCAGCAGGCGTTCGGCCTGCTCGTCGTCGAGAGATTGCCACCAGAGCTCGAAGAAGAGGTAGCGATTCTGGAGCTGCGCCACCAGCAGCTGGATGCGGCTGCGAAAACCCACCGACTCTGCCGACTGGGTATCGGAGGAGAACCACAGGCTGGCGTACCCACCGATCACATCCATCTGGTTCTCGACGTCCTCGTACCGCTGCACGATTTCGAAGAAGAGCTCTCGGCTCATCTCCGGGTCGAGCTGGTCTCGCAGACCCTCGAAAGCGCTCACTGTCTCTTCGAGCTCGCCGATCGCCCTGGAGATCGCCTCCTCACTGGGCTCGGGAATGAGCTCGGAGATATCCCAGGACGAGACGTCCCACCGCCGCCGGCTGGCGTCGGCCGCGAGCTCACCTCTTGCAATGTTGCTCTGAGAATGGCTCAGAGCGGGGGTTTCGGCGGCCGTGGATCGAAGGGTCGCGCGATCGGCGTGAAGCTTCATGGCTTGGAGTCTCGGGTTGGTTCGAGGTCTGCCGAAACGTAGAAACGCGTTCCGGACGGTGGCGATGGCTCATCCCGATCGGAGCCGGATCCATGGCCGGTTGTTTCGTCGAAGGCGTGGCGACGGATGCCCATGCTGCTGGCGGCGTGTGGTCTCTCCCGAAAGAGAGACCCGGCAGGAGCCGTTCTATCATTCTACCGGAGATCTCGTCCATCCCGCTCCCGAGAACGAATTTCGCGGGATTCCTCTGCATCAGGGCGCTCGCACCTCGAGGCCTGCCGCCGCGGCCTCCGCCAGAGGCCCCTGCTCTCGCCGGGCCCGGATCCAGCCGCGCAGGGAGTTGATCAGGAAGACCTCGTCGGCCTCGGCCAGAGCCTCGACCGGGAGGGTTTCCTCCCGCAATCGCCCGCGAGCCAGGAGCTCGTCGCGGTAGGTGCCGGCGAGCAGGCCACAACGCCGGGCCGGCGTCAGCCATCGATCGCCGAACCGCAGCACCAGGTTCGCCCGGGTCGCCTCGGTGAGCTGGCCATGCTCGTTCCAGAGCACCACCTCGTCGGCCGGGCGGCCTCGTTCCAGAGCTCGGTCGTACCAATGACGATGACTGGTCTTGTGGAAGAGAAACGGGTCCGAGGAGTCCGAGGGCCGATCGTCGAGCACGATCGACCATTCGACGGGGCCGGTGCAGGGCATGGCCGAGCATCGGGAACGCACGGTGCCGTCGCCCAGGGCCTCGAGCCGCACTCGAGTGCGCACGGGCTCGAGCCGCTCCGCCAGCTCCCGGAGATGCCGTTCCAGAGCGCCCCGATCGATTCCCAGCTCGAAATACCGAGACGAGGCGAGCATGCGTTCGAGATGACGCTCGAGCAGAAAATAGCCGCTGCGCGGACGCCAGAGCAGGGTCTCGAAGAGATGGAACGGCGGCGACGGCCGACGCAGGACCCGGGCCTTCGACTGGCACTCCTCGTATTCGAGACCCGCCTCGGAGTCCCACACGATCCCTCCCCCCGTGCCGTAACACACGGTGGACGATTCGCGATCGACCACGGCGGTGCGGATCGCCACGTTGAACCGCGCCCGGGAGCTCAGAGCCCGGGCACCGGGCGGGGCCAGGAGCCCGAGGCTACCGGTGTAGAGGCCGCGCGGGCCCGCTTCGAGCCCGTGGATGATCCGCGAGGTGGCGATCTTCGGTGCGCCGGTGATCGAGGCACAGGGGAAGAGGGCGGCCAGCACCTCGGCCAGGCTCGACGGGCTGCGAGCGGCGACGGTCGAGGTGAGCTGGAACACGGTGGGATAGGTTTCCACGGTACAGAGATCTTCGACTCGCACACTTCCCGAGATCGCGATCCGCCCCAGATCGTTTCGCATCATGTCGACGATCATCACGTTTTCGGCCCGATCCTTCTCCGATGCCTGCAACGAGGCTCGGCGCTCGTGGTCCTCTTCTTCGAAGCGCCCTCGGCGTTCCGTGCCTTTCATCGGCCGGGTCACCAGGCGTTCTCCGGTCCGTTCGAAGAAGAGCTCCGGAGAGGCGGAGCAGACACAGAAACGACCGAGATCCAGGTACCCCCCCAGAACCGAGCGCTGCGCTTGCCAGAGACGGGAAAAGAGAGAGTACGGAGAACCGGTGAACGGGGCCTCGAGCGGGAAGGTGTAGTTCACCTGGTAGGTATCGCCGGCCGCGATCCGCTGGTGGATCTCGGCGATCGAACGACAATAGGCCTCCCTCCCGACCGCCGGCTGCCAGGGAATGGGCTGGAGGTCGTCGGGGCGGGTCGGCAGCTCTCCTTGCCAGCTGGCAGCGGGAGCCGAATACAACCCCCACCAGGTGAGGGGCAGGGGCCCCGGCGGATGGGCCGCGAGATCGGGATCGAAGGCGGGTGCGGCTTCGTAGGTGAGGAACCCCACGGCCCAGGCTCCTGCCTCGACCGCCTGTTCCAGCTCGGTGAGCAAAGGCCGAATCTCTTCGAGTCGACGGGTCTGGAGAATCTTCTGCGGCCGCCGGAAACACAGCCAGCCATCCGGAGCGTGGTCGTCCCAGTCGGGCAGCAGGGCCAGGGGCTCGGCGTGGTCCAGGGCCTGCCAGAAGTCGTCCGGGAGCCCGGTCAGAGGAGTCCGCCGGCTCATTCGCGGACCACACCTCCTGCTTGCCGGACCACTTCGCGCAGGGCGTGGAACCCTTCGACCAGGCGAGGGGCCGGACGACCGAGGAAGGCTTCGGCGATGGGAAACACCCGACCCTCGCGCACCGCGGGGACGTCTTGCCACAATGGATTGCCGTAGACCACATCGGTCCGATACTTCGCGGTCGGCACCCCGCACCAGGAGATCACGATGGCGTCGGGCGCCAGATCTCGAACCTCCTCGTCGGTGAGGGGCCGGCTCTTGACCGGCTCGTGCCCGAGGGGGTTGACGCCACCCGCCCGTTCCAGGAGCTGTTGCACCCAGCTGTCGCGCCCGGGCAGGATCACCGGTTTCGGCCACCACTGGACGGCGACCCGCGGCCGGCGGCCGATCGGGGGCGGCTCTGCCGGGATTTCGAGATCGCGCTGCATGTCGGCAACCAGGGCTTCGCCTCGTTCTCGTACACCGAGCCGATCGGCGATCTGGAGGATGTCGCGATAGACGTCGTCGAGGGTCCTGGGCTCGGGAGCGAGGAAGGGCAGGCCGGCGCGCTCCAGCCCCTCGACCACCTTCTCGTGGCCGGGCACGGTCAGCGAGGCGAGCACCAGGTCGGGCTCGAGACGGGCGACGGCGTCGATATCGATGGTCAGGTCGGGGCCGACCCGGGGCAGACGAGAGACCACCTCCGGCGGATGGTCGGAGTGGTCGTCGACTCCCACCAGCTGGTCGGCACACCCCAGGGCGCAGACGATTTCAGTGTTGGAGCAGGCGAGGGTCACCAGGCGCATGATCGCCGAAGTCTACCCGACTCGCTCCTCCCTTGCCGCCGCGGCGCGAGGCCGGCATCGGCGCCGCGAGGTGACGTCCCCTCAGATCTGGTTCGAGGCGAGCATCCGGCGCAGCTCCCGGGTCCGCTCGTTGGCCTCGTCGATCTTCTGTGCCCGGCGCAACATCTTGCGCGCGGCCGGCAGGTCACCGACCAGGATCGCCACCTGGCCGAGGGCGGCGTAGGACTCCGCGGTCGCGTCGCCCAGGTGGGCCGCCCGACGATAGAAACGGCGGGCTTCGTCGAACCGGCCGCGGCGGAAGCTGATGTCGCCGAGGGCGAGGTAGGAGTAGGGATTGCGGTTGGGAGAATCGCGAAGAGCCCGCTCGAATTCTTCGGCTTCCTCCTGCCGATTCTGCAACCGCAACAATCCTGCGAGGTTCTGATAGGCCGAATAGGTGGCGGGGTCGATCTCCAGCGACCGTTTGTAGGCCAGAGCCGCACCGTCGAAGTCCCCGGTACGGCGGCGGGCGACCCCGAGGTTCACCCAGGCGCTGGACAGGTCTTCATCGAGGGCGACCGCCATTCGCAGCCAGTCCAGGGCCTCGGCAAGACGACCTTTCTGCAACGCCTCGACCCCCTTGTTGGAATGGAACATGGCGATGGCCGTGAGGTCGGAGATACGCTTCACCCGGCGCACTCCTTCGCTCTGGTTCTCGGAGAAGTCGTAGTATCGCACTTCGTGTCCCGCCCCCCAGCCGACGGCGATATGATCGGAGATCACCACGAATTCGCCACGTTTGCGATAGGTCTCGGTCTCCACGGCGAGGAAGAAGGCCGGAACCCCGACCTCCCGCGCCATGCCGAGAAAAAGGTTGGTGAACGCCAGGCAATTCGCCTTGCGACTCTCGAAGACCTCCGCCGCGGTGCCGGTATAACCCCAGGAATACTCCAGGGCGAGCTCATCGCTTTCGAGCAACGCCTCGGCGAGAAGCTCCAGGCGGGTCTCGATGGAGAGATCCGGCGGCGCCGTTTCCCGCGCCCAAGCCGCGAGCTCGTCGTTCAGGGCGTAGGGACGCACGACCCGTTCCGGGTCGATCCCCCGGGATTCGAGATAGAGATCGAGCGAATCGCCAGCGTCCGACGTCGAAGCCACAGGGGCCGAGGCACAAGCACCGAGGAAAAGAGCCGCCAGCAAGATCGCCGATCGTCCGACGAGCTGGCTCGGACGACAAAGGATCTGGATTCCGGATCGAAACCTTCGAAACGGCGTGGGGGGAACGACCATCAGGCGACCTCCTGGCTCTGGCTGGAACAGCCGTTGGGCTACCTGTATTTGTACGCGAAGGAATACCGGGCTCCGCGGCAGCTCGTCCCGCTCGGCCACCGGCTCACCCCAGGGTCCAGACGGGTAGTGAAAAAGGAAGGGTCAGACGTTCTCGATCCAGCGCTTGGCTCGCACCAGATCCTCGGTCTCGAAGCCTTCGGAGAAACCCTCGATCACCGAACGCACCAGCCGCCGGCCTTCGTCCTTCAAGCCGCGACTCGCCCAGGCTCGCCCCAGGCCGAGAGCCGCCCGCAGCTCCAGGGAACGTGCGCCCTGCCGCTTCGCCACATCGAATGCCCGCTCGAAATAACTCTCCGCCTCTCGCTGGCGCCGCTCGCCTTCGGCATCGGCGGCGGCGATCAGCAACAGGTCGCCACAGAGACGAAGGAGCTCGGCCTGCCAGAACCGTTCTCCGGTGCTCTCCACCGCGGTGAGCGCTTCCAGCAGGTGGCGGAGTGCGGCGTCGAGATCGCGGCTGCGGGCCGCGATCTCGGCGAGAAGGGAGAGCAGGTACGTCTGTGCGAAGAGCACGCCGGCATCCCGGTAGACCTCGAGCGAAAGGCCGAGCCGTCCCTCGGGGCGTGAGTCGGCGGAGGTGGCATCGAGGGCCGCCTCGGCCCAGCCGTGCAGCAGCTCGCCATAGGTTGCCCAGAACAAAAAACCGCCGTCCTGGGAAATGCGGATCGTCTCTCCCGCAAGCTTCTCGACCTGGGGCCGATCTCGGCGCAGCTGACGCAGCCAGGCGGCGAGGCTCGTGGTCTCGGCCAGGGTATTGGCATGGCCGAGAGACCGCGCCCGGTCGAGAGCGTCCTCGCTCAGGGTCACCGCCCGATCGGGATAACCCTGGTGCCACAGCACCAGGGCCAGCACCGCACGGCAGGCGATGCCCGGGTCTTCGCTGGTCTTCTCCAGCTCCCGACGCTCGGGTACCGAGCCATCGAGCAGGATCCCGGCCTCGAGCTGGCTCCGTGCCTCGCTCAGATCGCCGAGGGAGAAGTGGGTCAACCCGAGGGCATACCGCGTTTCGAGGCGCAGACGGTCCTCGTCGGCAGCCTCGGCGATCTGGGCCAGCTTCTGCACCAGCCGCAGGGCCTGTCGAGGTCGAGCCCGGGTGATGAAGAACGCGCTGATTCCGCGCAGAACCCAGAAGTGGTGGGCTTCGTCGTCCTGGCGCAAACAGAGCTCTCCCGCCCGGGTGTAGATCCGCTCCAGCTCGGAGCCCTCGAACCCCTTGAGATTGCTCAACACCGGCCCGAGAGTGGTGAGCAGCGCCAGCTCCAGACCATCACGAGCCTTGCCTTCCGGCAACCTCTCCACCAGCTCCAGCCCGCGCTCGAGGTGCTCGATCGCTTCGAGGCTGGCGGTGCGTTCGATCGCCTGCTTGCCGGCCCGCAGCCAGTGCTCCACCGCCGTCCAGACGTCTCCCGCCTCGAAGTAGTGGTGGGCCAGCACCTCGCTCTCGATCTCTCGCGTCTCCTCCGCCCAGTTCTCCAGCACCCCGGCAATTCGCTCGTGCAGGGCCTGCCGCTCTTTCTTGAGCAACGACTGGTAGGCGGCCTCCTGGATGAGGGAATGTTTGAAGTGGTACTTGACCCGAGAACCGACCCCTCGCCGCAGCAGCAGCTCCGCCGTCAACAAGCGGGCGAGCTGGGAATCGAGGGCCTCCGGCTCGAGGGCCGATACAGCGATGAGGAGCTCGTGGGAGAACTCCCGCCCGAGGGCGGCAGCGAGCTGGGCGAGCTCCTTGGCCGCCCCCAGGCGGTCCAGGCGCACCATCAGCGAGGCGTGGAGAGTGGCCGGAATCGGCAAGTCCACGTCCACGGAATCCGTGGAGCGGCCATCCGCGGGGCGGCCATCCCGGGATGTCCCCAGAGTCTCCAGCACCGACTTGGTGAGCTCTTCGACGAAGAGGGGAATTCCGTCGGCTCGGTGGGCGATCGTTTCTCGGGTCTCGCGGGAGAGCTTCTGCGGTCCGCAACACTGGCCGATGAGATCCTGCGTCTGTTTCGGGGGAAGTCGGTTCAGGGTCAGCTGCGTCAAGCCGGAGTTGAGCCCCCAGGACGGCGCCGAGCCCGTGCGGAAGGTGAAGACCGCCAGAAGGTGGGTGCCGGTGATCCGCGGCAGCAGCTTGTTGAGGAATTCCAGGGTCGAAGCGTCGATCCAGTGCAGATCCTCCACCACCAGCAGCAGCGGTGCACGCTCCGCGAGACCCTGGAAGAGCGCCAGCAGGGCCTCGATGGTTTCTTCGGTTCGCATCGGCCGGTCTTCCGGACGTTCCTTGGCCGGAAGGGCGAGCAGCTGGGCCAGAGGCTCCACCACACTCTCCTCTGCCAGATCGAAACGCTCCAGGAACCGTTCCAGGTCGGCTCGTTGCTTCTCCGGCGCCGCAGCGGGAGCGAACTCCAGGAGCCGGTGCAGGATCTTGATCAACGGATAGAAGGGCGAGCGGCGAGTGTACGGGGAGCCGAAGGTCACCAGCCGCTCGCAGACTTCCGACGCCGTCTGCTCGAAGAGCGCTCCGATCAACCGGGACTTGCCGATTCCCGCCTCGCCGCTCACCAGCACCGCCTGGCCGTTGCCTTCCCGCGCCAGCTGCCAGCGGTCGGCGAGCAGGGCCAGCTCGACCTCTCGCCCGACCAGCGGCGCGAGATCCTCGGTGAGCTCGACGGGACTACGCAGATCCGCCGTCTCCGTCACCCGGCTGACTCCGGTGGTCCGCTCCGAGCCTCGCAGCCGTACCGGCGACAGCTCTTCGAGGGAGAAGAATCCACGGATCAGGCGCTCCGTGGCGGCGCTGACCTCCACCTCTCCGGGCTGTGCCCGGTGCTTGATCTCCGAGGCCACTTCGAGGGTTTCGCCGAGGATCACCCGCTCGGCCTCGCCTTGCGAGGTCATCACCACCGCCAGGCCGGTGTGGATGCCGGTCCGCAGCGCGAGCCGCGAGCCGTCATCCACCTCCCGGCGCCGATCGAGCCCGGCCACCTCTTCGATCAACGCCAGGGCCGCGTACACCGCTCGGCGGGCGTCGTCTTCCAGGGCCCGCGGATAACCGAAGTAGATCTCCAGACGGTGATCGAAGCTCGTGCCGAAATGCCCGGAGTACGGCTGGACCGCCTTCTTTGCGAGGGCCAGGAACTCCTGCGTCACGTCGGAGAGGGTTTCGGGGTCCAGGGGTTGGGCTCCCGAGTCGGCGTTGACCAGGTCGCAGCACAACACGGTGATCCGGCGCCGCTCGTGGCTCCGGAGCGTCTGGCGCCGGCTCGACTCGCGGGGTGGCCGCTCGGGCTCGGCCTCGGCCACAACCGACTCCGTGCTCTCCGGCTCGAGCCCCGGGGCGATCTCGCGCCCGGCAGGTCCGATCACCCGGCTCTGGGTCAGGGACCTGGCGATCCGCTCCAGCTCCAGGCTGACCGCCCGGGCGGAGTCCGGACGCGACGCAGGCTCTTTCTCCAGCAGGTGATCGACCAGATCGGAGAGATCGGCGGGAATCCGTGGATTGTGTTTGCTGACCGGCGTCTGCACATGGCTGCAGACCCGGATCGCCGTCTCCACCGCCGTGGGCCCGAGGAATGGCGAACGCCCGGTGAGCATTTCGTAGAGCAGGGTGCCGAAGGAGAAGAGGTCGGAGCGATGGTCCACCGCCTTGCCGAGGGGTTGCTCGGGAGACATGGCGCGGGCGGTACCCAGCAGGGTTCCCTCGACCGAGACGGACGCGTCGCTGTCGGACACCAGGTGTTTGGCCAGGCCGAAGTCGAGGATCTTGGCGCCGCCGTCCTCGACCAGCATCACGTTCTCGGACTTCAGGTCCCGGTGCACGATGCCCTCGGCATGGGCCACGGTGAGGCCACAGCTCACATCCCTGCCCGACTCGACCGCCCGCAAGATATCCAGGGGACCCTCGCGGAGAATGGTGGAGAGATTCTTCCCCTCCACCAGCTCCATGACGATCCAGTCGGCCCCATGGGCGGCCAGGACATCGTAGATCTGGACGATGGCGGGATGGTTCAGCCGGGCGGCGGCGCGGGCCTCGCGGCGAAATCTTTCGCGAGCCCGCTGCTCCTGTCCGCTGCCGCTGATCTGTTTCAACGCAACGAAACGATCGAGTCGTTCGTCATAGGCACGATACACACGACCCATTCCTCCCACGCCGAGGAGGGTATCGATTCGGTACGGGCCAACGCCCTTCGGCAGCTGCTCTCCTGTTGCCTCCACGGCCGCCAGTCTAGTCAACAGGCGGCTCTTCGGCAAGCCGGAGGCCCCCCGTCACGAGTTGTTTCGAAGGTTTTTCTACCGACGGGAAGGTATGGTTGCCTTCTACCTCACTCCGAGCTGTGTCGGGGATAGAACTCGATTCCGTGGCGGCTGCCGAGCAAGAGCTTGACCGCCCAGACGATCTGGCCGGTGTGATAACCCATGTGTTCGACGGCGTGAAACATCGCACCCCGGGCGTCGACCGAGTAGCCCTGGATGTCCAGCTGGCGGTCGAGGGAGTTTTCTCGATCCCTCTCCAGCACCTCTCGACACCGGGCGACCACGGACTCGAGACCCGAGAGCAGCTCTTCTCTCCCCGGCCCGCCGCTGGCCGCGAACTCTCCGGCACGATCCCGCTCATAGGTCTCACCACCCACACCTTGCAGGATCCACAGGCTGAGGTTTCCCACCAGATGCAACAGCAGGTTGCCGACGCTGTTCGTCCCTTCGGCCGGGCGCCACCACAGCTGGTCTTCGTCGAGCTCCTCGGCAACGACCCGGATCTTGGCGCAGTACTCTTCGAGGTACCGGGCCGAGAGCAGGTGAAAGGAAGGGCAGGGGCCCCGGGAAAGGGCGGTGACCACGGGTTCGGAGCTCATGTTCGGAATCTCTCCCTGGGCAGTTCTTCGCTTCGACAGGCCTTTCCACTCTACCGCAGAGGAGAACCCTTTCCACAGGGCCGGCGTAGAACAGGAGCGATCCCCGGAGCGAGGCGCGTGGAGCTTCTCGTCGCCGAGGATCGAGGGTTCCATCGCCGGGCTCATCATCGGCGTTGCATCGGTAATACAATCGGCGGCGAAGACCCTACCGAGACCGCTCTTTGCCGATCGAGCGTCTGGCAGTGAGCACCGCCCATGACCGGCGCTCGATTCGATGTGTAGCCTGGAGACGACACCCATGCCCAGATTCACCCCTTGCATCACCCTGACCCTGTGGTTCCTCTCGTTGGCGACGAGCCTACCGGCCCAAGAGTGGACCCAATGGGGTGGACCGGAACGCAATTTCCACGCTTCCGGCTCCCGGATCGCTCCGAGCTGGCCCGAGGCCGGCCCCACGGAGATCTGGAGCCATTCACTCGAGGGTGGATACGCCGGAGTCCTCGTGGATTCCGAGCGGGTGTACGTGACCACCCGCCGCGGCGACGGCGACCTGGTGCAGGCCCTCGACCCGACCGACGGCAAGGTTCTATGGGAGCACCAGACCGCCGACGCCCCTCCTCTCGAGAGCCAGGTGATCGAGTTCGGGGTCGGGCCCAACGCCACACCTCTCCTACACGACGGCAGACTCTTCGTGGTGGGCTTCACCGGCAGATTTCACGCGCTCGACGCCACGTCCGGAGAGCTCCTGTGGTCACACGATCTGGTCGAGAGCTTCGGCGCCAAGGTCCACCGTTTCGGATATTCCAACTCCCCGATCGCCCACGGCGGCCAGGTCTTGCTGCTGGTCGGCGGTGAGCAGGCGGGAGCGATCGGATTCGATCCCGCGACTGGAGACGCCCGATGGCGAACCCCGCCGATCGATACCAGCTATTCCGCGCCCATGATCTTCGAGATCGGTGGCCGGGAGCAGCTGGTCTTCATGGGGCCGGAAGAGGTCGTGGGCACCTACTTGAGCGACGGGTCGGTGAGCTGGCGTCATCCCCACAAGAACCGCTTCAGCAACAACTGCGCCGGCCCCTGGTGGGATGGCGAGGAGCTTCTCTTCGTCAGCTCCCAGGCCGACGGTGGCTCCAAGACTCTCCGCCTCTCTTCCTCCGAGCAAGGTGTGGCGGTCCGGGAGATCGCCAGCTCCAAGAAGGTCAAGATCTTCCACAGCAACGGGTTACGAGTAGGCCAGCACCTCTACGCCAGCTACGATCAATTTCTCGCCGGTCACGACCTGCGAACCGGTGAGACCCTGTGGAAGGAACGGGGCTTCCCGGGCGCGAACCTGATCCAGGCAGAGAATCGAGCCCTCGCCCTCGACGAAAACGGTATCCTATTCCTGCTGACCCTGAGTCCCCGAGGGGTCGAGGTCCACGGCAAACACCAGATCTTGTCGAAGCCGTCGTGGACGCCACCGACCCTGGTGGGAGCTCGGCTCTACGCCCGTAACAAAGAGAAGCTGGTAGCGATCGAGCTGGGCAGGGCGCCGACATCGACCGAGGAAACACGCGGACAGTAGACAGGGCTCTTCGGCCAGGATTTCGGCAACGGAGCCGAGACATTTCCCTATCGATCTGCAGGAGCCTCCGCCATGCGACGACTCTACCTCTTCTGCACTTTCAGCCTTCTGGTGTTTCCTACCGCCGGCTCCGGCGAGGCGATGAGTGAGAGGCAGCTGAAGAAAGCCGTGCGAGGCGCCGAGAAGGCCGTCGAAGCAGGGGCCCTGGAAGATTCTCGAGAGCTCTTCCACCAGATTCTCGGCGCCACCTCACCCGGCGACGAGCGACGGGAGATGGCGCTCTACGGTGCCGTGATGTTGGAAATGGCGAGCGCCGGCAACGGCGAAAAAGAAGCTCTCGTCCGTTCCCTGCTCACCGAGGCTACCGAATACTTCCCGGCCCATTCCCGGAACGTCGAGCTCGAAGCCGCTCGGCGCTGGCTGGTCGAGCTCGACCTGGTGACCGGCGAGCTCGAGAGGAAGAATCAGGAGCTCGAGGTCGCGGCCCGGGCCTTCGAAGAAGACCGCAAGGAGCTGGAAGGAGCGGCCGGAGACCAGCGGGAGGATCTCGAATCCAAGATCCGGCGCCTGCGCAACCAGCTCGCGGCCACCCGCAGCGAGCTGGAGAAGAAACAGGCGGAGCTCGACAGAAAAGAAGAAGCCCTGCAAAAGCTCAAGAACACGATTCTCGACAACCAGGGCTGAAGACAAGCTCAGGCGAGGGAGTCGATCCGGGCGGCGAGATCGAGGTCGTGCTGAGAGATTCCTCCGGCGTCGTGCGTCGTGAGGTCGATGCTCACCCGGTTGTAGACGTTGAGCCACTCCGGGTGGTGCTCCATGGCCTCGGCGACCAGGGCCACCCGCGCCATGAATCCGAACGCCGCCACGAAGTCCGCGAAGACCAGGTCGCGATGGAGCTTGCCGTCGCGAAGCGTCCAGCCGTCGAGCTTCGCCAGTCCCGACTCGATCTGTTCTTGCGTGAGCTTCTCGATTCCCATGAATGTTCTCCGCGGTTGGCCCTGAACGTGTAGAGGTTCGGCTGAGGTCGACGCGTGGCGATGATATCAACGCCCGGGGATCTCGGCCCGCCGAGATCGAAACCTCGACGACGCCCGACCGCCCGGTTCCGTACAATGAGCTGATGGAATTCTCGCCCACCCTTCGCCGTTCGCAGGGCTTCCGGACCCATCTCACCCGTTCCCTGCTGCTGGCGATTCTCTGGAGCCCGGCGGCCAACGAGCTCGGGGCCCAGATCCTTCCCGGCGCCGAAACCGGCGCCAGCACCGAGGAGATACGGACCGAAATCGTGCTGGCCCAGGAAGAGATCGTCGACGCCTGGGTGGAGATCACGCCATTGGCCGTGGGCCCGGAGGCCGCGCACGAAACGTTCCCGACCCTGGCCGACCAGGAACGGCGCCTGCGCCCCGATCTGCCGGTCGGGCCGGCCCTGCTCTGCTCCGGCGCTCGCAACCGCGGCACGAGCTGCCGGGCGTTCTTCCTCTACCGCGGCCCCGCGGGAGACTTTCGCGGCGAGCTCGAGGTGACCGCGGCCTTCGCTCCGGGCCGGCCGATCACCGCCGAGGTGCGGCAACGGGCTTTTCCTGTCGAAGGGGCCGAGGTCCGGGTGGTCCCCGCCGGGCTCGCGACCTTGCGTCCCTTCAGCCTGCCCTTGACACCGGACCCCGCCGGCAGCCAACCGATCCGAGCTCTCAGGACCGACACCTTCGGCCGCTTCGAGACGCCCGCCATCGCCCCCGGCACCTACTTCCTCGAGATCCGGCTACCCTCGGGTCGGCTCTACCGGGGACAGGAATTCATTCTCGAGGGGGCCTCGGAGGACGATTCCCGGCCCACCGATCGGCCCGGAGCCGGCGAACGAGAAGACGACTCGATCGGCTCCTCTCTGGCCGAAGAGCCGGAGCCCTTCGATCTCGGACGGATCGACATCGACGAAGGCCTGGCGCTCGAGGCTCGCCTCCTCGACCCCGCCGACGAACCGATTCCCGACGCGGTGATCGAGGCCCGGCAAGGAACCCACCTCCTCGATCTCGTGACCTACGAGCAGCTCACCGACTCGGCAGGAGAGGCTCGGCTGGCCGGCTTTTCGGCCGAGCAGCCCGTCACGCTGCGATTCGGCGCCCGCGGATTTCGGGCGGCCGAGCTGACCTTCGACCTGCTTCCGGCCCGGATCGAAGCGATTCTCGAACCCTTCGCGACCCTCGAGGGAGAGGTTCTCGTCGGCGAAGGCGATCCCGCCGCGGGTGCCAGAGTTTCGCTGCAGGCCGGCCTCACGGCCCCTGCCGCCGTCTCCTTTCCCGAAGCCTCCGAGGTCACCTCGGTTCCCTCCGCCGAGTCCCTCGCTCCTCAGGCCATCGACGACGACGGTCGTTTCCGCTTCGTGGATCTCGTGGCCGGGGAGTACGAGCTGATCGCGGCGGCCCCCGGCCGGGCCGTGTACCGCACGTCGTTACGGATCGAGCCGGGAGAGAGACTTCGCCTCGACCCCATCTCCCTGCTCTCCGGCCGCGAGGTCGACGGCCGGGTCATCGACAAGGGCACCCGGGAAGGGCTCGCAGGGGTCACGATTTCCGCGAAGACACCCGCGGGTGCGGTCGAGACGGAGTCCGGGGCCGACGGCCGGTTCCGGTTCTTCACCGCTTCCGAGGAACCCCTCGAGCTGCTCTTCACCGGCGAAGGGCATGCCGAGCACCTCCTGCACCTGGAGCCGGAACGGCTGGCAGACGACCAGCCCCTGGAAGTGGAGCTCGAGCCGGCGGGCTGGATCCTGGCCACGGTGGCCGACGGTACCGAGGCCCAGCTGCCCTGCCAGGGTTGCCGCCTCCTGCTCTCTCCCGGCGAGCACCCCCTCACCACCGACCCCGAGGGGGAGGCTCTGTCGCAACCCCTGGCGCCAGGACGGTACCGGCTCGGGCGGCCCTCGGTCGTTCACCTCGGATCGACCGCGATCGAGCAGACGGACGCCGAGATCCGCGAGGTCCGCGTCACCGCGGGAGAGATCACCACCGTCCGCTTCGGCGAGCCTCGCGAGGCGATCTCCCTGACCTTCGATCCCGCGTGGGATCCGCGCTGGTCTCTCGTCCTGCGGGCTCCGGGTCGCAGCGAAAGGGTGCTTCCACGGGCCGACGGCAGCTTTCCCGTCACCCGACGCCCGGGAGAGACACCACGGCTCTTCGCCCGCTTCTTCGACTCCCTGGCCGGCCGCGACGGTGAGCTCTACCAGGGAGACCTGCCGGCCACGATCTCCGAGGACGAGCTGGTGATCCCCCGCCACTCGACGAAATTTCATGGCCGGGTCGAGGTCGACGGTGTGCCTCGTTCCGGGCTCCGGATCCAGCTCCTCGATCTCACCGGCGAGGCCCTCGGCACCCTCTGGACCGGCGATGACGGCACCTTCTCGGCCTCCCACGTGCCGATCGGGGTGTACTCCCTGCAGCTCGAAGACCGAGCCATCGGCTTCCTGAGCCTGCGAGATGGTCTCGATCTCGACCTCGGAACCTTCGACCTTCCCGACGGCAGCTTCTGACGACCATCAGTCCGCGCGCAGCTCTTCCACGGGATCGACCCGCAGGGCGCGCCAGGCGGGAGGCAGGCAAGCGGCAACAGCTGCGACGACCAGAGCCAGGGTGGTGGGCAACCAGACCGCGAGCTCGAGACCCGAAACACCGAAGAGCTGGCTCGAGATCCAGCGGGACACGAGGAGGCTCAGGGCAAGACCGAGGGCCAGGCCCGTGCCGACCATCCGAAGGCCGCTGCCCACCAGCCACCAGATGATCGAGAGGGCGGTGGCTCCCAAGGCCAGTCGAACGCCGATCGCCCGCCGTCGCTGGGCCACCTGAACCGCCAGCGTTGCATAGAGCCCCACCGCCGCGAGCAGCAGGGCGAGCTGGGAGAAGGCGGTCATCAGATGCGTCTGGAATCGGGCCGGAGCGAGACGGGCCTCGATCTGCCCGGTCACGGGCAGCACCTGGCCGATGGCGAGGTGTGGATCGAGACTCCACAACCGGCTCTGTACCGCGGCCGCCTGCCCGGCAAGGGTACCGGCCGAACGCACCAAGAGGCGCATACGAGGCCACGGTAGCTGACGGTAGGGAACGAAGATCCAGGGACCAGGCTCTACCGAGGCTTCGGGCAGGAAGTCGGCCACCACTCCCACGATCTGGTGCTCGGTGGGGTGCCCGTTACCGAAGTACGGTGGATGCACGACCCGACGCCCCAGCGGTGAGTCACCGCCCAGGTAGGCACGGACAAAGGCCTGGTTGACCACGGCGACTCCCGGACTCTCGGCACCCGAGGTCTCGGCAAACGGGTGTCCGGCGACGAAACGGGCGCCGACCGTTCGGAAGTACGATGGGCTGACCGAGCGAAGGCGGGCCGAGAACGCAGGGCCGGCAGGGCTCTCCAACCATTCGAGGGGAATCGGAAAGCCGCCGGAATCTACCGGATCGACCGAGGCGAGTGCCACATCCTCGACCCCGACCACCGTGGCGACCTCTTCGAGGATCTGGTGGTAGAAGACCTGCCGCTCCTCCGCTCCCTCGCGACTCGGCGGCGGACTGACTCCCAGCGAGAGGAGACGCTCGGGCTCGAAACCCGGTTTCACGTCGAGACGACGGGAGATACTGGTGAAGAGGAGCACCGCGGTCAATACCAATACAGTGGCCAGGGTGATCTCGAGAGCCACCAGCCCTTCCAGAGCTCGATGCCCGCTCCGATCGTCGCCGACCCGGCTCTTGCGCAAGGTCTGGATCGGAGCGCCTTCGGCGCTCCGGCGAGCCACTGCGAGACCGAACAGCCAGCCGATCCCCACCGTCAACGCGCTCATCACCAACACGATGCGCAGGTCGATGCCGACCTCGGCCAGCCGCGGGACATCGTGCGGAACGCTGGCCAGCACCCAATCGAGAAGAGACCGACCGAGGAGCAAGCCGAGGAGCCCACCAGCCGCCGCCAGGACGAGACACTCCACCGCGAGCTGACGGGCCACGCCGGAACGCCCGGCGCCAAGAGCCAGCCGGACGGCGATTTCCTGCCGACGACTCAAGCCGCGAAGCAGCTGCAGGTGCGAGACGTTCACGACCGCCACCAGGAGCAGGGCACCGACCCCTCCCAGCAGGGCGAGAAGGATGCCGTCGACGTCGCGGACCAGCATCGATCGCAGAGGTTGCACCCAGGCGGTGATCGGGCCACTGCTCCCCACCGGCGTGACCCGGGCGAACATCGCCGCCGCCGCCGCGGAGGCGCGCTCCTCGTCGACACCGGGAGCCAGCCGCGCGACCACTTGCAGCTCGCGGTCGTCGTCCTGGTTTTCCTCCCGAGTGAAGGGACGCCACAGGGTGACGCCGTGGGGAAAGTCGAATTCCGGAGGCATGATTCCGACGATCCGATGCGTCTCGCCCTGGATCGAGAGAGTCTGTCCGAGGACGTCCGCGCCGCCATACCGACGGTTCCAGAACCGGTGGGACAACACGACGACCGGCCGCCCCTCGACAGATTCCCGAGACGAGAAGACCCGCCCCCGGGCAGGCCTGGCTCCCAGCGCTTCGAAGAACCCCGGGGACAGCCGGGCCAGCTCGATCTGCACGGGATGATCTGCCTCGTCGACCAGGTCTCGAGGCGCCACGGAGAAGGCCGCCACGGCATCAAAGGCCGGATCCCCCTGGCGCAAGGCCTCGACCTCCGTCCAGGTCGCGTCGAGAAAGCTCGCTCCGGCTTCCGGAAAACCGGCCCAGACCCGCACCAACCGATCGGGCTCGGGATAGGGCAAGGGACGGAAGAGAATATTGTCGACCAGGGTGAAGACCGAGGTGGCAACGCCCAGGCCCATGGCGAGAATGGCGACGGTGAGCAGCGACGCCCAGGGATCGCGAACCAGCCGGCGCAGGGCGTGCCCGAGATCCCTCCACAGGCCCGAGCCATCGAGCAGAAGTGGAGCTTCCCCCGGAAGCCGACGGACGGCAGACAACCGTTCGGCCAACCCCTGGGCGACCAGCTCCGCCACCACGTACGGGAACGCGGCAGCGACGACCCAAACACCTCGTTCTCGGGCGCTCTGCATCGAAGCCAGAGCCGAACGTTTCATCTCGTCCCCGAAACGACGCCGAAACTCCGCCGGGTACGCACGCAGAGCGAGGGAAAGACACCTCTCGCGGAAGCTCATCGCCGGTTCTCCGGCGACAGGCCGAGTCCTCGGGTCAGCCTCACCGTCTGTTCGAGACGGCCACACTCGGCTGCCAGGTGCCGACGCCCGGTCTCCGACAACCGGTAGTACTTCCGTCTCGGGTCGGTGTTGCCGTCGGAATCGGGAAGTGGCGCCTCCTCGATCCGGCCATCGTCGAGCAAGCGCTTGAGATGACGATACATCTGGCCGGTGCCCAACCGGACCTGTCCACCGGAAGAGCCCGCGATCCAGGCCAACATGCCGTACCCATGTCTCGGCGCCTCGGCGAGGGAGAGGAGGATCCAGAAGATCTCGGTCTTCAGGGGTGAGAACACGGGGCGATCGTTGCGGGGAGCGTTCGGTTCCATCGGAGCCCTCGATCGAGAATTCGCTGTCGGTCAGACTACACTCACGATTATATGCAAAATGCATATAGCCGTTCCGCACATATCTACGACGCACGGGCTCCAGGGTTGCGCTGATTCCACTCGCGGTGGTCGGCTGCCTACGGAGTGATCGGCTCGAGGACGATTCGCAAGCTCTGGTCGCCACGTTCGACCCGGGGCCTGACCTCGGCTCCGGGCGCCAGGTCGATCTCGACCTGCAAGCCGCTGTCGGTAGAGCGGACACGGACCCGGGTGGCGAGAGGATGGGCGATGGTCTCCGAGCCCCAGCGGACACCCTCGTCCGGTTCCCAGAGACCCGGGAGATCGAGAGAAAATCGGCCGGGGCGACCTACGGAAGGCGCTTCGGGAACCAGGAAGTGGTCGAAAGACTCCGGCATCGAGGAGAGCAGGAGCTCGACCTCCAGATCTCCCTCGATATCTCCGGATTGCAGACCGCGGTAGAGCCAGATCTCGGCTTCGGCCTTGCCCGCCGTTTTCGTTCGGGACGGCTCTGTCGAGGCCCTCTGGCCCGGAGGCCTCGGAGCATGCGCGGCATAGGGGAGAGTGGTCACGTAGGCGATGGCCAGGAGAGCAGCCGCCACGACCAGGACGTAGAGGCCCCGGATCCGAAAGCGCCGGCTCTGGCTACTCGGCCGAGCTTCGGCGGCCCAGAAGCGCCGCTGGCATTGACGGCAGCGGTAGGGCCGGACGGGAACCACCCGCGCGAGCGCTCGCAGCCAGAATCCGCGCCGGGAGAACCGGACGTCGGAGCTCTTGCAGTGCGGGCAAGGGCGCAACATGGGCCCGATTCATCTCCGGCCGCGAATGTGGAAGGCCGCCAGGAGAATCGGCGTCTCCTCGCTGGGTAGAGACTCCGCCATCCGCAGGATGCCTCGCCGCCAGGATTTCTGCTGGGTCCACTTCTTGGCCTCGAAACCTTCGAACTCCACCCCGGAGCGAGTCAGGAGCTTCGCCAGGTCCGGCCGCTCGGTGCCCTTGTTGTCGACCGCGATCGCCTTCCAGGAAAGCGCTTCGGGCACGACCGCGAGCAGACCGAACACTTCTTCGTCGCCGCTCAGCTGGAGCAACGCACAGCGACCCCGAGTGCCTTCTTCGAGCTCGATCAAGATCCCTTCGACCAGGGCATGGCCAGCGGCGAAGAATTCCAGGCCTTCGTTCTCCACCGCCTCCTGGCGATCGAAGGTGCCGAGGAAACGGGATCCCGCCGGTACCCCCGGCAAGTGGTCGATCACCGCGTGGCTGCCGAACTCGATCGACCAGGTGCGCTTGCCGCTCTGGCGCTCGACATCGAAGCCGAAGCTGGCGGCGGCACGCAGAATCACGCTCTCGGTGATTCGGTCGAGCTCTTCCGGCACCCGCGCCAGGATCTGCTCGGCCATGGACTGCTCGTATTGATCGCGGTGGAGCTCGTGAAAAGCGGCTTCTTGCACCCGGCTCAAAGTCTCCTGGGCCTGCTCCAGCACCGAATCGAAAACCCCCTCCTCCACCGATCCCTCGGAATCTACGGCGACCCGCTCCACCTCGTCGGCGACTCGCCGCAGCTCCCGCTGCATGCCGCCCAGCGGCGCCCGGAAGAGACCCAGGGATTCGTAGAGATCGGCCAGCGCCCGACCGAAACCCGAGGGCGGGCGGAAGAAGACGATCTCGGTGGCCTCCTGCCGGCCGATGCGGTCGAGGCGACCGATGCGCTGCTCCACCACCGCCGGATTCCACGGCAGATCGAAGAGCACCAGGCGTTTGCAGAACTCGAAGTTCCGGCCCTCGCCGCCACACTCGGTGGAGATCAGGAGCGCCGGGCCATCGGGCAGGCGAAATTGTGCCACCTCGATATCTCGCCGCTCCGGAGTGAGCTCTTCGTGGAAGATGCCGACCCGCACTCGACCCCGGCGCTCGACCATGTCCTTGAGGTAGTCGAGGGTCTCCTTGTGGGCGACGAAGACCAAGGTCTTCTCCTGCTGCTTGCGCCACCGACTCGCCTGGGCCGTGAGCCAGAGGGCCCGGGGATCGTTGTCCTTGGCGTCTTTCAGGAGCTTCGTCAGCCCTTTCTTCCCACCGCGGCCGAGCCCTGCCTCGAGGCTCGGTGCCGAAGCCAGGGCCCGCTCGGTGCGCTGGGCTTTCTGCTGGCGCTGGAGAGCGTTGGCCACTTCGGCGGACCGCATCTTCTCTTCCAGCCGCTCGATCGGCGCCCATCCTTTGGCATCGATCTCGACCGAGACCCCGATCCGCGGCGGCAGGCCGCCGATATCCTGGCGGCGGGTCGCGCTGGTGCAGGGGGGCAGCGAGGCTCGGGCCGCCAGATGCTCGTCGAACGAGGCGCCTTCGGGAAAGATGTCGGGCCGCAGAATCTGGAGCAGGCGAAAGAAACCGTGGGCGTCGTCCTCGAGCGGTGTCGCGGTGAGGAGCAGGGCATGTTTCGCCTGCTCGGCCAGAGCGGCCACGGCGCGATAGGCGGCATTGCCGGGATGCCCGGCAGGGCGCTTGAGATGGTGCGCTTCGTCGACGACCAGGAGGTCGATCCCGGCCTCGACCGCATGCTCCACGAGGCGACGATTCTCGGTCATCAGCTCGGTGGAGACGATCGCCTGACGGTAGACGTCGAAGGGATTGAAACCCTCGCCGTGCTCCCTGGCGACGTCGTCCAGGCGGCGATCGTCCACCAGCACGAAAATCTGGTGGTACTTGCGCCACAGCTCGCTGAGCCACTGCACGGTCAGGGTCTCGGGTGCGATCACCAGAGTCTTCGTCGCCTGCCCGGTGATCAGCAGTCGATTCATGATCAAGCAGGCCTCGACCGTCTTGCCGAGCCCCACCTCGTCGGCCAGCAGCCAGCGTACCGGCTGTCCGACCTCTCCTTCGCCCGTCAGGCCAGCGGCCCGCTCGGCCACGTAGAGCTGGTGGGGAAAGAGCCGGATCCGCCCGCCGAGAAACGAGCCCAGGCCATCGGCCTCCCGCATCTCCCGCAAGCGCAGGGCGTCGAGGCGATTGGCGAAATCTTCCCGCGAGTCGATCTTGCCGCGGGCCAGCTGCTCCACCGGAGACATCTGCGCCGGCAGCGGCCACAGCTCTTGGATCGAAGCCGTTTCGCCGTCGGTCAGACGGTAGTTGACCTCATCGATCTTCGACTCGACGATCACGATTTCTTCTCGGATCTCGTGCAGGGCCCGGCTGCCGGGACTGAGCACGAGAGGAAGGAGAGCATCCGAGTCGGCGGCGAATCGAAGCGCCTCGTCGCTCTCCGGGAAATGAACGAGGAGCCGGCGCCCGGTCAGGGCGACGACGAGACCCGGCCCGAGCTCCGGGTTGTAACGGTGACTGAGGCGATCGCCTGGTTTCCACATAGAGAAGCGATCTTATGCCGATCGAGTGCACAGACCAAGAACCCAGGAGCTTTCTCACTGCCCTACGTGCTCGGATTCGCTTCGCGGACCGGGTCTGGCAGATCCCGGAAGGGCACCGCCCGATGTCGAGGCCACACCCGAGCGGCTCGCCGAGCGCCCCGAGCAGAGCCTACCCGCGAGCCCGCGCGACCAGGTCTCGCACCCGGCGCGCGATCTCGTCGCGTACCTGGTTGTATTCCGGCGGCGGCATTTCCTTGGGATCCTCCAACCCCCAGTCTTCCCGATGGTGCCCTGCCACCCACGGACACTGGTCTCCACAACCCATGGTGATCACGTAGTCGAAGGGGCCGTCCGGGAGCGAGTCGGTCGATCGAGAGCGGTGCGCGGAGAGGTCGTAGCCGAGCTCGGCCATGGCCGCCACGGCCTTCGGGTTCACCACCCCCGAGGCGGCAGATCCCGCGCTCCAAACCTCCAGGACCCCATCTCCCAAGCGACGGCCAAACGCCTCGGCCATCTGTGAGCGGTTGGAATTCTCGGTACAGAGGAACACGACTTTCTTGCGAGGCATGCAAGCTCCTTGCAGTAAATATCCGCCGATTGTATCGATACAAAATTTACAGATCTACCAGCTAGAGCTAGAAAATCGCACGATTTTTCTGAAATCATCCCACATTGACTCACTCTTTCCGTCCAGATACCATTTGTCTTCATGACAATCTGGAAACCCGACCTCGACAGCTACCAAGGCCCCCGATATCGAGCCATCGCCGATGCGCTCGAAGAAGCGATCGACGCCGGCCGGCTCGAGCCGGGAGACCGCCTGCCGACCCACCGCGAGCTGGCCAAAGTGCTGCAGGTCACCGTCGGCACGATCTCCAGAGCCTACTCGGAGGCCGAGAATCGCGGGCTGGTGAGCGGAGAAGTGGGAAGGGGTACGT
>CAZMEL010000053.1:0-36002 GCA_964565225.1 uncultured Thermoanaerobaculia bacterium | reverse complement strand
CCAACCGGCCGGCGCGACCCTTCGAGGCCTGGCGGAAGGAACGCCGACTCGACCCGCCAGGGGATCTGACAGAGTAGAACTACGAGATCGAGTCGAAACCACCAGGCGGTGTTTCATCCCTCCCCGATTGCCGCATCTCCTGACAGTCTCTAGGATCCGGAGGCCCATGCGTACCTCGAACCCACCCGCTCTCCTGTCTCTCGCGAGGAAGATCTCGCGGCACCGGACCTCTCTCCTGGCGGCTCTGCTGATTTTCGCCACCGCTCTCACCTCGATTCCACCGGCCCACGGGGAATCGAGACGAGCCAAGCGCAAGGCCGAGAAGGCAGCCCTCGCCGACCTCTCGGACAAATACAAACAGTGGCTCGAGGCGGTGGACCTGATCATCACCCGCGACGAGAAATCCACCTTCCTGACCCTCGCCAAGGACTACCAGCGCGACGCCTTCATCGAACAGTTCTGGAAGGTCCGCGACCCGTACCCCGGCTCGGCGCGCAACGAATACCGTGACGACTACAACGCGAGGATCGAGCACGCCCTCTCGACCTTCGGCCGGCTCGACGACGATCGTACCCGAGTGCTGCTCACCAACGGCCCACCCCTGGCCCGGGTCGAGGCCGATTGCACCCCTTCGCTCTGGCCGATGGAAGTCTGGCAATACAAGGGCAGCGACACCTACAGCATGGAATTCCTGCTGCTCTTCTACCAGCGGGATCGCACCGGCCCCTTTCGGCTGTGGGAGCCGATCGACGGCCTGGAGCGCCTGCAGTCGGTCGGCTTCTCGGCCCAAGGCTCCTTCAACGTGGGCGGCTTCTTCGGAGATTGTGGCCTCGAGGCCGATGCCGTGCGGGCGGCGGTGAGCTTCGTCAACGGCCAGGGAGGTCCCCTCGGCGCAAGCACTTTTTTCAGCCGCCTGCTCGAGCCCCGGACCAAACCCCCGGCAGAGTGGACGGCCACCTTCGAGACCTACTCGACCGATCTGCCCGAGGGCGCCGAGACCTTCGAGGCGGAGGTCGACCTCGACTACCCCGGGCGCCGGCAGAGCCGATCGATCCTGCAGATCGGCGTGTCGGTGACGAAAGAGCAGATCACCCCCACGGTGCTCGGCGAGGGGACGTCCTACCACCTGATGCTCAACGGAGAGATCTTGCGAGAGGGCCAGCTCTTCGACACCTTCCGCTACAAATTCGATTTCCCTGCCGCCACGGTACCCGGAGACTCCCTTCCGCTCGTCGCCCAGCGCTACCTGCGGCCCGGCAAGTACCAGATGATCCTCAAGGTCGAAGACGTCACCAGCGGGAAGCTCTTCCGTACCGAACGGGATCTCGATGTTCCCCAGCTCCAGTTCGATCCTCCGCCGGAGCCCGAGGACCCGGAGACGGCGCGGATCCTGGCCGAGGCCAACCACGCCATCCGCACCGGCGAGAACACGGTCCAGATCGCTCCCCTCGGAGGCCGTTGGCAGACCGGGCTCGTCCGGATCGATGCCCTGACCACCGGTAGCGACATCGCCAAGGTCACCTTTCTGCTCGACGACCAGGCCGTTCTCACCAAGCGCACGCCCCCGTTCAATGTCGAGCTCGACCTGGGCGACGTCCCCAGGTCCCGGGTGTTACGGGTCGAGGCCTTCGACGCCGAGGAAAACGAGATCGCGAGCGACGAGGTCATGCTCAACGCGGGCCCCCACCGCTTCGCCGTCCGGCTCGAAGAGCCGCGCAAGGGCAAGACCTACACCCAGAGCCTGCGGGCCGAGGCCAATGTGCTGGTGCCCGAGGGCGAGGTGGTCGACCGGGTCGAGCTCTACCTCAACGAGACCCTGCTCTCGACCCTCTACCAGGAGCCGTTCATCCAGCCGATCATCCTGCCGGAGGCCGAGGCCATTGCCTACGTTCGCGCGGTCGCCTACACCCCGGACGGCCGCGCGACCGAAGATCTCGTCTTCATCAACGCCCCGGCCGATCTGGAGGAGATCGACGTCGATTTCGTCGAGCTCTACACCGCCGTGCTCGATCGGCAGAAGCGGCCGGTGGAGGGCCTCGAGAAATCCGACTTCACGGTGCTCGAAGACCAGGTGCCACAGGAGATCCTGCGCTTCGAGCAGGTGCGGAACCTGCCGATCCACGTCGCGGTGATGGTCGACACCTCGGCCTCGATGCAGGAGGAGATCCAGGAGACCCAGGCCGCGGCTCTCGAGTTCCTGGAATCCGCCATCCAACCCAAGGATCGGGCGGCGGTGGTCACCTTCAACGACCACCCCCACCTCGCGGCGAAGTTCACCAGCGACCCCGGCACCCTGGCCAGCGGCCTCGCCGGGCTCAAGGCCGAGCGTGGCACCGCCCTCTACGACAGCCTGATCTTCTGCCTCTACTACTTCAATGGCATCAAGGGGCAGAGAGCGATTCTCCTCCTCTCCGATGGCAAGGACGAAAGCAGCCGGTTCGAGTTCGAAGAGGCCCTCGACTACGCCCGGCGCGCCGGGGTCTCGATCTATGCGATCGGCCTGCAGCTGTCGAAGAAGGGGCTGGATGCCAAACGCAAGCTCAACAAGCTGGTGGAAGAAACCGGCGGCCGGAGCTTCTTCATCGACGACATCAGCGAGCTCTCGGAGGTGTACGCCACGATCCAGCAAGAGCTCCGATCACGGTACCTGATCGCCTACCAGAGCAACAACACCAGCGGCAGCAAGCGGTTCCGCACCATCGAGGTCGAGCTGCCCGATGGCAGCCTGGAGGCCAAGACCCTGAAAGGGTATTATCCTTGAGCTTCCTCGAAACCGCGGGGCCACGGCCCACACCTCTTGCCGTACGGAAAGGCTCGGACGACTCTTGAGCGACCCGCACTTCCATACCGCTGCCCCTTCCCGGCTCTTTGGCCGCTGGGGTCTCCTGGTGCTGACGGCGATCCTGCTCGCCACTGCTTCCGGCCATTCCAGCCAGGCCGAAGAAAAGCCCACGGAGGAGACATCCGACGCCCTGGCGGACCTCTCCCCGAGGCATCGCCAGTGGTACGAAAACGTCACGATGCTGCTCACCGAGGCCGAGAAGGAGGTTTTCTTCTCCCTCAAGGAGAGCTACCAGCGAGACCACTTCATCCGCCGTTTCTGGAAGGTTCGAGACCCGTTTCCGCGCACCGCCCGCAACGAGTTCCAGGAGGCCTGGACCGCCCGCGCCCGCGCCGCGCGCGAGCACTACGAGAGCCTGAGCAGCGATCGCGCGCAGATGATGCTCTACATCGGCATTCCCTCGAGCCGGCGGCACTACCTTTGCTCCGGTCTCCTACCTCCCCTGGAGGTGTGGGAATACACCGAGGGTAGCGACCGGATTCGTGGCTACTTCACCCTGGTGTTCATCGGCCGGAGGCCCCAGGGCCGCGGCCCTCATCGCCAGTGGCGCTCCGAAGACGGCCTCTCCCGGCTCCTCACCACCGCTCGCCGCTTCGGCAGCGACGACCGCTCGATCGCCCAGGCGATCCAGGCCGAATGCCCGCGCGGAGACGACATCCTCGCCGCCCTGGCCCAGACTCTCGACATCTCGCGGATCCAGTCGAGCGATACATTCCTGCCCAAACCCAACGACGAGTGGGTTCGTTCGTTCGCCGCCCGTTCCACCGATGTGCCCGAGGGTGTGGAACCCATGAGCGGCGAGCTCGCGATCTCTTATCCCGGCCGTCACCAGAGCCGAACGGTCGTGCAGGGCCTCGTCGCCATTCCCAAGAGCGAGGTCGATGCGGTGGTGGTGGGAGAGCACAGCTCCTTCAATCTGCTGATCGACGGCGAGATTCTTCGCCAGGGAGAGCTGTTCGACCACTTCCGATACCGCTTCGATTTTCCGGCCGATATGGAGGCCGAGGAGATTCCGCTGGTGGTGCAACGATACCTGCGGCCCGGCCGCTACGAGCTGATCCTCAAGGTGGAGGACGTCAGCTCCCGGCGGGTCTATCGCGAGCACCTCCCGCTCGATGTACCCCGCGTCCAGCCGAAGGCCGTACGCTCGGCCGAGCTCATACCGCCCCCCCCTCCGGCCAGGAGCGAGGGAACGGCACCGGTCCGCCGGCCACCGCGACATTTGCAAGCCCTCGCCGCACGCCTCGACGAGGCCAACGCCAGCCTCTCGACCGGTGATCATTCGATCAAGATCCTGGCCCTGCCCGACGTGCTCTCGGTGGGCAAGCTGCGGGTCGAGGCCCGGACTCGGGGCGCGGGGATCCACAAGGTCGCCTTCGAGCTCAACGGCCGCCCGGTGATGCGCAAGAGGCGACCACCCTTCAGTGTCGAGGTGGATCTCGGCCAGCAGCCGAAGTTCCACACCCTGCGCGCCATCGCCCTCGACGCCGCCAACAATCCCCTGGCGCAGGACGAGGTGGTGGTGAACTCCGGGCCGCACCGTTTCTCCGTACGCCTGCTCGAGCCTCAGAGCGGCCGTGCCTATGAGACCAGCCTGCGGGCGCGGGCCGAGGTCGAGGTTCCCGAGGGCGAACGTCTCCAGAAGCTCGAGCTCTACATGAACGAGACCCTGGTGGCGACACTCTTCCAGCCTCCCTTCGAGCAGCCGATGTGGATCGACCCGGCGCAGCCGGTGAGCTACGTCCGTGCCGTTGCCTACCTGGAGGGCGATTCCACGGCCGAGGACGTGCAGTTCGTGAACGCACCGGATTTCATCGACGAGGTGGAGGTGCAGTTCGTGGAGCTCTTCACCACCGTCACCGATCGCAAAGGGGACCCGGTGGAGGGCCTGAGCAGCTCCGACTTCTCCGTGCGCGAAGACGGTGTCCGGCAGAGCGTACGCCGCTTCGAGTCGATGCGAGACCTGCCGATCCGAGCCGGACTGGTGCTCGACACCTCGTTGTCGATGCTCGGGGCCCTGCGCGAGGTGCGCACCGCCGCCTACCAGTTCTTCGAGAATGTGCTCACCCCTCGCGACCGGGCGGCGCTGATCACCTTCAACGACGAACCCAACCTGGCGGTGCGGTTCACCAACAACAAGGAGATCCTCGCCGGAGGCCTCGCCGAGCTCGATGCCGAAGGGGAAACCGCGCTCTACGACACGTTGATCTACTCCCTGCACTACTTCAGCGGGCTCAAGGGCAAACGGGCGATCGTGGTGCTCACCGACGGTGAAGACTCGGTGAGTCGCTACAGCTACGAGGAAACCATCGACTTCGCCCGCCGCACCGGGGTCGCCGTGTACGTGATCGGCCTCAATCTGCCCTCCCACAAGAGCGACATCCGCATGAAGATGCGCCGGCTCGCCGACGAGACCGGAGGGGAGCTCTTCCTGATCGATCGCGCCAGCATGCTGGCCAGGATCTACGAGAAGATCCAGCACGAGCTCCGATCGCAATACCTCATCGCCTACCAGTCCTCCTCGGCCCAGCCGGAGGAGACCTTTCGCGAGGTGGAGGTCGAGGTGACGGGCAAGGGCCTGGAGGCCAAGACCATTCGAGGGTATTACCCTTGAGCGGAGCCGCCGAGGTCGCGCCCGAGCCACACCTCGTTCTGGCGTCCGGCTCTCCCCGCCGCCGGGAGATGCTCGAGCACCTCGGATTCCGCTTCGAGATTCGACCCGCCGATATCGACGAGAGCCCGCTTCCCGACGAGGTGGCCTGCGAATACGTTTTGCGGCTCGCCAGGTCCAAGGCCGCGGTGAGCGCTCGATCCGATTCCGCCAGACCCGGTGAGATGGTGCTCGCGGCCGACACCATCGTGGTGCTCGACGGCGACCTTCTCGGCAAACCCGCCGATGCGGCCGACGCCTGGCAGATGTTGTCGCGCCTGGCCGGGCGGAGCCACGAGGTGCTCACCGGGGTGGCATTGCACGACCTGGACCGTCGGATCCAGGTGGTAGCGGTGGAGACCACCAGAGTCTTCTTCTCCCCGATGAGCGAGCAAGAAATCGCCGGCTATGTCGAGGGAGGCGAGCCCATGGACAAGGCGGGCGCCTACGCCATCCAGGGAATGGGAGGCATCTTCGTCGATCGAGTCGAGGGCAACTACAGCAACGTCGTCGGCCTGCCTCTGCCGATGACCTATCGCCTGCTGGCCCGAGCCGGTTTTCCGGTGCCCATCACGCTCAGCAATCCGTTCTGAGCCTCGGCTCTTCAGCCGTAGCGAAACGCCTCGCCGAGCTCGTCGAGCGCGAAGTTGGCCATGATCTGGTGGCCGTTGAAGTCGAGAACCCGGACGTCTTCGAATGCCTGCAGATCGGGCGCGATCGCCGAGAAGGATTCGGAGTAGCGGTCTTCCACCGCCTGCAGATCCACCTCGTAGGCCATGAACTTCTCGATCCCCTTGAAGCGCAGTTTCTCCAGCAATCGCGTGTCGGTCAGCTCGGAGTAGGAGGAGAGCACCAGGATCGGTCCCGATCCGGTGAAGAGCAGATACGCACGAGGAGTGGCGGCTGGCATCGTGTCTCGCTTTCTGTTTCCGATCACTTCCCCCGGATTGAACCGCCTGGCGCCAGCCCTGTCAAGGGTCTCACCGGAGCATCCTCCTCGTGATCTCGTACAATCTCCGATCCATGACTCACGGCGAAAGAGCGCTCCCCGCGATCGTCCTGGTTCGTCCCCGGGAAGAAGGCAATATCGGGTCGGTGGCCCGGGCGATGGCGAATACGGGGTTTCGGGAGCTGATCCTGGTAGAGCCGGCGCCGACTCTGGGCGGCACGGCGCGCGGATTCGGGGTCGGAGGCTGGGAGATTCTCGATTCGTGTGAGCGGGCCGCTTCTCTAGGCGAAGCGCTGGCCGGCTTCGAGCGGATCGTCGGGACCAGCTCGGGACGGGCTCGCCCTTTTCGGCAGCTTCCCAACCTCACGGCCCGTGAGCTGCCGAAATGGCTCGCGGCGGATCCGCCTCTGACTCGGACCGCGATCGTCTTCGGCCCGGAAGACAACGGCCTTGGTCGTTCGGAGCTCGAGCTCTGCCACGGTGTGGTGACCATTCCTGCCGCCACGGCCCTGCCGACGCTGAATCTGGCCCAGGCGGTGCTGATCATCGCCTACGAGCTCTTTCTCGCTTCCGACCGACCCGCCATCGACGCCTCGGAGAGCCCCGAGCCACCGGCTACCGCCGGGGAGGTCACCTCTCTCCTCGAACGCGGCGAAGAGGTCTTGCTGCAGCTCGGCTACGACCAGGACCCGATCCGGGCCGGCTGGGTGCGAGAGCTGCGGAGGCTTCTGCTGCGAGCTTCGGCCACCGGGCGTGAGACCCGCATGCTCTGGCGCTTGCTGAATCGTGTCGACAAGGCCATTTCCCCGGGCCCGGCGCCGGGATCGCGAGAATGATAGAGTCGCCACCGTTCATCGCCATACGGCAGACATTTCATCCCACGAACTTCGAAGCGGCCGCAAGGAGAATTCTCGGAACATGAGTCGCGACACCCCGCCGCGTCACATCCTGTTCGATTCCACTCCCGAAATCTTCGCCACCGACACCAGCGGCGCTTTTTCGTTTCCCTTGCTCGCCCAGACGGAGGTGATTCTCGAGACCATCGATTACGACGAGGCGCGCTTCGTGTTCTCTCTCTGGCACCCCTCCAGCAAGAGCACGATCGACCTCGACCGGGCCTACTGCGAGCTGCGCGGCTCGTTCGACCCGGAGGAGGAGCACTGGGTCAAGCTGGCGGAGATCGAGCCGGTGGTTCCTCCGTATGGCGCCGGCGACAGCTTCGACGGATGGATCGTCCTCCCGATCCTGGCGGCTCGCAGCGCCTTTGCGCTCGTCGGCAGTGGCTTTCAACCCCGCACCCGGATCCAGATCCGGGCCAGCGCCTACCTCGTCGCCTGAGGCACAACATGGATCCCCATCAGCAGCTGTTGGCGCGGCTCGCTCGGCCGCGCGATACCAAGATCGTCCTCCTGGTGCTGGACGGCGTCGGTGACCTACGGAACACGGAGCAGCCCCGGACCGCACTGGAAGCGGCAACGCTGCCGAACCTCGACGACCTGGCCGCTCGATCTTCGCTCGGCCGGCTGGTTCCCGTCGCCAACGGCATCACTCCGGGCAGCGGCCCGGGTCACCTGGCACTCTTCGGCTACGACACCACGAGGCCCGAGGCCGATATCGGCCGGGGTGTGCTCGAGGCCCTGGGCCTGGGGCTCGACGTTCCGGCAGGAACCGTGGCGGCCCGCGGCAACTTCGCCACCGCCGACACGGACGGCCTGCTCACCGACCGTCGGGCCGGGCGAATCCCCACCGCGGAATGTGAGCGGCTCTGCGCCGCGCTGCGAGCGGACCTCGAAGACAAGCCACTGCGGGAAGGAGTGCGAGCCGAGATCCACGCCGGAGAAGCGCATCGATTCGTCTTGCTGCTCCACGGAGAGGCGCTGGATCCACGACTTGCCGACACCGACCCTCAACGGCTCGGAGCCGCTCCTCTACCCGCTCGGGCCCTCGATCCCGCGGCAGAAGCCACCGCCGAGCTCGTCGGCGAGCTGATCGGCCGTCTCGAGCGAGTCATCGCCGAAGAGCCCAAGGCCAATCGCCTGCTGCTCCGCGGGTTCTCCAGCCAACCGGCTCTCGACTCCCTCGAAGAGCTGTACAAGATTCGCTGTGGTGCCTTCGCGGGTTATCCGCTGTACCGAGGAGTCGCCGGGGCGTGCGGCATGCAGGTGGTTCCCTGTGCCAAACATTTTGGCGACCTGCTGCCGACCCTGGCAGAGCATTGGGACACCTTCGATTTCTTCTTCATCCACGTGAAACAAACCGACCAGGCCGGGGAAGACGGCAACGTTGCGGCCAAGATCGCGGTGCTCGAAGAGATCGACGCCGCCCTGCCGGGGCTGCTCGATCTCCAGCCCGATGTTCTGGCGATCACCGGCGACCACTCCACGCCGTCGCCGATGGCCGCCCACAGCTGGCATCCGGTCCCCCTGTTGGTTTCCGCGAAGAACGCCTTCGTAGACGCCGCCCAGAGCTTCGACGAGCTCTCGGCCATCCAGGGAGCGCTGGGCACCTTCCCCGCCCGGGAGTTGATGGGCTCACTCTTGGCCCACGCCGGCCGCCTGGCCAAGTTCGGAGCCTGACCCGGCAGATCGAAGTCATCAGGAGAGCGAGTCATGGGTATCGAGGCCGAAGTCGTCCGCAATGTATTCGCCGATCCCGCGGTCATCTGGGAGCTGCTGGCCGACCCTCCCCAGTGGAAGAGCTGGTGGCCCGATTGTGTTTCGGCCACGACCGACGACGGCAAGAACCTGCGCGAGGGGTCGCGAATCGAGCTGGTTCTGCAACCGCGGCAGATGCGGATGACGCTACGGCCCGTGGTCGATCTCTGCACCGAGGGCAAGCTGCTCAGCCTCACCCATCGCTCGGCGATGATTCACACCACGACGAGCTGGCAGCTCGTGGAGAAGGGCGACACCGTCAAGGTGACGGCGCAGATCGTCTTCAACGGCCTCCTGCCGTTCCTGATCACCATCGCCCAGCAGTCGAGCATCGTTCGCTTCAGCCTGAACAATAATCTCAAGGGATTGAAGCGGGCGGCGGAACGGCGGTACTGAGGACCGAAGAGCACACCGAACAGCACCTGGCCTCGCCTGACCTGGAAGCTCTCCAGGCTACCGGAAGCCCCGCCGAAGCTCTCGCTTGAAGACTTCGAAAGAGGGGTCGTCGATCAAGGAGATCACCACCCGCTCGATCTTGGTGCCGCCCTGCAGGTATCGGTAGACCTCGGTGAGCAGGATTCGTGCGCAGCGCTCGATCGGAAATCCGAAGTTCCCGGTAGAGATCGCCGGCATGGCGATGGACTTGAGGCCATGGCGGTCGGCCAGGGCCAGGGAAGCGCGGATCGCCGATTGCAGCTTGCGATCTTCCTCTCCTTCCCCCATCTGCGGCCCCACCGCGTGGATCACGTGTTTGGCTTTCAGCTTGCCACCGGTGGTCAAGACGGCAGTGCCGACCGGCGTACCGCCGATTCGGTCACACTCTTCTTGGATCGACGGTCCACCCGCTTCGCGAATCGCTCCCGCCACACCGGTTCCCAGCTGCAGATTCTCGTTGGCCGCGTTCACGATCGCGTCCACATCGAGCTCGGTGATGTCACCTTCGACGAGGTCGAGCTGGGTACCTTCCAGTTGGATAGACAGTTTTCTCCGTTCCATCTCTCGTCGATCTCCCTGACGGCTCTAGGATTATGAAGCTATTCTATCAGGATCGCGAATTTCACCGTCGCGAAGTCCCTGGGTTGTCAGAAGCAGGGGTTGGTGACGGCTCCTGCGGGTCGCCTTCCGAAGGCTCGTCCGGGGCGATCCGAGCCCCGATGACGAGCCTGCGACCGGGATTTCCGGTGGTCCCTGGAGCGAAAGCTCGACTCGGCCGTCCAGGATTCGATCCCAGGAAGCAGCCAGCCGAGATTCACCATGGTATACAGTTCGGGGACCTCGGCTCAAGGGCATCCGCCCGGGCCGCCAGAGACCGATCACCGGGAGAAACGTCGTCATGGCCCACCAGAAGAGCTCACCCTGGCTCGGCATCGGATGTGGCTGCTGTGCCCTGGGCTGTCTGGGGCTCCTTCTCGCCGGCTCCGCCGGGCTGTACGGTTTTTCGTTCCTCGAAGATTACTTCACCGGGCTCGCCGACCCCCAGACCCGGGAGCAGCGGGCCCTGGAGATGCTGGGCACCGACACCCTTCCCCCCGGCTACACGGTGCAGACCTTCTTCGGTATTCCGGGCCTCTTCGACGCCGTGCTGTTGAACGATTCTGCGGCCACCCTCGACAGCACCGAGGGCGACCTCGCCCCGGCCATGGGCGAGCACGTCTTCACTTTCGTCTCGATCTGGAATCCGGGCGAGGAATCGATCGACCCCTTCGACAAAGACCCGGAAGGGAATGTGCAATTCGACGTGGGAGTCCAGATCGAGCCCTGGGAGGATCTGGGCTCCGGCGGCTGGGAGATCCCCGGCGGCAAGCTGGCCTATAGCTCCCACAAGGGAGAGATCCGAGCCCCTGACGGTGAATGGGTTCGCGGGATCTACAGCAAGACCCGCATCGACTGCCAGCAGGGCAACCGAGCTCGGGCCGCTCTGTGGTTCTACCAGACTCCCATCGACAGGACCGGGCCGGAGGCCGACCCGGAGACCATCCCCCGGACCGAGAATCCCGCCGACGAAACGGCCTTGCGGACTTTCCTGAGCAACTTCTCCCTCTGCCCGAGCTGACGCGCCGAGCGGAGTGTCGAGGGACTGGAGTCCCTCGCCAGGAAAATCGTGGTAGGGGTCTGCAGCCGCTCTCGACTCACTCGCCGCCGTAGGAGACCTCGAGCCTGCGGGCCAGCCAGCCCGAGACGCAGAGCACCACGGTGATGAACACCAGGAGGCCGGGAACGGCGAGCCAGGGCGAGATCGGATCCTCGACGACGGAGAGGACCCGATCGGGCAGGGGTACCGGGTAGAGCGCTTTCAGGTAGTAGATCACGCTCAATTTCTTGAGCAGCGCCGGCAGCAGGAAGTGGATCGCTTCCCACCCCCAGATGAAGACCCCGGCGACCACCGGATTGCGCATCACCAGGCCCATCAGGAGAAATACGGCGCCGTACCCCGCACAGGCCAGCACCGAGATTCCGACGTAGGCCAGGACATGGCCGAGGCCCGAGCCCTGGAAGAGGTGGCGCGAGAGCTCCCCCAGGCCCAGCGGCGCAAAGGCGAGGCCATAGAGACAGGCGGTGGCGACGAAGAACACGACCCCCGAGGCCAGGAGCGCGGCCAGGTACTTGCCCACCACCAGGATCTCCCGCCGTACCGGAGTGAGCAGGTAGTAGTGCAGGCTGCGCTGCAGGATCTCGGAACGAAAGAGACTCATGAAGAGAATCAACGTGCTGAGGAAGATCGAGGTCCGCAGGTAGCCGGCATAGATTCCCGCGAACAGGACGCCGGAGTCGGCGATTTCCATGAGCTCCTGACTCGGACTGTCGAAGAGATTCCACAACACCATCAGCCCGACCGGCGCAAACGCCAGGAAATACATCACCAGGGCCCGGGCCCCGAACAGGTTCTTGCGAACCTCGAGCCCCAGGATCCCCATCACCTGGCGGACGATCCGGCCGTCTCCTCGGATCGGGGCTCCTCCCGAAGCACCCGCCACGACCGCTTCCGCGGATCGATCGACTCCAGTGGTTGCGGAGCTCATCTCGCTTCCCCTTCTTGCCCGATCAGGTATTGGTACACGGCACGTACGTCGGCATCGGCAATCGAGACCGTTTCCAGCTTCAGATCCTCTTCCAGCACCAGCTCGCCGAGGGTCGAGTAGAAACGGTCGGCGTCCCGGGTGCGGATCTCCAGACCCCGGCGATCGTCGTGCAGGCTGACCTGCTGGATGAAGTCCTGCTCGAAGAGCCGCGACGCCAGGCGCGCCGGGCGATCACAACGCACCAGCACCTGCACCGGGTGTTCTTCCATCTCGGTACGGACGCCGGAGATGTCGCCTTCGGCCACCACGTAGCCGCTGTTCAGGAGGATCACCTGGTCGGAGATCACGTCGACCTCGTGCAGGATATGGCTCGAGACGATCAGGTGGTTACCATCCGAGGCCAGATCCTGGAACAGCTCGATCACCTCGGCCCGAGCCATGGGGTCGAGCCCGTTGAGGGGCTCGTCGAGCACCAACACGTCGGGATCGTGGGAGATGGCCTGGGCCAACCGCGCCCGCTGGCGCATACCCTTGCTGTAGCCGGCGACGCGACGCTTCGCCACGTCCTGCAGACCCACCCGCTCCAGGGCCCTCCAGGTTGCGGCATCGGCCTCGGCGTGGGTCATGCCATGCACCCGGAGGTAGGAATAGACGAATCGATAGCCGCTCACGCCAGCCGGAAAAGCATCGAACTGCGCACAGTACCCGAGACGCCCGAAGAAACGCTCGGGCTCGCTGGGCGCGGCCCCCAGCACCCGGATCGTGCCTTCGGTGGGGCGGATCAGGCCGGTCATCAGGTTCATCAGGGTCGTCTTGCCGGATCCGTTGGGGCCCACCAGACCGGTGATGCCGGGAGCCAGGGAAAGGTGGATCCGGTTGACGCCGAGAATTTCGCCATAGAACTTCGAGACGTTCTCGAAGACGATCCTCTCACTGTCGGGAAGCTCTCGACGCGGGCCGCGGGCACCTTCATCGTACGCGCTCATCAGCTCACCACCTCGTAGGCGCGGATCTTCCGGTTCAGCAGAAACAGGCTCAGGGCGCTCGTGCCGAGAATGGCCAGCCAGGCCGCGGTGAGCGGAATTCCGCTATCGGGCTGCAGCCCCAGCAGATGGTCCCAGAGGGTGCCCATCGACAGGCGAAGATCGATCATCTTCACCCAGGCCACGCCGAACAGACTCTCGCTCAAGGCTCCGAAGAAGATTCCTCCCACGAAGATCATCAGCATCAGGAACGTTGCCACGGCGCGCCATTTCACCCAGGCCGAGAGCGCCAGGGACAGGAGCGAAACCGTGAGGATCCAGACCCAGGAGCCGATGAAGATCCCCACCGCGATCTCGAGGTTCTCCATCAGCCAACCGCCGCCGGCCAGGTTGCCCTGCAGGGCGTAGAGCAACCACCCCGACACCCAGGTCATGGGTGAGAGCAGGAGCGCCAGCACCGAGATCTTGCCCAGCACGTACTCCCACCTCGACATCGGTCGGCTCAAGTAGAGGGGCAACCCGTTGTTGGCGAGATCTCGGGACACCAGGCCGGGGCCCACGAAGAGGGCGAGGAGATAGGCCCCCAGGGCCTGGAAACCCATGAAAAGGCGAAACTCCTTGCCGTCGATCTTCAGCATCTCTTGTGGGAAACCCGAGAAGATCTCGAGAAATGCAACGTTGTGGCTGAGATAGATGCCGGTCGCGAAGAGGGCCGGGCAGACGAAACAGATCACGTAGAAGCCGAGGAGCGGCTTGGAAGAGAAGACGTCTCGCAAGGTGTACCTCGGCAGAATCAGGAATCGGCTCCAGCGCGGGGTCGACGCGCCGAGATACCGCTTGTAGATCCGCTCATAGACCGCCATTTGCCTGCTCCCCTTCGCCGCGCTCCATGGCCTTCAGAAAGATGTCCTGGAGCGAATCCTTCTTGTAGTCCAGGTGCCGGATCTGCACCTGGTGGCTCGCGGCGACCCCGAAGAGCTCGCGAACCGCGACTTCCGGCGGCAGGATCACCTTGATCCGGCGCTTGGCCCCCACGGCGCATTCACACCCCAGGCCACGGACACCACCCAGGAACCCCTCCTGGTCGCCCTTGACCTCGAGCTCGAGAAACTTGCGATTGGCTCGCCGCTCCTCTTCCAGATTGCAGTACTGGGCGATCTGGCCATCCTTGAGAATGAGCACCTCCTCACAACACTCCTCCACGTCGCGTAGGAGATGGGAGGAGAGGAGGATGTTGACCTCGTCCGTGTCGCGGATCTCGCGGATCAGGCGGATCATGCGCTCCCTCGCCGGTGGATCGAGGCCGTTGGTGGGCTCGTCGAGAAAGAGCACTCTCGGGCCGTGCACCAGGGCCTGGGCGAGCTTGGCCAGCTGCTTCATGCCCAGGGAGTAGCTCTCGAGCGGGCGATACCGTGCTTCCCCCAGGCCGACGTAGTAGAGCGCCTCGTGCGCCCGTTCGAGGGCCTGGGCCGGCGGAACTCCCGAAACCTCGGCCATCATGCGGATGAAACGCACGGCCGACATGCCGGCGACGAAGCTGTCGCGCTCGGGCATGTAGCCGACCAGGCTCCGGACCTCGGCCTTCTGGGATCGGATGTCGTGCCCCAGCAGCCGTCCGCCACCCTCGGACGGTCGATGAAATCCCAGGAGAGTATGGATCAAGGTGGTCTTCCCAGCCCCGTTCGGGCCGAGAAGCCCGATCGCCCGACCCTTGAAAGACCCTTTCAGGCCTCTCAACGCGGCGACTCTTCCGAAGCGAACCCACAACGAATCGAGCTCGATCACAGGCAACATCTTGCTCAACACCTTCCTTCGTTTGCCGGGCTCCGCTCTGCCGATGAGCCCTTCGTTGGCCCCTACGGCCACCGCACGAGATTTGTTCCACCCGGTTTACCACATTCTCGATCGAGCAGTCTGCCGTCGAGAGGCCCCTCGGAAGGGCCTCCGGAAACGGATCCCGGCTCTACAGCAAGATCCTCCCGAGAGCTCTCGATGGCGAGAGGGCACCCGGGAGGAAGATCGGGACAGGGTCCGAACATGTAGGCGTGGCGGATCGAAAACGGCTGGAGGCAGAGAGCCTCGGCCCGAAGTCCTCTCGGTAGACGAACCCGATGGCTTCGAGGCCGAGGGGGTACTCGCTCAGAGGTTGCGGATCACCTCTCCCAAGAGCTGGTCGAGGCCCAGGGGATCCTCGACTCCGAAGAGCCGCAGCAGGAGCGAGCTCAGCAAGTCGCTGGAGCTGGTCGCTGCGATCTGGATCCGGTCCGACTCGCCGTGAGCATAGGCCAGCGAGGGGCCCATGCTCTGCCGCAAGCGCTCGAGAGACTCCTGCTGCTCGGGGGTGAGCTGCTCTCCGGGCACGAGGCCCTTGGCCACGGTCTGCATGACCTCGGAGAGATCCTGGTACAGGAGCCCGGAGAAGTTATTGCTCTCGCCGGGTGGCAGCAATGCCCTGAAGCGGGAGGAATCCGTCAGCGAGAAACCCGAATCGCGATATCGCAGGGCTCGATCGATCAGCGCCCGGCTCGGAGCCGCGACCAGGTAACCTTCGACAAAGGTGTAGTGCACCTCCACGGGACCGTGGGCGAGGGAGTAGAACGTCCGCGAACCGACCTCTTCTCTGGTCAGCTCGAGAGCATCCTCTCCTTCCGTTGCGAGGTGTCGATTGATCTCACCGAGGCCCTGCTCCACGACCCACTGGAACCGGGCCTGGTCGTAGACCTCGACCACCAGCTTCCAGGCGGGTTTGGGTAGCAAGGGACCATCGACGGCGATCGACAGCTCTCCGCCGAGGGTGGCGAGGAGGTCTTCGCGGAAGTCGAGGCCGTGCTGGTCGAAGAGGTCGAGGAAACCCGAGGCTCCCTCTTCGTCTCCCTGGATGGCCTGGAGATCATCGAAGAGCAGGACCGGGTCCTTCACCACGAAGGAGGCCGCCAGGCTCGCATCGGGGGAGACGAACTCCAGCGAGCCCATGGGGGCGGGCTCGGCGAGCCACGATGCCACTCCCCGGCGTTCTTCGGAGAACGTCAGAGCCAGGCCGTATTCGGCGCGGTCGTCGAACGTTCTCTGCTGCGCCAGGAGGTGGCGTGCCCGATCGACCCCCAGTCGTGCCGCCAGCCCGGCGGCCTGTTCCGGCTCTTCTTCGCTGGCCAGAGCCTCGGCCACGAGGCGCTCGACGTCTACCGCCATCATGATCTCGGCGCCCTGGGCGTAGAGATCCTCGATGCTGGCGTAGAACGGGGTGTCGAGGAACGGATTCGCCGCTCCTTCGAGGGTCGAGGCCACCTGCCGCAAAATCTTCGGCTTCGGCGTGACCACCAGGAGATCGCCGCGCAACCAGAGGTACATGCCTTCTCCGGCCGGAATCTGCGCCGGGTCTTCGACGAAGAAAACCGGGGAGTCGAAAGTGGAGACGTCGGCATCCTCCAGGTGCGACTCCACGAAGGCTCGCAGCCCGGGACCGTCTTCGAGGTCGGCGAGCACCAGGGGACCCTCGAGCCCCGCGGCGGCCAACATGCCACCCACGGCCATCTCGTCTCCCAGGAACTCGCTGAAGGTGCTGATCTCGGCGACCATGGCCTCGACCTCGGTCTGGAATCCCGCCGAGCCCTCGGCCTGCATCCACTCCGACAACACCTCGCTCTGCTCGAGCCGCTCTTGCAGCAGGCGGTGGGTCTCGCTCACGGTCTCGCCCAGGTTCGGGAGGGCCAGGTAGAAAGCGGTCTCCTCGGGCATCAGGTCGAGCAAGCGGCTGCTGTAGCGCAGGCCGGGCCGCGCCAGGGACTGGCGGATCTCCCGCCGCAGGTCGGTGAGCTCGGCCATCAGCTCGAGGTATTGATCGGCGTCCCGGCTCCAGCCGAACGCCTTCTCGAGGGGCACGGAGTCGAGACTCGCGTGGGTCGAGACCTGGCCTCCGGGCTCGAGCACGGTCTCGGTGCCGTCGAAATTCACGTGCACCTCTCCCTCGATCACCGCCACCCGGGAGCCCTTGGTACCGTGATCGACCGAGAAGATGGTGCCGGTGACCGAGATCAGGCAGTCCTCCGTGGCCACGAAAAGATGCCTCTGGCGTTGCTCGGCGGCCTGGACGATCACGCTGCCACGCTCCAGGCGTACGGTGGTGCCCTTGCGGCTCTCTTCGATCGCCAGCTCGGAGCGCTCTCGCATCTCCACGAGAGAGCCGTCTTCGAGACGCAGGACGGCTCCGGCCTCGCGACCGGTGCGCACCACCTCGCCTTCGCGCAGGGCGTCGCCTTCGATCATCGGCTTCTGCGCCGAGCGCGCCACCCGGTAGAGCTGGCCGTCGACGTCGTGCACCGCCGCCAGCTCGGAGGAGCCGCCGAGCTCACCGGCGAGGAAGTAGGCCATGCCGAGGCCCAGCACCAGGGCGGCTGCCATCGCCAGCCACCCGAGGCCCGAGCCGCCGGAGCGCCGGGGCCCCGGAGCGGCGCTCGGCACCGGGCTCGGGGCGGATATCGCCTCTCCCGTCCGCGCCGCCTTCAGGGCGCGGCGGCAGGGCACACATTCGCGGGTGTGCTCTTCCAGCAACATCTTGCGCGCCGGAGGCAACACCTCTTCGAGGTAGGCGGGAATCAACGCCTGGTAATCGTCGCAGCTGTTGATCTCTCCCACCTCGGCAGCGCCGAGGGCGGCCGCGCTCTCACCGGCGATCCGGCTCCAGACGCGATCGGCCGCGGTGGCGGAGAGAGACGGATCGGGCTCGCTTCCGGCGATCTGCGAAATGGCCCGATCGAGAATCTGGTCGTGGTCGTTTCTGGACTGGGTCATCGTCAATGTCCTCCGATATGGGCGACGAGCTCGCCCTTGACCTGGCTGCGGGCACGGTGGATGGCCACACCGACCGCGGTCTGGCTCATACCCAGGGATTGTGCGATCTCCCGGTTCGACATGTCCTCGAAGAAACGCATGGCGAAGATCTCCGCGCTGCGGGGAGTCAAGCCGAGGAGAGCCTGGCGAAGATTCCTGCGAACCTCTCGGTCCTCCTGCCGACGGTGGGGGCTCGCCGTTCCGGAGGGAAGCTCCCCCATCTCGTCGAGGGGGATCGACGAGGACCGGGAGCGGGTCCGCAACAGATCCAGGGAGGCGTTGATCGCCGCCCGGTGGAGATAGCTCGAGGGGTTGGGCGAGAGGTTCAGCTCCTCACCCCTGCGAACCAGGCGCAAGAAAACCGTCTGGAGCACGTCTTCGGCATCCTGAGCGCTGCCGGTGACGCGAAAAGCGGCTGCGAACACTCGAGAGCACTGGCTCTTGAAAATCTCTTCGAGGTCGCTCGCCATGGCGGGTGGGCTTTCGTCGTTTCGATTGAGAGCTAACAAGGCATCGTTCCTCCTTCGGATCGTCCGTCAACAGAGAAACGGTGCGGGTCGGTGTTTCTTACCTGGGCCTCACGATTTTTCCACCCGAGCCCTCGGCTCGGAAGCCTCCTGGCGCAGGGCCCGGTCGGCGGCCTGCAAGGATTCCGGTGAGCCCACATGCAGGCGCTCGCCCCGTTCTTTGACCGCAAAGACCGGCTGGCGGCTCACCAGGTGGCCCACGAAGCGGCCGATCTCGTCGCTGGATCCCCCCGCCGAGAGGTAGGGCTCCACCTCGCGCAGGGCCTCGCCGGAGAGCCCGTAGAGAGACGGACAGGCCCAGCTCGAGGGAGGCTCCCGGGGTTTCTCGTGCAGCCGCAGCACCCGGCCGCCATCGCCCAGCTCGAGGACCCCCGTCCGTTGCAGCTTCGCCAGCTCGGGCTCGTGCAGGGCCAGGAGCCGGCTGTGTCCGTCGCCGAGAAAGGCGGACCACAGTGGGACGAGGGAGAACCGGTAGATGTTGTCGCCCGCTGCCACCAGCGCTCCGTGCGGGCAAGGGGCCCGCTCCAGCAGGAACCGCAGATCGCCGATGGCGCCCAGACGGTCGTCGCTGCTGCGGCTGCCGTCGTCGTGCACCTCGAGGGCGAGGGAGGGGCGTCGCTGTCGCCAGCCCTCGGCCCAATCGAGGAAGGCGGGCAGGTAGCGATGATTGCTCACCACGTGGACCGCGCCGAGACCGGAGAGCTCGAGCAGGTGGTCCAGCAAGTAGTCGAGCACGGGCCGGCCGCCCACTTCGAGCAGGGGTTTGGGGCGGGTGACGGTCAGGGCACCCATCCGCGTCCCGTATCCGGCGCAGAGCAGAATCGCGGCCGGTCTCTTGCTGGTCGAGTCCATTGTCGAGGCTCCCACGCCCGCTGGATCTTGACACCCTTTCGGGCGGCCTTTACCTTCTCTCCATGCCCCCCAACCGGAACCGCCTGGTCTTGCTCGGCACCGGCACCTGCCAGCTCCAGCTGCATCGCATGGCATCGGCGGTGCTGGCCGAGCTGGAAGGTCTACGCCTGGTGTTCGATTTCGGCCGCGGCATCGCCCATCGGCTGGTGGAGCTGGGGCTACGTCAGAACGACGTCGAGCATATCGTCCTCTCCCACTTCCATCCCGACCATTTCTCGGACCTGATTCCCTTTCTGCACGCCGCGGCGTGGTCGCAGACCGACCCGAGGCAGCGGGATCTCCACATCTACGGCCCGCCCGGGCTCGTGCGGCTGCTCGATGGCCTGCTCGATCTCATCGGCCGGGACGCCCTGGGCCGGCCGAGCTGGGCGCTCCGGCTGCACGAAACCGAAGCCCACGGCCTGACGATCGCCGGCCGGGAGTTCGGCTACCCCTCCCTACCCCCCGCCGGCAATCGAGGGCTGAAGCTCCGCCACCGCGGACTCGAGATCGCGTTGACCGGAGATTCGTCGTTCCACGAGCAGGAAGTCGAGTTTCTCCGGGGAGTCGATCTCGCGGTGATCGACAGCGGGCACCTGCGCGACGAGGAGATCCTGGAGCTGGCGGCCCGGACCCAGGTGCGCCGCTTGGTATGCTCCCACCTCTATCGCGAGCTCGACAGCGAAGATCTGAACGACCGGGCCCGGCGAAAGGGCTACAGCGGGGAGATTCTCATCGGCGAAGACCTCATGGAGATTCCTCTCTGAGCGCTTCCGTCCCAACTCCACCGAGCCGACTCAACCCGTAGCGAGGCCGATTGCGATGATTACCGGAATCAACAAGGTGACCCGCAGAGACGAGCGGGAATTCCATCTCCAGGCCGAGGATCTCGGCACCGAAACCAGCGCCTTCGAGGTGCGGGTCTACGACAAGGGCACGGTGATTTTCCAGAAACGTTTCTCCTACGCCGAGCTCCTGGAGAAGGGCCTGCCCAGGACCGAGCAGGATCAGGCACTACGCCAGCAGATGGAGAAGACGATCCTCACCGTGGAAGCGGCGATCGGCAAGGGCAAGATCGGCTGAAGAGGTCAGGAAGCACCGCGGCCGCTGAGCACGGCCGGGACGGTCTTGAGCAGGATCTTCAGGTCGAGCCAGGGCGACCAGGTGTCGATGTACTCCAGGTCGAGCTGCATCCAGCGGTCGAAGTCGATCTGGTTGCGGCCACTGATCTGCCACAGGCAGGTGAGCCCGGGCTTCATCGACAGCCTGCGCCGCTGCCAGCGCTGGTAACGCGCCACCTCGTCGGGAATCGGCGGTCGCGGCCCCACCAGGCTCATGTCGCCCCGCAGCACGTTCCACAGCTGGGGTAGCTCGTCGAGGCTGAAACGGCGGAGGAATCGACCCAGCCCGGTGACCCGCGGATCCTTCGACACCTTGAAGACGGGGCCGTCCATCTCGTTGAGGTGCAGTAGCTCGTCTTTCTTCTCGTCGGCCCCTTCGATCATCGTGCGGAACTTGTAGATCGTGAAACGGCGGCCGTTGAGCCCGCACCGGGTCTGCCGGAACAAGACCTCGCCGCTGCCGCTCGCCTTGATCAGCAGGGCGATGCCCACCGAAACCGGCAGGGCCAGCACCATCATCACGATCGAGAGCACGATGTCGAGGGTGCGTTTGAGCACCAGGGGCAGCAGCTGCTCCGGAGTGGTGGAGAAGGTGAGCAGAGGTACTCCGTCGAGCTCTTCGAAACGGGTGCGGGTCTTCGAGTGGGGAAAGAAGTTCAGAGCGAAACGGGTGCGAATGCCCTGCTCGTGCAGGAGCAGAAACAGGTCTTCGAGGCGATCGAGCTCCCGGCGGCTGACACAGAAGAGAACGTCGTCGACCACGTTCTCCTCCACCAGGCGGGGGATGTCGTCGATCGTTCCCAGCACTTCGGCGCTATCTTCGGGAGCCGCCTCTTCCGCGGCGGCGTGGGACACGAATCCCAGGATCCGAAACCCCCAGTAGCGATGGTTCCGGATCGAGTCGGCGAGCGAGAAGGCGCCGGGGCTGGTGCCGACGATCAGCACCGTACGGTAGTTGAAGCCGCGGGAGCGGACGTATCTCGAGAGGGTCCGCAAGACCAGCTTCTCGGTCAGCAGCAAGAGCCCCGCGAACACCCCGATCAAGAGCACCCAAAGGCGGCTGAACTGGTCGCCCCCCAGCAGACGTTCGTCGATGCGCAGGGCATAGTCCACCAGCGTCAAGACCGCCAGCCCGCCGACACAGACACGGAGGATGTCCCAGGCCTCTTCCAGCAGAGTCACCGTACGGTGGGAGCGGTAACAATCCGAGGAAAGGAGCAGGCAGCCCCAGATGATCAGGACGACCGGTAGCAGCGGCAGGTAGGCCGACAGTGGGTAGAGAGGGGTAGCGACCGAATCCGGAAAAAACGTGGGGAGAAAAACGGCACGGGCCCAGTAGGCGAGGAGGAAGGCCACCGCGACCAACGCCAGATCGACGGTGAAGATGAACGCCGACAGGAGTCTCGACTGTTCCTTCAACATCGTGGGGAAATCCCCCGTCTTCGCCGGTTGCTCATTGCGTCCCGGTCTCCTTCACCAGGCTTCCTCGAACCTCCAGGGGGCTCTTGAAACCCCGGCAACGATTCTGCTCCAGCAAGACATCACTGGTGAACGAGCGGATCTTCGACTCGGCAGAGTGGGGCTCTTCGAGGTAGCTGTTCTGGACTCTCTTCATGGTCGCTAGCGTGGAGTAGTGCACAACGAAGCTCTTTCGGGTCAAGGATGGATCCGTTGGCGGAGCGCCACCGTGTAGCAGGGAGTGGTGCCAGATCAAGCAATCCCCCCGGCGGCAGGTGAGCACCTCGGGCTGCAACCCATGGGCCTCACATTGGGCCTGGTCCCAGGCTTCGGCCCGCTGCCGGTCGGCATCGGAATCCTGCGAAAAATCGGCGAAGTATCGTCCAGGCTCGTATTGATAATACGGCAAACGATGGGAGCCCGGCACATAGACCAGCGGGCCACAATCGGGGCCGATGTCTTCGAGGGCGATCCATGCCGCCAGGAGATGGTTCGGGCGCTGCATTCGCACGAAGACCGGATCCCGGTGCAGGGGCTGCTGTGAGCCCCATTCGAAGTAGAGAGACTGGGTCGCCACGCCGGGCTCGCCGAAGAGTAGCTCGATGTAGCGGAAGATCTCCGGCGAGAGATAGAGCTCTCGAGCGGTCCGAGAATAGCTGTGGAGGTCGGCGATCCGGTACGCGGGCTGGCGATGCTCGGAGCGGGCATCGGAAAACCGGGTGAGCAAGCTATGATATGAGTATGCAACATAATCTGGCCGGTCACGCCAGAGGCCTTCGACGTCTTCCTGGATCGCTTCGCAGGCCTGCTCCGACAAGCTGGTTCTGAGCTTGAGGTAGCCGTTCTGTACGAAGAAAGCGAGGTTTTCCGCTTCCTCCGCGGAAACTTCGCCTCTCGAGCGCTTTTTTTCCAGAATTCGATCGGAATCTCGACGGTCGACCCAAAGCCTGCTGGCGAGCCGACCAGAAGCGTCCAGTGGTCGTTTTTGGCGGAATCTTGCGAATGGATTCATCCTTCCGATCTCGAAAGCCTCGCGTCGCGTGAGCCATCTTCTCCTGGATAGGATCCGAGGTGCTCTCAAAATGTTACAAAAGCATCAAATGGAGGTCAAGCGGTATTCTACCTCCTCGCCAAGTTGCGAAAAAGGTCTTCATATTGCTCGGCCACTCGATCCCACGAATACAGGCGTTCGGCCCGCTCGGCCGCGGCTTGTCCCAGCCGCCTCGCCAGCTCTCGATCGGCGAGCACCCGCTCGAACGTCGCCGCGATCCCCTCGGGATCCCCAGCCTCGAACCACAGACCACACTCGCCGACCACCTCCCGATTCTCCGGAGCGTCGTTGACCAGCAAGCAGTTGCCATACCCCATGGCCTCCACGAGAGCCGGGTGGGTTCCTCCCACCTCGGTACCGTGGACGTAGGCCAACGCCCCGGAGAGAAGCTCGCGATATCCATCGCCGTAGATCGCCCCGGGGAAGAGAATCCGGGGATCGGCCTCGGCTCGGAAGCCGGCGATGAAACGGTCGGCATAGGGTGCATGACCGACCATCACGAAGGGTAGATCGCCCGACACCCGGCGATACGCCTCCGCCAGCCGATGGGGGTTGTTCTCCGGTTCGAAACGGCTGACATAGAGAAAATACTCGCCGGGGTGGAGCCCCAGGCGTTCGAGCACCCCGGACTGCGAGGGTGGCTTGGGATCGACGCCGTAGGTGATCAGGGTGGAGCCGGCGCCGTACCGGGACTCGTAGTGATCGCGAATCACCTCCGCATCGGTCACCAGAGTATCGGGGAACACACAGGCCAGCCGTTCGGAGAGCGCGTAGACCAGCTGCCCGAGGGGCCCCCACTTGGCTCGCCGCTTCTCGATGCCGTCGACATGCAGGGCGACGGGCACCCGGCCCAGGCGCAGCAGAGGGAGGAAGAGGGCGTTCGCCGCATTGACCACGAGAGCCGCGTCGTAGTCGCGAAACATGGCGTGGCCACAGGAAAGAAACGTATGTACCGGGGTGTCGAGGTACTTGGTGCGCACCGTGGGCAGGGTCACCAGCCGTACCCCGTCGAGCTCTGTTTCTTCTTTCGCCGTGTAGTGGGACCGGCAGTAGACCGTCACCTCGTGACCCAGACGCTGCAGCCGGAGCGACACCTCCTCCATCAGGGTCTCGTATCCCCCATACCGCGCAGGAATTCCGCGGCTGCCGAGCAAGGCGATCTTCAATCCCATCGGGCAAGCATAAACGGATCCTCCACCAGAGCGTAAGCTCGGGTAGAGAATCGAGCATTTCTCCTCCTTCGCCCCGAATCCCGGGGCCCTTGTATCCACCGACAGAGCTCCGAACGAGGCTTCACGGCTCTTCTTCGGGACCCGACGAAGGCGGAAGCTGCCGCTCTTCGGGCTTCCGGGCTCGCGAACGCCTTTGTTGCTGCCACTGCTGCTGCCATCGATGGGTCTCTCTACGAGCTTCCCGCAGGCGCGACATGAAACGCATGAACAGGCGCTCCTGCCGAGGCTCCAGCATCTCCCGGGTGTCGAGAAGATGATCGACGAAGATCTTCTCCAGCTGGAAATGGGCCCGGGCCAGGGCTTCGAGCTGGTGATCGATCCGTTCGCGGTCGGGCTGGCGAGAGACCAGCTCCCGGCGGAGCTCCTTCTGCAGCCGCGACACTTCTTGCCGGCCCACGAAGGTCTGCCGCAGGAGCTCGCGCTGCAGCTCCAAGAACCTCTCGCGCTCTTCTCCCTGCAACTGCAGCTCGTCGGCCAGGCGGCGGAACACCGGCGGGAGCCCCCGCATCTGGCGTTCGTCGTCCTCCGCGGAGATCTGCGGCTGGCTCCCCGGTGGGCCAGAGCGCAGCGCCTGTCTGGCGAGGAAACCCACGTTGATTCCCAGAGACAACAACAGGAGGATGATCAGCCACCACCGCTTCATGGCCGAGGCTCCCAGCTCTCTTCACCTTTCGCGTCCAGGCTCTCGATGCCGATCCAGTAGGACTCCGAAAGGCTCAAGGGCTCGGCCCAGACCTCCACAGTGTCGAAATCTCCACGCGTGAGATCTCCACCCAACCCTCCGGACCCGGCCAGGATCGTGCCCAGCAGACTCCCGAAGACCAGCGCCAACGCGGCACAGGCGCGGGCCCAGGTCGGCGCCGCGGACCACCCCATCTCGGAGTCTCCCTCTTTCCGCGCAGCCGCCATCAGGTCCTGGGCCAGATCGACGGGCCGAGCGGCGGAAGGGAGGTCGCCGAGGCTCTGCCACCGGTCTTGCATCCGGGCGAAGAGCTCGGCCGCCTCCGGATCTGCCGCCAGACGCCTCTCGAGCTCTGCCGTTTCTTCGGTGCTCAGCTCGCCGCCGAGCCGCCGCACCATCAGCCTCTCGATCGCTTTCAACATCGTCTCCTCGACACGGGCTCACCTCACCACGATCGTCTCACCACGATCGTCATCGTCTCGAGCCTCCTCAGATCCGCTCTTTCTCCTGCGCCCGGGTCAGTTTCCTCATGGCCCGGAACAGCCGGCTCTCCACCGCTCCCTCGCTGATCTCCAGCACTTCGGCGATCTGCCGGTAGGAGAGACCTTCCAGCTTCGCCAGCACGAGCACCGCCCGCTGGTTGACCGGCAACGAAGCGATGAGCTCGCAGGTATGCCTCCACTGCTCCCTCGCCGCCAGTGCCTGGGCCGCGTCCGGGGCCAGGTCCGGTGGATCGAGCTCACGATCGTCTTCTTCGCTTCCTCCTCCCGCCGCTTGCAACGAGAAGAACTGCGCCACCTTGCGCCGCCGCAGGCGATTGAGGCAATGGTTCATCGCGATCCGGTACATCCAGGTGGACACCTTGGCCCGGGGCTGAAAGCTACCGGCCCTGCGAAAGACCTTCAAGAAGACTTCCTGGCTGGCGTCGCGTGCATCTTCCGGGTCGTGCAGCATTCGCTCGCAGAGCCGCTGCAGGCGTTCCTGGTGACGGCCGACGAAAACCCCGAACGACTCGACATCGCCAGCGGCGACGCGGGCCAGCAAGCCTCGATCCGGATCTTGTTCTTCCACCTGCGCGCCGTTCAGCATTCAACCCTCGCCCGTGAAACACCGGCGAGGGAGCTTTCTTGCGCTCTTTTTCGTCGGGAGCAGACTTTTTTCGGCTCCGGCAGATCAGCGCAGGGCTTCGAAGCTCTCGAGCAGCTGGTCGACCGTCTCGAACCGCTGTTCGGGCGCCCTGGCCATGGCCCGTAGGATGATCTCCTCGAGGGCCGCGGGAATCTCCGCCGACTGGCTCGACGGAGGCGCCGGTTGCTCGGTGGCGAGCTTCTGCCGCATCTCTTCCAGGGTGCCAGCGGTGTAGGGGACCTGGCCGGTGAACATCTCGTAGAGCACGACCCCGAAGGCGTAGATATCGGCCCGAGGATCGGCCTCGCGGCCTTCCAGCTGCTCCGGTGCCAGATATTCCACACCCTCCACCACTCCCCCGGCTCCCACCGGGCCGGACAGACCGAAGTCCATGACCTTGACTCCACCATTGGCCTCCACCAGCACGTTCTGCGGCTTGAGCCCCCGGTGCAGGAGCCTCTCCTGGTGGGCTGCCAGCAGCGCGAAGCAGATCTGCCGAGCGATGCGCACTCCGGCCACCAGGGGTACCTGGCGACTGTGGTCCAGCGTCTGTCGCAGGGTCATGGCACGTACGAACTCGCAGGAGATGTAGGGCATGCCGTCGGCCTCGCCGAAATCCAGCACTCCGAGCACGTTGGGGCTCCGGATGCCGCGGGCGATGCGGATGACGCTGCGCAGACGGTCGAAACGGTCGGCGTCGGCCACGACCTCCGGTCGCAGCATCTTCAAGGTCACGAGATCCCCGAGCTCACGATCCCGCGCCTTGACCACCAGGCCGGTACGACCGGCACCGATCTCCGCCAGCACGTCGAAACGGTTGCCGAGCAAGGTACCGGGAGCGATGTCGGTGAAGCTCCGCCCTTCCTGCACGCCGGAGCCGACCTGGCCGGCGGAGACGCCGGTGAGCTGACAACCCTGCTCGGCGGTGATCACCAGCAACGGCTGCGGGCTCAAGATGCCCCGCTGCGCCTTGACCTGGACCGCCGCGCGCTGAATGTAGGGCCCGAGCTCGGTGTAGAGGGCCTTGGTGAAGTAGATGTCTCCCTGAGGCGCTTCCCGCAGCACGCTCTCCAGTTGCTGTACCGGCGGCCCGGCGAGGGCGGTGCCGGGGCGGTCTCCCCAGACCACCGATCCAGTGACCACTCCCCCGCAGGAGAGAGCGATCACCGGCGGCTCGGGCTCGTCGAAAACACTCTCCCGCTCCGAGAGCACGAGCAACACCTCGGTGGCTGCGCTCATGGCCTGGAAGGCGGAGGCCTCCTGGTCGAAAACCGCCAACACCCGATGCCCGTACACCGCCTCGACTCGTCCCTTGTGAGACACCACCGCGGCAGAAATTCTCTGCAGATCTCGAGCGAATCGGCTGAGGTTCTCTTCCGGGTCGTAGCCGATCTTGGCATTGGCGAAGCGCCGCATCTCGACACCGAGAAGGGCGACCTTGCGCGCCTCCGGCCGCACGGCACCGCCTACTTTGGCCGGTTCCGGCAGAAATCGGATCACCCGACCGACGAAGTACTCCAGGGCGAGCTTCTCCCGCATGCCGACCACGATATCGCCGAGAGACTCCGCCATCCGGCCGAGGTCGCCGCCGAGACCCTTCGGCATCTGCGTCTCGAGGTTTCCCTGGGCGACTTCCCCGACCGCGCTCGCCAGCAGCCGGGCCGGCCGCGACGAGCGGCGAGTGAGGGCCAGGGCCAGAAGCGCCGAGGCGAAGGCAGCCACCAGGCCCACGACCGCCAGCACCAGGAGGATCTGGTGAAAGTAGCTCCGCGGTTGATCGAGGGACGTGAGGGAAACACTGGCACCCACCGCTTTCCGAGCCGCATCGTGCAGAGGGGCGAGAAACACCATCATCGACTCACCGCCGAGATCGATCTCGACCTGGTCGACGGTCTCTCCCTTGCGGGTCACTCTCTGGAACAACTCTCCTTGCCTCCGGAGCTGCGAGATCAGCTCTTCGCCCTGGCTGGCATTGAGGGTCGACGCGGTCACCGACGGCCCGGTCGAGGAGTTGACGAGGAACAGGGTGTCGGCACCGCTGGCGCGCTGTACCTGGAGCGCCAGGGCGTCGTTGATCGAGAAGGCGACGATCGTATAACCCACCAGATCGAACTGGCGGAGCAGGGGCACCGCGACCGCGTGGTAGAGCCGGTCGCCCTGCTGCCACACGCCGAAGGCCTCGCGTTCGGCCAGGGCCACCGCGACCAGGGGATTGCCCGACAGATCCTCGCCGGTGTCCTCGGGTGCATCGGTGCGGGCCAGCACCAGGCCGTTGCTGTCGAGAACCACGGCGACCTCGAAATTCAGCAGGTTCTGGTATTCCTCGAGGATGTCGAAAACGGAGCTCGGATCCCGAGCCTGGGCCGCCTCGGCCATGTAGGACGTCAGGAGCTGGTCGGTCGAGAAGAGCCGGGAGATGTAGCGCAGCTGCTGGTACCGCTGCTGCTGGAGGAGTCGCAGCACCGCGTGGCTGCCCTGCAGCTCGCTGCTGGTCGACGCCTGGGCGGAGCGATCCCCGAGAATCCAGGTGACCACCCCGGCGCTGCCGGCGGTTGTGAGAACGGCCAAGGCTACGATCAGAACCAATCCCGCAGCCAGAGAGTTTCCGGGAAGTCTCGCCACCGTGCCATTTCCTCGAGTAGGAAGTCCTCGGGTAGGAAGTGAAGTCCCGCCCCGCTCGAAAAGGGTCGTCTCGGGGGCTCGGGATCCATCGTTCGAAGAGCGCCCGCACTTTATCAGACCCTCCCGACCCCACCCTCCCGGCGGACGCCTCATCCTTGCTTCTCAGGGGCCGGTGCTCGAAAATCCTCACCCATGGTCGACGAGTTGATCCAGCACATTTCCCGGTATGTCGAAGATCCCCGCTGTGGGAGCTTCGACGCCCTGGCGCGCGACGCCTTTCGCTTCCAGTTCGAGAACATCACACCCTACCGGCGCCTGTGCCGGGCAAGGGGAGTGCTACCCGAAGAGATGCGCTCGTGGCGCCAGGTGCCGGCCGTGCCGGTGATGGCCTTCCGGAGCTTGCCCCTGCACGCCGCCCCACCCCGAGAGGTTTTTCGCAGCAGCGGCACCACGGGCGGAAATCGCAGCGTGCACTTCCACCCGTTCCCCGATCTCTACCGCCAGGTGATCGAATCCAGCTTTCCGCGCTACTGCCTGCCGGCGGGAGATCCCCTGGCCGGCCGGCCACCGATGCTGGCCCTGGTGCCGCCCCGTACGCTGGTCGACGACTCGAGCTTGGGCTTCATGATCGATCACGTGCTCCGAACGCTCGGTGCCGAGAGCAGCCTCTACGCCCTGGGGGCTGACGGGATCGATGTCGCGGCCGCCCGGTCCTGGTGCGAGGAGCGGATCGCGGAAGGTCGCCCCGTACTGGTGATTGCGACGTCTTTCGCATTGGTGCGGTGGCTCGACGCTCTCTCCGTGGAAGGAGAGAGGCTGCCGCTCCCCGCGGGTTCCGCGGTCTTCGACACCGGAGGTTTCAAGGGCAAGACCCGGGAGCTCTCGCGCCGGGAGCTGCTCGAGGCCGTCGAGAGCCGACTGGCGATTCCGCCGGGTCGGGTGGTTCGCGAATACGGCATGACCGAGCTGACCAGCCAGCTCTACACGGGAGCTCTTCGCGGAGGATCCGAGCGCTTCACCGGTCCCCACTGGGTACGAGCCCAGGTGCTCGACCCCATCCAATCGACTCCGGTTCCGCCCGGCGAGCCGGGCTTGATCGCCGTTTTCGACCTCGCCAACGTCGGCTCGGCCCTGCACGTGCTCACCCAGGACATCGGTCGCCTGGAGGACGGGGAGCTGGAGCTGCTCGGACGTGCCAGCGGTGCCGAGCTCCGGGGCTGCTCTCTCACCGCCGAAGAGCTCACAACGGCCGTGTTATGATCCGCCACCTTGCGGCCCGCTCCTGGCCACCCGTCGCCCGAGGCCAGAGGACGGACGATATTTCCAGGCATCCGAAGACCCGTACACACCGTCTGCAGGCCGATCGAATTTCCCTGTACCGAGGACATCCATGGAAGTAGATATCAGACAGGAAGACGACGTGGTGATTGTCGACCTCAAAGGCCGCCTCGTCGCGGGCACCGGCGCGGAACAGCTCCAGGCCATCATGAACGAGATCATCGCCTCCGACTGGAAAAAAGTCATTCTCAATCTCTCGGAAGTCACGAAGATCGACAGCGCGGGGATCGGCGAGCTGGTGGCCAGCGACCGCCTCGCCAAACGCTTCGGCTCGACAATGAAGCTGGTGCACCTCACCGGCCAGATCCGCGAGATCTTCGAGCTCTCGCAGCTCCTCCCCCTCTTGACGATCTTCGAGTCCGAGGAAGCGGCCCTGGCAGCTTTCCAGAGCGCCTGACCGGAGCTCAGGCCGGGCCACCCGCGAGCCGGGTCAATACCCGAGACCGGCCAGGAACTGCAGGAGCTCGCGATGGAAGTCGATCGGACGATCGAGGTAGCAGGCGTGGGAGGCCCCTTCGAGCACGACCCGGCGGCTGCGACCCAGAGCCTCGAGCAAGGGTTTGCTCTCGCGCAGCGGAATCACATCGTCGTTCTCTCCCCACACCAGTAGCGCCGGCACCTCGGAGCCTTTCAGACGCTCGGCGTAGGTCGCGATCTCGACCGGTGCAACGGCGACGAATCCCGTGACCTGCGATGGCCGCCGGACCAGGAACGGAAAACTGAACCGGCCGCTCATCGACGGCGAGACGACCACTACCGGCTGCTGTGCGACCAGGGTGACGAAAGAGGCCAGAACATCCGACGGCGGCAGCTTCTCCGCCTTCTCGGACTGACCAAAACCCGGCAGATCCAGCGCCAGCACCCGGTATCCCCGGCGCACCAGCAGGTCGAGCGTCCCGAGCTCTTTCCAGGTCTGAGAGGTAAAGCGCCCGCCGTGAAGGAAGAGCACGGTCAAGGCGCGCGAATCTCCCCCTTCCAGGAAGTGCAGTCGTGCACCGCCGATCGAGATCTCGGAGCTGGTGATCCCTTCCACCGGCAAATCCGCAGCAGAGTTGGTTTCTTCGTTGGCGAGGCTCGAGCCGGGGGCCAGCAGACCGAGGCAGAGCCCCAGACACAGGAGAAAACAACTCGTCGCCAGTTTCTTCATGGGTACCTCCTTCGACAAAGCTATCTCTCCGTGTTCTTCAACAACCGGCCGAGGCGGCCGAGGCGCTCCGCGGAGATCTCCAAACCCCCGGGTCGAAACCGCTCGCTCCACAATGATCGAAAATCGGCTTCCAGAGACCGGAGCCGCCCCAGCGCCAGCTCGCGAGCCGATCTCGGGAGCTGGCCGGCCGGGGTTTCGAGCCCCGCCTCGAGCCAGGGAATTCCGAGATGGCAGGAGAGCTCCAGCGCCTCCCCTGCCCAAAACAGCTCTCGGCGGGCTCTCGCCACACCCTCGGGAAGGCCCGATTCGGTCGGCAGGGCGCTCCGTAGCCGGTCGGTCGCGCCCTCCACGGCCCGGAGAGCGCGGCGCAAACCCGCGGTTGTCAGACCACCACATCGCCTCTCGGCGACCGGCTTGTGGGCGAAGAGGAGAAGAAAAAAGAGCACCGATCCATTGATCGGCTCGGCTCCCTCGGCAGGGGCTCCGGTATCGAGGTACGCGTTGCCGAGCTCCACCGTCGCACGACCCGCGGCTCCGGCACGATCCCCATAAGCATGGAGATCGAGGAGTCGGGCCAGCGGAAGATCACGCGGCGCCCCGGCGCTCGCAGCGCGCCAGGCGAACCCTGCACCGGCGAGCAGGGCCGGATCACTGATCGTCGGCGGCTGGAGATGCCCGTTGTCGCCCCAGTCGGTGATCAAGTACCCGGAGCCTCCCTCTCGCAGTCCGTGCCGGGCGGCCTGGGCGAGATTCTCCAGCGCATTGTCGAGCCGCCCCGCGAAGCTGTGCCAGCTGCTGGTGCCGGGGCAGACGTAGAACTCGAGCCCCGCTTCGGCGAAGCGGCGGCAGTCGCGGGCGAACGGATGCTGCGCCTCGTACCCCCATTCGAGAGCGATGGCATCGGCCGGAAGCTCGGGGATGAGCTCCGGACGCTGCAGCACGATGTCGCCCCAGAACATCATGCGCCGGCCGTGCCGCCGGACCCGCTCGTGGATCCGGTGCAGAAACTCGAGGTAGACCCGCCCCTTGCCTCGCTCCGCGCAGGCCGCGGCCGAGCGCCCTTCGCCGAGATCGAGGGTTTCGTCGAGCCCGACGTTGAAGAAAGGACTGGAAAAACAGGGCAGGAGCTGACCGTAGAGATCCTCGAGAAGCTCCAGGCTGCCCGGGTCGAGAGGGCACAGACTGAACGGCTCCTTCCCCTCGCTGAAGGGATGCTCGATCCCCTCGGGGCACTCCGCCAGCCAGCGGTACGGCTCGTGGACCAGCCACTTGTGAAGATGGCCGAAGCTATTCTGGTTCGGCACCAGATCGATGTGCCGGGCGCGACAATGAGCATCGAGCTGCTGGATTTCTTCCGCGGTGAAGGGGCTCCAGCCCGTCCACACCGCTTCGTGCCCGCGGTAGGCGAACGTGTGCTCCATGTACAGCTGTAGCTGGTTGATCTTCCAGCTCGCCAGCCGATCGACCAGCTCGAGGGTGGTCTCGAGAGTGGGCACCCGATTGCGGCTGATGTCGAGCATGACCCCACGCACGGGGAAATCCGGCTCGTCCTCGACCCGAAGCTCCCGGAGCCGGCAGCTTTCCGCGACGGGATCTTCCCAGCGGTGCAAGCGCACCCACTGGCCGAAGGTGACGGCTCCGTAGAAGAGGCCGACCTCCGAAGCCGCCCGAATCTCGACTCTACCCTCCCCGATCTGCAGCTGGTATGCCTGGGGCCTTCCGTCCGGCTCCAGGTCCAGGAAGATTTGCGCATCGCTTCCACCCGTACCGGCCTCGAGCCCGTCCGTGCGCAACTGCTCTTCGATCCACCGCCGAGCTGCCGGCGCCGACGCTCCCGTCCTCGCCATGGAGAGTCGCCGGGGCAGCTCGACCCAGTCCCCCATCGCGGCGTAGGTCGGACGCGGCCAGAGAAAGGACGCGGGCTCGTTCAAGGGATCTCTCTTCTCCAACTCTTCATGGTGGGCCGTTCCTTGTTGCTGGACCCGCGGCCCGGCTCCGAATCCGGACCTTCCGCAGAGTTCGGCTCACGCTTTCGACCCGGCACCGCCTTGACAAGCATGGCGTAGACGCAAATCATCTAACCTCAGCATATCTCTTTGCGGTGGGAAGGATGGACCGAAACCTCCCCACGGTGACGGGATCCTTCCCAATTTCAGATCGCAACGATTTCGAGGACCGAGGATTGGCAAGACAAAGACTGGCGACCAAGACCACCTCTAGCCCGTACGGTTTGATCGGCCGATTTCTGACTTTCGTGGCCGAGCAATACCCGTTTGCGCTCGATGCCGCCAGGGAAGCCTTCGAAGTCGCCATCAGCAAGCCCTCGGTCAGCAGCTTCAAACACCAGGGCGGGATCGACTCGGTTCGGGTTTCGCTGCGCAAAGAGCTCGAGAAACGCACCCAGACGCTCGATCTCCCCGAACGTTTCGAGACGACTCCCAGAGTACCTGCGGCGACCCGCCTCGCCCGGGCTCGCAAAGAGCTGATCGAAGCTTGTGACGGTTTCCTGCGTCGCGAGGCCATTACCGCCTCCCTCACCCCGGAAGAACGGAAGGAAATGCTCGGGGGAATGATCCTCTCCCGGGCGGTGGACAACCGCCTGAAGACGCTCTACCAGGGAGCGGAGCTGCGGTACGAGAAGGCCGCGTTCCAGGGCAAGGGTTACCGCTCCCTGGGCCAGGAAGCGATCTACGCGGCCGGTATCCGACTCCAGCGCGGAGAACAGTTCCGCGCCCCCGACGGCTCGTGGCGTGGCGACGTGGTGGCACCCCTGATCCGCGACGTCGGCATTGCCCTGGCCATGAACCCGGAGCCCATGGGCGTGCGGCACATCCTCAGCGCCCAGGCGGGCAAGGCGGGCCCGCCGATGGACGGCCGCGACTTCCACATCGGCAGCCTCGAATTCGGCATTCTACCCCCCGCTGCACCGCTGGCGATTTCCGCTCTCACGGTCAGCGGCATCGCCTTTGCGATGGCCCAGGAGGGCAAGGGGCGGGTCGCAGTGACCTGCATCGGCGAGGGGGGAACCTCTCTCGGAGAATGGCATGAGGCCATCAATGTATGCGCCACCCGCCACCTGCCGGCGATCTTCTGTATCCAGAACAACCAGACCGCGCTCTCGACGCCGGTTCGGGACCAGACCGCGGCCCGGGTCTTCGCCGAAAAGGCCACCGGTTACGGCATCCCCGGCCTGACGATCGACGGCACCGATCCCGACGCCATCGCCGCCGCCTTCACCTGGGCCGCGGAACGGGCTCGCGAAGGCCTGGGGCCGACCCTGATCGAGCTGGTCTGCATGCGGATGTGTGGACACGCGCACCACGACGACATGCTCTATCTCGGCAAGGAAGCCCCCCCGAAATGGACCTACCCCGAGCTCACCGGCAACGGCTATGCCGACCCCGAGGCCTATGCGTACTGGGCCGAGCGGGATCCGATCGAGACCTACGCCGAGCGCCTGGCGAGCCAGGGGATCATCCGGATCGAAGATCTCGACATCTGGAAGTCGGAGGCCGAGTCGATGGTCGAGTCGGAGGCTCAGAAGGTCATCGCATCCCCCTGGCCCGAGGCGGAATCCGCGGGCGAGCGGGTCTATGGCGACCTCCCGCCGGCTCGCCGGGTGGAGGCCCTGGAGCACCGCCGCTTTCTCGTCTCCCAGGATCCTCCCGAGCTTCCGCCGGTCGTCGCCGGGCTGCCCATGGATCCGGGCGGCAAGACTCTGCTGGAGGCGATCATGCTCGGGGTCGGCGACGTGTTGCGTTCCGACCCCAAGGCTTTCGTCTACGGCGAGGACGTGGGCGGAGAGTACGGCAACGCCTTTCTGCTGCTTCGGCCTCTGCTCGAGGAATTCGGCGACCGCATCCTGAACTCTCCTCTCACCGAAGGCGGTACGCTGGGCCTCGGAATCGGCGCGGCGCTCATGGGCCTGCACCCGATCTGCGAGATCCAGTTCAACGACTTCGTGGCCACCGGCTTCAATCAGCTGGTGAACAATGCGGCCAAGATCCGCTACCGCTGGGGCGGAGAGGTGCCGATGGTGGTCCGCCTTCCCTGGGGTGGAAGACGACACGCCGGGCCGTATCACAGCCAGAACACCGAAGCGTGGTTCTACCGCACACCGGGGCTCAAGATCGTCGTTCCCTCGACCCCGGAAGACGCCCGGGCGCTGCTGGTGGCGGCGGTCGCCGATCCCGACCCGGTGCTCTTCTACGAGCACATCGCCCTGTACCGCGACCCGACGATCAAACAGATTCTCGACCTGGAAGCCGCCGAGCCCCTACCCCTCGGCAAGGCGGCCCTCCGCAGGGCGGGCTCCGACCTCGCCATCATCACCTACGGCGCCTATGTGCACGTGGCGCTTCGGGTGGCCGAGACCCTTGCCGCCGACGGCCTCGAGGTCTCGGTGCTCGATCTGCGGTCTCTGGTTCCCCTGGATCGCGAAACCGTTCTCGACGTCGCCCAGCACTGCGGCAAGGTCTTGATCGTGCACGAAGACACCCGGACCGGCAGCATCGGCGAGAGCCTCGCGGCAATCATCCAGGAAGAGATCTTCGAATTCCTCGACGCGCCGATCCGAATCCTCGGTGCGCTCGACACACCTGTTCCCTACTCGCCGCCGCTCGAGGCGCAGTTCCTGCCCAGCTCCGAGGAGCTCGAGACAGCGGCACGCCGCCTCATCGCGTACTGAGACGAGACCGGCAGGATGGGTGGAAAGTTTACCCGCCGTTCACAGCGAGCTCACACAAGGAAGCGAAGATTCTTTCACCTCGCAGGCAACTTCAACGCTTGCCTTCTCACCCTCGGCCAGACGCCGAGGGCTTTTTAATTCTACTTTGTCAGATTGGATATTCGGTTTCGTAAGAGTCGGCGTTCCTGGAGCC
>CAZMEL010000052.1:0-36832 GCA_964565225.1 uncultured Thermoanaerobaculia bacterium | reverse complement strand
GCAGAATCTCGAAAGATCACCGATATTCCTGCGATTCTGCGCCTCGATCTGACGAGAAATGGCTCGCTCTCGCTTGCGGTCGACTTTCACCACGGGCTGCTAAGGCTCGGGTCCGGAGCTCAGTCCAGCGTCGCGCGGCCGGAGTCCAGCTGACTGAGGATCGACAGGCATTCCGACAGCCGTTCGGGGTGTTCTCCCGAGCGGGAGAGCGCCTCGCTCGCCGCTTCGAGCAAAGGCCGGGCGAGCTCGAAGCGGGCGAGCCGGCCATAGAGGTCGGCGAGGCGTAGAAAGGCCGTGGCTCGCGCTGCGGTCTCGGGTGCCAGGAGCTCCTCGAAGAGCTGCCGCGCGCGTTCGATCAGAGTCAGGGCTTCTGTCTCCTCTTCTTCCTCCTCCTCCTCGGTCAGCAGCTCCGCCAGGTCACAGAGGCAATGGGCCTCGTCGAGCGAAGGAGAGCCCGGTTCGAAGAGCCGGAGGGCCTCGAGGTAGTGGAAGCGGGCGGCCGAACGGTCCCCGCAGGAGTGGAGCGCGCTCGCCAGATTGTTGTGCAGGGTGGCGGCCGATCGGCTCGCGGGTCGATCCGCCAGCAGCTCAAGGGCCGCTCGAAAATGGTCGGCCGCGATGCCTGGTTTGCGGGTCTCGCAGAGGAGCACCCCGAAGGTGTTCCGGACCGCTGCAATCCGTGAACGGTCCGGCCTGGATTGACGTTCGAGGTTCTGTAGAACCTCGACGTAGATCTGCTCGGCCTGGTCGAAGTGCTCGAGCTGTCGATGGGTGTCCGCCAGCTCGAGCCAGCGGTCGATCATCCAGGGATGCCCGTCGGAGAGATGCTCCCGGGCCAGCGCACAGAGCTCGCGACGGGTTTCGAGGGCCTGTTGGGTGGCAGCCTGCCGGTCCAGGTCCCGGGCTCGCGAGTCGAGGTGGGTGATCCGGCGCAAGATGAAGCGATTCATGTTCCGGGTCAGGGTGCCAGCCGGCCCGCCGGATCGCCGAGGAGCACGAAATTGCGCGCATCTTCGTACGCGGCCCAATGCGCCAGGGCGAGAAGGCCCTCGGGAGAGGCTCCCGACACCAGTGCCCGGCGGACTGCGGCCGAGACCCGTACCGCCAGCTGTGCATATCGGTCGGCCATGTACTCCATGGCGTGTCCGAGCCGGTTGCCGTCGAGCACGGCCGACAGCAGACTTTCGAAGGCGGTGATCTGCGGCCCTGCGTCGTGCCAGAGAAAGCTACCCTCCATGGTGACGTCGACATGGCCGATCACACCCAGGGCGCCGCGTGCGAGCAGCGCCTTGGCCAGCGGCGCCACGAAAGGCCGATCGGCGAGCTCCTTCGGCTCGTGGTCGGCGAAGCGATCGAAGCGTGGGGTGCCCGCGCTGTAACAAGCGAAGTGGCAGGTCACCAGCCCCGAGAGATCGAGAGACTCGTCGAGGTCTCCCGCGGCGAACATGAACTCGTCGGGCATGGGGCGCCCATTCCACACCTTCGGCCCCGGGTACTCGGCGCAGAGCAGAGACCCCTGGTGAGTCGCCTGGAAATCGCTGGTCTTGCGGTAGCGAAGGCCGTGGCCGGCGGTGAAGAGCAAGGAAGGTGGTCGCTCGGAATGGAGCATCTCGTGGAGCGCGGTCTTGGTCGCGGCGTGCCGGAGCAGGGTCGCCACGCTCCAGTTGCGGTGGGCTCCGGCGAGCTGGCGGTCGAGGCCCTGGGTCAGGTGCTCCGAAGACGACCAGGTGGGTCGATCGTCCCGGTGCTCCGGGCCGAAGAGAGCCGCGGTCCTCGGGCTCACCCCCTCGGTTTCGAAACGGGCCAATCGGCGTGCGTAGGTGGTGTCGTCGTCGGGGGAATCGAGGTCGAGGCGCCCCACGGAGTAGGTGCAGGCGAGCTCGCTCTGGAACTCGAAGGGAATCTCTTCGGGCGTTGCGGCGATCAGGAGATGGTAGGGCACCCGGTCGGGGTTTACGGGACCGGGACCCGCACCGTAGCGAGCCAGGAAGTCGAGGGTGGTTTCGTCGGGGTAGGCCTCGAGCTCGCGGAATCGCGCACCGGCCTGTTCCCGGCGGAGCTCGAGCAGGGGCGCGAGGGCAGCCCGGCGAGCCGGATCGCCACCCTCGCGCCAGATCACCGCCCAGCCGGCCGCGGCGAGATCGTTGGGAGCATGGCCGTGGCCGAGCCGTTTCGGTGCAGCGCTCTCGGTAAACGCCGCCAGCAGCGAGCCCATTTCATCGGCTCGACGAGGAGCCAGCAGATACTCTCCCGACTCTCCGTCGATGCCATGGAAACTCAGAGTCTTCCGTGGGCTCACGATCATCCCTCCCGATCGATAGATTAGAAAAGAGGCCTACTGCTTGGCGGGCTTTCCGTCGCCGTCTTCCGGATAATTGATCGGCTTCGGGTCGGGGTCGTTGCGGAGGGCTTGGGGGATGGGTTCGATCATGGGCTTCTCCCGATGTCTGGGCTTCAAGGGCCCGTTCGCATTGTCGGCGACCACCTTGGTCTGCCGGCTTCACTTGGGAGAACACGAGACCGAATGATTTGTTGCGATACCTATCGAACGATCAGTCTCCGATCAGAATAAAGCCTGCCCAGTGGCTCGGATTTTCCCAGCCCTCTCGAGCTCGAATGGAGAGCTGAGCCGACCTGAGAGCAGCGGCAGGTGACAAGCCCTCGAGCACCATTGCTTCATGAAATCTCATCATCAGGGCTGCAGTGGAATCTTCGGGAACCTGCCACAGGCTCACGACCGCTTGCCGAGCCCCGGCGGCGAGCACGGACCGAGCCAAGCTGATCGTACCTTCGCCGCGGATGATCCTCCCTTCGGCGGTGCTGCATGCACTGAGCACGATCAGGTCGCAGTGCAGGAACAGGTCGTCGATCTCGTGGAGAAAAAGGTTGTATTCGATCGGATTTTCAACTTGGTCGAGTTGGGAAAGAATGATTCGAGTCAGTTCGGGGCGAGCGTTATTGGACTCTGCGTGGGCTGCCAGGTGGACGATTCGATACCCTTCGAGAGCCCCTTCGAGGATCGCTTGCCGGTTGACATCCGAACCCAGCAAAAGAGTGCTCTCGGTAGGGTTATAGAGCTGGAAGACATACTCGACTTCCTCTCTCGACGCGAAAAGCCTCGAAAAGAATGGCAGTGCCTTTTCGCTTCCCGGAATCTGGGAATTCCAGTTCCGGGGGCGATAGTTTGGATCACCGAGAGCGATTAGCTCGTGTCGCTCATCCAACTCCGGTCTAGAGGTTTCCGAGGCTGGATTGAAGGTTCGTGACAGCATCAAGGACGGCAGGTGGACGATCTCGAACTCTTCGAGCAACATCTTCCCAGTGGAAGGGTTCTCCAGTCGGCTGAAGGGCAGGGCTGCCAGTGCTCCGTCCAGAACCAGATACATCCGATGCTCCGCCAGGTGGGGGGCTACTTCGTTTAGCAGGTATCGGCTAAAGGCTCGGACGTGCTCTTCGACGGTTTCCGGGTTCGAGTAAGAGTTGGCAGACAAGTAGGTGCTCAAGAGTCGAGCTCGTTTTTCGAGATCTTGGCGAGGTGGTAGCTCGAAGACCTGAAAGGAACCCGAAGACAACCGCCACAAGAAGCTCTTCTCGTCGGTTAGCACGAAGTATAGGAGCTGAGAATTCTCTGGTAGCTGTGAGCCGCTGAAAGCGGGTAGGTCTTCCCAGGGAAGCTCTGGTGGTTCTTCCCGGGTTTCGTCCTTGCCGATCTCCTCGAGCTCGAAGATGAGATTTCGTTGCTGGCTCTCGATTTCTTCGAGCCTGCGGAGATCAGGGGAGGCTTTCTGAACTCTTTGCAACCTCTCGGTTTCGAGGATGCGAAGCTCTCGGCTCTTCTTCCGAGTCACAGGGTCATTCCTGACCCTTCTCACCCACTGTCGCCGGTCCAGTAGACCTCGTGCTTTGAAGAGCTCGGCAACCTGGAGAGCTTCTTGGGCAAGATGGGGCTCTCCAAGAACCCGAAATCGTTCGACGGTGAGATGGATCAGATGGTCGTAGAACTCGTCGTGAGAGGCGAGAACCGAGGTTCGTAGGAGGGCATTTCGAGTATCGGATCGGAGCGCTTCCGCAGCCGAGACCGCGGACCGAATCTTTTCGAGAGCTGCATCCGATCGGCCGGAGAGCTGAAGGGCTCTCGCCAGCTCGAAAGAAAAGACACCTTGCCGGTGCTCGGATCCGCTCGCGTTCAGCTCGATCGCTTCTTCGAGTAGCTCGATTGCGTTTTCGAGCTCCGGACATCGAGCCGAGGCATCACTTTTTCGAGAGGCCTGGCACTCCAGGATCGTGACCATCGCGAGATTGGACTTGTAGACCGAGAGATCCTGGCGAAGTCGTTCGCGTTCCAGTGGTGGCTCACCTCGAGTCTCCTCGTTTCGGCAAATCTGATCATCTCGACTTCCGAGGCGGTTGGTGATCTCGATGGCGGAGTGAAACCCTTTCCTTGCTCTTTCCAGCTCTCCAGTGTCGACGTAGACCGCTGCCAGGCGGTCGAGAAGAATGGCACGTGTCCGCGCCCGAGACGAGCAGGAACGATATAGGGCCGAGGGGATCCACCGAATCGCGGTGCGCAGGAAAGAGATAGCGAGGTCTGGCTCACCGGCGTCGTCGACCAAGGTTGCGAGCTCCAAGAGGGAGATGCCACGGTCTCGAGCTGTTTTTCGGCCATACAGAGAGGCTTCGAGGAATTCGAAGGCCAGCTCGTCTTCGCCCAGAGACGCAAACGTCTTGCCCAAGTTGTATTGAAACGTCGCTGCGAGGGAGCGGTCGCCGAGCTCTACGGCGATGTCGAGGGCCAGCTGGAAATAGGATCTTGCGAGATCATAGCGGCCGTGGAGTGTCTGCACTCGCCCTTGGCAGTTCCGGGAGAGCGCTTCTGCACGAATCGCCTTCTGTTCCCTTGCTCTCTGTAGAGCCCTCTGGCAAATGGCACTTGCCCTGGCCGCGTTCGACGCCTGCAAGCCGGACGCTCGATCCAAGAGCTTCTGGATCTCCGAATCTATTTCCGGTTCCGGGTCGACTCTGTCTGGGATCGGGAAGACCCAATCAGATACGGGGGAGCGAACCTGCAGGGTTGTTGCAACCGATGCAACGATTGTAAGGAAGAAGAGAAGGAGGAGAATTGATGACTTGAACGTCGAGATCATGGGCGGCACTTCGTCGGCAGCCTATCGCATCTCGAATGGGTCGACCGATTCAGAGCTCTGGGGGGGGCTCGATCGACAGAGCGAATTCGTCGAAGAGCCGACCCTTGCTGTCCAGAATCTCGAGTCGGTACGTTCCATAGGGGAGCTCGGAGGCAGGTATCGGTGCCGTTACGAGCTGAGTTGCCGCAGCCCGTGTGCCGGCGATCCGAAACCTGGAGATTTCCTGGCCGCTGGAGGTGACCAAGACGATTTCCCCACGCTCTCCCGGTGGGAGCGAGATATTGGGGAACTGCAACTGATACCACCCCCTCGGTTCTTCGGCAATGTGGCGCGTCTCGGTTGCGATTCCTCGAAGATGACCGATGGGCAGAGTCTGTACATGGGCAGCGACCCTCGTCTCCTGTTCCCCCTGCACCATCAGAAACGACCCCAACGCCAGGACCAGGCTGGCCGCCAGGGCCAGATAGGGAAGCTGTTTCTGTAGCCTCCGGACGATGGAGACCGGCCCGGGGCCGTTCGCGCTCGCCGAGGTGGGGGATTCGGCCCGCGGCTTCTCGGCCGCGATACTGCCGCGGAGCTCCCCGAGGGCAGAGCGCACGTCGTCGTCGGAGAGGGCGAGATCTCGGGAAGGAGGCTCGAGGGTCTCGAAATGGTGATAGTCGAGCAGCTCGTCCACTGCCTCGGGCTCGAGAGCGAGGCGCTCCTCGAGCTCCGCCCGTTCGGCCTTGCCGAGCCTCTCTTCGGCATAGGCCACGAGCTCTTCCGGGGTCAGGGGCTCCTCGTCGTCGTCCAGGGCTCGCTCCGTGAAGGCGCTGGCGGCCTGCTGCAAGGCGGCTTCCTCGGAAGTCTCGGCACCAGATCCCGATCCGGAGGCCTCCAGGGCCTCGAGGCCCAGCTCCAGAACCCGGGTGAGCCGTTTCTCGTGGGGGCGCAGGCGGGGAACCATCTCTTCTGGAATGTCTACGGTCAGCTGCATGATGGCTAGTCTCCTGACTCCATTCCCATCCGTTCGATACCCGTCATCGGTCCTCCAGGGCGTTTTGCAGCCGCTTCTTCGCCTGGTGCAGCTGCGACTTGACCGATTGAATGGAGATGTTCATCACCTGGGCGATCTCTTTGTACTTGCGGCCTTGCTGGAAGCGCAGCAGAAAGACCTGTCGCATGCGCGGTGGCAGATCTTCCATCGCCTGCATCAAGAGTCGGTGCTGTTGCTTCTCCAGCAGCCGATCCGCGGGGTCGTCTTCGTCGCCGGAGGGGTCGAGCCCCTGGTCGAGGAGCTCCGAGAGTGATTGTCGTCTCACATCTCGTTTCGAAGCCCGACGATGCCGGATGGTATTTCTGTACAGATTGGCGGCGATGGTGAAGAGCCATCCTTTCTCCTGGTCCGCTCGGCACTGGTCCCACCGCCGATACGCGCGAAGGAACGTCTCCTGGGCCAGGTCGTGGCATTCTTCGGCCGAGAAGCCGCGGCGGGCGAAGAAATACGACACCGGTCGATAGTAACGTTCGAAGATTCGTTCGAACTCTTCATCCAGCCTCTGGGCTTCTTGACCCTCACACGCCATCAGATTCACCGTTCAGGGTTGTCGTAGAAACCGGAGCCTCGCGATCCTCCGATCCCCCACGGGAGATTTCTCGTACCCGGCCGACCCGTCCGCAGCAAGAGAGTCGCGACCTGCCTCCCTGTCGCGACCCGTACATCCTAGCAATCCCGCGAAGGTCGGCCCCGCAGCGGGCGCGTCTCCCTTCCCGAGATGCCGGATCTCTCGACGGCCCTCTCCGCGAGATCAGGCCGTACGAACGATGTTGGCTGCTCGTCTTCGACAGAAGTACACGGCCGGAGATTTTTTGTTGTTTCGAGAATGATTTTCTTCTCGGGGAGACCTCTGTTCTTCCGTCTCGGTGGCTGGCGCTCGTTGTTCTCGAAGAACATTCCAGACCCCACGGTGTTCTTCCTGGCCACGGGAGAACACCATGCGACGATTTTCATTTCACATCCTTCCCTGGCTCCTCTTCTGCGCTCTCGGGCTGCAGCCGGTAGAAGGTCGCGCCGAGACCGGGGCCGAGCGTGGCTCGCAGTTCGTGTTCGTGATCGACGATTCCGGCAGCATGGCCCGGGAGATCGGCGGGTTGCCGGCGGCGGACCCCGACCGGTTGGCGGTGTTCGCGGTGCGTTCTCTGGTGGCCATGCTCGACGACTCCGACGAGGTGGCGCTGGTACGGCTCAACGGCCCGTCGGAGGGTGAGGAGCCGGTGCCGCTGGTCGCTCTTCGGCGAGGGCGTCGGCAGGTCGAGGAGCGGCTGGCGCTCACCGCGCCTCTGGCGCGATATGACGGGCAGAACACGCCCTGCCGTCGAGCGCTGGACAGTGCCGGACAGATCCTGGAGCGGGGATACCGGCAGGGAACCCCCCAGGTGCTGGTGATGTTGACCGACGGCGACTGCAATCAGGGGGACATCGACCCCGAGGGTTTCCTGGGGCAGCTGCCGGCCCACCGGGAAGGCCTCTTCCAGCTCTTCCTGCTCCGATTCCGCGGCCGCCCCTTCGCTCCGGCGCTCCAGGTGCTGGCCGAGAGGAGCGACGGGCAGGTGATCGAAGTGGGGAGCGAGGATCCGGCGGCTCTGCTCGAGCCGTTTGCCGATGCCTTGACTCGCTCCCAGGGATACGAGGCGGAGCTGTTGACCCCGGCCAGCCATCGCCTTACGGGCCATCAGGGAGCGCACAGCCTTCGGCTGCTGGCGGTGACCCGAGGGGAGGGCCCACCTCTGACGTTCGAGATCGAGGGGGCCGCGGCCGGCGCGGTACCGGGCCTCGCGGCACCGACTCATGGAACCCACCGTTGGGCCGAGGGGGAGGTCTTCCGTTATGCCACGGCCGAGGTCCGGCCCGGGAGCGGAGACCTGGACGTCCGCGTCGCCGGAGCCGCAAGGGGTTGGAAGATCGTCGCGGTGCCCGACTACCGGCTCGCGGTGCGGCTGGAGGTAGGGCAAGGGCTCTGCGAAACCCGGGAGAGCCGGGGTGACCACGTCGAGGCCGGGGAGACCCTCTGTGTCGTGCTCTCGGTGGTCGGCGAATCCGGACGAGCCGTGGTGGGCGACTGGGTGCGGGGCGGGCTCGAGGCTCGCCTGCGGCTCTCTCGCCAGGCTCTCGACGGTGGGTCGGCACCCGACTCGGGCTCGGTGCTGATCGCCGAGGGTGACGGCGACCGGGCGGAATTCTTCTTCGAGCGGCCCAGCCTGGAGGAAGGGACCTGGGTTCTGCAACCTCTGGTGGGCCTGCGCCTCGGCGGCCCGGGAGCCGGTCGTGTGTTGCCCGCCGGCTTGCGGACCGTCCTGGTCTCCTCGGTGCGTGTGGAGGTGACCCCTCGGGAGGTCGATTTCGGCACCTTGGTACCGGGGCGAAGTGCGGCGGGGGAGCCGTTGCGGCTCACGGGAAACTTTCCGCCTACGGCCGGGCGCCTGGAGCCTCTCGACCCGGCCGCCGTACCACTCTGTGTTGCCTTCCGCCTCGGTGAGGCGGAGCAGGGGGAGCGGGTGCCCGTCGCGCAGGGCCAACGTCTCGTACCGGGAGTCCGGGTCGGTCCCTACTGTGGCCCCGAGTCCTTTGATCAGTCGTATTCGGTCCCGTTGCGGCTGGTGCTCGATCGGGCGGGCGATCGAGACTTTCCGAGCCCGACCCTCCTGGCCAGATTCCGGCTGGTCTCCGAGATCCGGATTCCGGGGCAGCAGCAGATCCGGCTGCCGGCCGGAGAGACCCGGAAGATCGAGCTCGAGATCGCCACCAACGCAGCCCGGGCCCAGGAGCTGGAGGCTCGACTGATCGGCCCCGGGAACGACGGCAGCTGGCCCGGCGGGTTGACCTGGACGCTGGCCGATGCCGGGATCCTGCGTCTCGATCCGGCCCGGGGCGAGGCGGCGGTGCTGGCTGTTGACGTGGCGGCCGACGCCTGCTGTGGACGGGGGCCCCATGTCGGCCGCCTGGAGCTGCGCCCGGTGGGAGCGACGCCGGGCCTGGCGGCGGTGGAGATTCCGATCTCGGTGGAGGTCGTGGGTCGGGGCTGGTGGGCCTGCCGTGGCCCGTGGATCGTCCGTGGGCTGCTCGCCGCGGTCCTTCTGCTCTTGCTGCTGTACCTGGTGTCGATGGTCCGGAACAGCAGCTTTCTCTCCCGCGAGCATCTGGCGGCCAGCCTCGTGCCCCTGCGCTGGGATCCCTACGGAGCGGTGGAGCGCGACCCGCGTCCGCAGCTCGAGATGCTGGCGATGGTTCGCGCCGGCCTGGGTTGGTCCGCGAGGGCCCTCGCCTGGTTACGGGCCAATCCGTTGGTCTTCGGTCTGCCCGGGCGGCGGTACCGGGAGACGGTGGAGCTGCAGCTACAACCCGAGCGCCAGCTCGATCGTTCGCGCGTTCGCCTGGTGGGTGGCCGCGAGCACCTGGAAGGGCTGCAGGAGCAGCCGGGGCCGGGGCTCGGCCGGCTCTTCGCCCGGGCCACCGGCGGGCGCCAGCACACCTTTTATTCCGTGCCCAAGAACGGAACACGAATCGGACGCCTGGTGCCGGAGCAACGGGTGGACCAGGTGCTCTACGGCGACCCCGACGAAGAGGCCGCGGAGCCGAGCCGGGTGGTGAGCCACAAGAAACGACAGCGGTTGATCCACCCGATTTCCGAGAAAGAACGTGAAGAAGGGCGAGCCGCCGGCTGGCAGCTCGGCTGAACAGGAATCACAGATCGAGAGGACATCGAAATGCCGAGAAACCAACAGCTGGTGGTCGAAGAGCTGCTCACCCAGCCGAGCGCCGTGTCGCCCATGCTCTTCGTGGGGTTGGGAGGGTGTGGTTGCCGCATCGTCGCGCGGGTGGCGCGCCACCTCCGGGCGCGTCCGGACTACCAGGACCGGTATCGCGAGCTGGTGAAGTTCGCCCTGGTGGACACCAACATCAACGACCTGGAGTCGTACCGCGAGATCGCCGACGACACGTTCCTGATCAGCGACTTCGAGAAGGAGCAATACGCCAACCTCGCCTCGGGCAAGCTCTTCCTGGAGGAGGATCCCTACTTCACCCAGTGGATTCCGCAGGGTTACCGATTCCGCGCCGGAGACACTGCCGGGGCCGGACAGATCCGGATCGAGTCGCGCCTGGGGCTGTACTACCAGATGAAACACAAGGATCTGGTGCCGCGGCTGCGCAAGCTGCTGGAGCAGCTCAAGTCCCACGAGCACGGCCACCGCCGGCTCGACACCTCGGAGATCCGGATCGTGCTCTGTTATTCCATCGCAGGGGGCACCGGCTCGGGGTCGCATCTGTCGCTCGCCTACACCCTGCGCGACCTGGCGAGAGAGCTGGGACAGGCCTGGTTGATCGGCGTCGCGGTGCTGCCGGCGGTGTTCGAGGACAAGACCGGCATCAACAAGGACGGCACCTTCGCCAACGGCTACGCCGCCCTCAAGGAGACCGAGCACCTCATGCGTCTCGGTGCTCCGGATTCGCGCTTCTACCCGGAGGAGGGCATCCGTTTCCACTACAACCCCAACGACGTCTCCCGCCCCAGCGTGCGCGACCGCCCCTTCGAGTTCGTCTACGTGGTCGACAAGCCGGAATCCTTCAGCCTCGGGGAGCCGGTCGACGCCGCGGCCGACGGCCTCTACCTGCAGTTCTTCTCGCCTCTCTTCGCCTACCAGGCCTCGGACTACGACAACTACACCCAGCACCAGCGTTTCCTCGTGCCCCAGGACTTCGAGGCCAAGGGAATTCTCGGCTTCACCTCGTACTACGGCTCCTTCGGGGCGGCGGTGCTGCTGGTGCCGGTGCCGGGGCTGCTGGAGTACTGCAGCCAGGCGGCCGCCCTGTGGTTGATGCGTGCGAACTTCCTGCGCGACCTCCCGGGCGACGCCGTCTACGCCTCGTTGCGCCACCACCGCGAGCCCTTCGACGAGGTGACCTTCTCGGACCAGAAGAACGAAAGACCGGTGCATCGCGCCGATTTCGGCAAGAAAGAGCCGGCCGCTCGCGACCGCCTGCGCGACCGCCTGTTCATGAAGCGGGTGCGGCTGCTGGCGGCCTGTGAGCTGGCGGAGGGCAAGGAGGGGCGCTTTCTCGCCCTCTTCCGGCACGGGCACCGGCTGGGGGAGATGCCGAAGGCGTCGGGCGAGGTCGACTTCCGCAAGGAGCGGGTGAGCCTCGATCGCCAGCTGCTCGCCGATCGCCGGACCCGATTCTCCATCAACGCGGTGGTTCTGCAGGCCGTGGCGGGGCAGCGGCGGGGCGACCAGCCGGGGCTCCTGGCCAACGCCCGGAGGAAGATGGAGGCCTACGCCGACGAAGAGCCCTACCAGCAGCAGGGCGACACGACCCCGGGCAGTCTCAAGACCCTCGCCGCGGGCTGGATGGACGAGCTCCGCCGCATCGGCATGCGGGTGATCCGCGATGGTTACAAAGAGGGAGTGCTCTCGTTTCCGGGTGTCGAGGCCCTGCTCGACCTCGAGTTCTTGAAGGGTGAGGCGGGCGAGGTGGACCTCGCGGCCAAACGGTACGCGGTGCTGCGCATGCTCGAGGAGATCGACTGGGACATCCGCCCGCCGGCCGCCGAGAGTGGTTTCGAGCTCGGAGATCTCGACGACGGGGCACGCATCAAGGAGAAGGACGCTCCGCCCCACGTCGAGCGTCTGCGCGAGCAGGCGGTGGACCAGGCCATGGCCGCGGTGACCCGCCATTTCGTGGAGCAGCTCGGGGATCTGAAACGGCGCCTCGACGACTTCGCCCGGGTGCAGCGGATCCTGGAAGCGGGATTCGACGAGCTCGAGCGCGACCAGGGACGCTGGCTCGACCGCCTGCGCGAAGAGGGAGATTCCTCGGCCAATCAATACGTGCTCGACGCCGAGGCCCTGCGCATGGAGGACGGCCGGCGTTTGTGGGATTTCTTCTACGAAGACCAGGTCGCCACCCAGCCGGAACTGGGGCTCGAGAACCGCAACATCCAGCGGGTGCTCACCGATACGGTGACCTCTCTCAGCCTGCGTGGCAGCGGCAGCACCTCGGCCACCCTGGAGCGCCTCTTCGAGGCCCTGCGCCGGGAGGCGGAGCAGATCATCCGGCCGAAGATCGTCGGCGATCCGCGGGCGGCGGACCGGGAGCGCCGGGAAGGGCTGACCCTGTCGGACGCCCTGGAGCTCGAGGTGGTCTACCGCGCCCTCTACTTGAGCGACGCCGAGCGGATCGACCACGAAGGGCATCGGGCGATCCGCGAGACCGTCGCGGCGTACCGGGCCCTGCCCGCGGATCGCAAGGAGAACCTGGCGCAGTCCAAACACAGCGACTACCTGCGCGACAAGATCAAGCGGGTGGTCAAGGAAAAGGCGTCGCTGCTGTGTGTGTACGACGACTCGCGGGATCAACACGGTGGCGTGCGGCCCGATCACATCTTCCTGGCGGCGATCGACGAGAACTTCAAGAGCGGCACGATCCGCGAGATCCTGCGCGGGGCCGACATCCCCAACCTGCAGTGGGTGAGCCGCGGGTGGTCGAATCCCAAGGAGATCATCTTCTACCGCGCCGTGCTCAACGTGCCGCTCTACGTCTTCGGCCGGATCCAGGAGATGCGGCACCACTACTACTCCTTCAAGCGTCTGGCCCGGCGCTCGAAGGTTCTGCACATCGACAAGCGCTGGGAAGACAGCCTGCCCGACCTCGACCCCAACAGCGCCAAGGAGCGCCATCGCCAGGGCCTGGTGCGCGACCACATCGTCAATTTCGCCGCTCTGCTCACCCTGCCGGCGGGGGGGCGGCGGGGCCGCAACCACATCCTGCGTCGCCAGGGGCAGTACTACCTGCTCGATCCGGCGGCTGCGGAATCGCCCGAGCTGGAAGAGGGAGCCGGTCTCGAGGAAGCTCTGGCGCCCCTGGGAGAGACGCTCGCCCAGGCGATCGAGCATCTTCCGGACGTGCTCGAGAGCGAGCGGGTGAAGTACCTGCCCTATCAGCAGACCCTGCACTCGGTGCGCCAGGGGTTGGCGCCCCAGGTGCTCCGGGGGGTCGCACGCCTGCCGTTCCTGTGGCGCAAGAATCGCGACGAGCTGCGGACCCAATACGGCTCCGATCCGGAGATCCACCAGGAGGAGAGGCTGCGCGACTACAGCGACGCCTTCCACCGCCTGAAGGAGTCGCTGGAAGATCTGCTCGAGCGCCTGCGCAACCGCGAGATCGAGCAGCGCACCCTGGGGGAGGACACCAGCGTGGCGGTGCCCGGTATGTCGCAGGAAGAGGCGATGATCGGCCTGCAGCAGAGCATCGAGATTCTCAAGGTCTTCACCGAGACCTGGAGCCTGATGGAGAATCCCGAGCAGAGCCGCTCGGTGCCCCGCACCTTCCTCGGCCTGTTCCGACCCCTGAGCGAGAACGACCTGCACTCCTCGCTCGAAGGCTTGCGCCGCGCCTGTGCCAACGGCTCCGGCTCGGGTCCGGCCCGTGCCATGCCTCCCTTCGACCCCACCGATCCCGGGGACCTGGCGTCGTCCGTGGAGGATTCGTGAGGTGCTCCCCGAGAATTCGGGGCTCGAGGGCCCCGGCGACCGGCTGACGGCGTCGCCCGGAGGCCCGATCTTTCCTTCCCCCACGGCGGTGGTCGGGGTCGGCGCGCTGGGTCTCGAGGTGCTCGAACGCCTCGGGGCCGACTGGGAGGCCCTGCGTCTCGCGGGCGGCGACGAGACGTTGGAGAATCTGCGGCTGGTCCACGTCGAGCCCCGCGGCGAGTCGGAGGAGCCCTGGCGTCGGCTCGAGAGCCCGGCGACCCGCCTCGCCCGCCACGCCGGGGAGAGCGACCTGCCCTCCCTGGCGTTGAACCTGGTAGTGCTCCGCGCCCTCGGGCTGGTGCGCTTTCGCGACGGTACCTACGAGGTCGCCCTGCCCCGCGACGCCGGGGTGGTCGAGGGGCAGGATCTCGCCCTGGGGGCCGAGGACGATCCGGAGTCGGAGCCGCTGCTGCACCGTCGGCGGTATTTCGACTGGCTCGGGCTCAGCCCGGACCCGGTGACCGCGGTCGAGCGCCTCTACCGTCTGGCGGAGGGGAGCTCCGAGCTCGATCTCTTCATCACCCCCATTCTCAACCGGGTGCGCCAGGGGCACAGCCCGCGGGCCCTCCTCGCCTGCATCGGCCGCTGCCACGCCCTGGCGGGCGGGCGCGATCCGTCGCCCTGGCCCTGGGTACAGGCGCTGGCTCGCCGCAAGGCGGGCGGGCTCGGTAATGGCGCAAGGCGGGAGCCCCTCGCTCTGCACATCGGTCCGCGGGAGCCGGAGACCTGGGAGCGGCTCGGGTTGAGCTGCTGGGACGTGGAGGCGGTCTCCCATCCCTTTCTGGGCTTGCTCGACCGCCACGCGCCGCCGCCACTGCCCGGCTGGGAGGCATTCTTGCGCGAGCGCCTGCAGGATCCGGCCGAGCTCGACGACTCTCCGGGCTCTTCCCTCGAGCTACACGTTCCCGGGCCCTTCGTGCCCTGCCCCGGCGACCTCGAGCTGTGGCTCGATCCCCTCGAGCTGCTGCGGGTCGACTGGGAGACGGCGGGCTGGGCCACCGGAGAGACCGGCGCCGAGGAGATGGTGCAATATCGCCCGGTCGAGGTCAGCGCCTTTCGGCTCGGGCTCTTCGATCACGACGCTGTGGGCCAGGTGGCCAGCGGCGGCTCGGAGCACCCCCTGGAGCCCCGCCTGCGAGCTCTGGCCGACCTCGCCCGCCGTGGCCTGGTGCGATTGTGGATCGATCTCCAGCGCGACCGGGTCGAGGAATCCGCCGCCCACGTCGGCCCCGAGGATCGGCGCCGGGAAGACGCCGACGAGGCTCTGCGCCAGTCGTTGGAGATTCTGGGAGAGCTGCTGATCCGGCCTCTGGCGGAGGCGCCGGACGCCGCCTCTTCCGAAGAACAGGAGGCTCCGGCGGAGACGACGAAGCCGGCGCCCAGAGCCTCGGCTCGGCTGCGATCCCTGGATCTCGGCCCACTTCCGGGCGAAGAGCGGGGGACGGTGCACGATCGGTTGGAGCGTCGGCTGGGCGAGCTAGGGGTACCCGGCGCCGGGCCCGTGTCGAGCGGCCGGCCGCTGCTCCGGTCGGTCGCCCTCGCGCCCGCGGATCTCGAGGCGCCGCGCGACGAGCCGCCCGGTGGTCTCGGCGAGCTGGCCCGGGTGCTGAACCGCCAGGTGGTCCGGGAGCTGCTGCACATCCGGTGGTCGGAGCGCTACCGCCAGCGCCCGGTGCGGCGTCCTCCCCGCCTCACCCTCTACCTGGTCGGAGATCTCGGCGAGCCCTTCGTACGTGGCACGTTGCGCACGATCTTGCGGGAGATGCATGCCGAGCTGCTGCGTGCGTTCTCGTCGGTCTTCGAGCATTATCGAGAAGGGTTCGACCGTTCCTTGTCGATCGTGCCGATCCTGTGGATGCCCCATCCCGCCGATCCCTTCGCCGGGGATCCGCGGCCCGGGCGAGCGGAGGAAGAGGCGGCGATCGTCGATGCCATCCAGGGCATCCGGCGGTGGGTGGAGAGTGTGATTCCCAGCAGCCGGCGCCGGGTGTCGCAGATCTTCGTCAACAGCTTCCTCACCAACACCGCGGTGCTCGACCGCGACGATGCGGTGCGGCAGACCCGCGATTTCATCACCCTCCAGGCGCGCAACGACCTCGGTGCCGACGACTGGTTGCGGCGCACGGCAGTGGGGCCGGCCGGTGACGACTTCTTCTCCTCGTTCGCCTGCTACGAGATCGAGTTCCCGGCCGAGACCGCCCAGCAATACCTCGCCAATCGCCTGGCGCGCGACCTGCTCCGGCATCTTCGGGCGCGGGGTGGTGGGGCGCCGGAGCCGCTCGACGAGCGGGTGCTCACCCCCCCGCCGGTCGACGACCTGCTGCGGCGCCTGGGCCCGCGCCTTCGCGCGCGTACCGACGAGGAGGCGGCGAGGGTGTCGCAAGCGATCGAGAGCCGTTGTGCGCCGGTGGCCGAGACCGAGGCGAGGAAGATCGTCGATCGTTTCGGAGAAGATTTCGGACGCTGGCTGGCCCGAGAAATGCAAACGATCTGGAGCGACATGGTACGGCACCTGGGAGCGGCCGACACCTGGACCGAAGATCTCCGGTCGCGGGCTCGGCGGCAGCTGGGCGAGGCCCTGCACCAGGTGCGCCTGCGAGAAGACGAGTGGATGCAGAGCCTGGCCGAGCATCGCGGTCTCGACGCGGTGCGAGCGGGTTTTCTCGCGCTACGGCGCACAGCTCGGGAACGCCTCGAAAGCGCCGAGGCCGTGCGCCTGCGCGAGCAGGAACGCTGCGGCTGGCACGGGGTGCCCGATCCCGCGGTGCTGGAGGAGCGCCGCCGAGAGGTGGTGGCAGCGGCCGAGGCCAAACCCGACCTCCGGCCCATGGCCTGGGGGCTCGGCCTGTGGCTGCTGTTGTGCCCCGTCCTGGGAGGCGCCCTGGCGGTCCTGGTCTCGACCTGGCTCGGCCCGGGCGACGCCGGGCGACTCGTGGACACCTACGGGCCCTGGCTCGGGAGCCTGGCAGTGGCCGGGGCCGGCTGCGGGTGGCTCGGTGCCAGCATGGACCGGGCTCTGGCCCGGCTTCGGGCGCGGATCGAGGCGCTGGCCCGCGCGGCCGGGGAGCTGGTCAGCGGTGGCTCCGAAGGTGTCGCGGGCCGTGGGCCGGCTTCGATCCACACCTTTTTCGAGGCGCGGTTTCGTCTGGCGGCGGCGGTGGCGGGTCTGGGGTTCAGCGCCCGGGTCGACGACCGGGTCGCGACCGATCAGCGGCGCCTGGAGCGGGTCGACCTGGCGGTCGAGCTGCAGCTTTCGGAGCTCCGGCGGCGGGCGGAGCGCCTCGGTGCCCGGCCGCGGGCGGAAGGCGCGGAGTCCGAGCCGGTCGACGATCTGTTCGACCGCGGTGGCCGCCGGCCGGAAACCCTGGTGGATCCCCGATCCCTGGTCGCGTATTTCGAGCGCCGATGGCATCTCGGGGCCGAGATCGGTGGCCTGCTGCCGGAGTTTCTCGACGCCGCCGGAGACCTCGCAGGGTGGCGCCAGAAGGCTCCTCTGGCCGATACGGACACGATCCTCACCACCTGCCGTCGGCCCTTCGCGACGCTGGGCCGGCTCGGCCTCGGCCGCCAACATCCCTTCGCCGAGGAGGCCGGCGCGGGATTGCGGGCCTTTGTCGCCCGCCACTATTCGAACATCGGTTTCGGCGCCCGTTTCGAGGGCTCCGAGGGGCTCGATCCCGACGGGGTCCACCTCCTGGCGTCCGCGGCCCTGGTGTTGCCGCCGGAGCTCGAGACCCTCTATGGGCGCTGGAGCGGCAATGGGCAGGGATCCACCCGGACGATGCCGGTGGTGCCCTGCGGGGTGCGGTCCCACACGGCCTACATGCTCTCCCTGGCCCAGGGAATCCGGCCGCACACGGTGCGCAATCTGCGCCGCTTCGAATCGTTCCACGACCGGGCGACCCTGCCCGAAGACCGTACCTTCCCGCTTTCCGGCGACGGCGGTGCCCGGGGGAGCCTGAACCGGCTGAGCGCCTGCAACTCCCTGGCGGCCGAGCTGCACGAGGCCTTCGCCGGAGCCTCCGAGGTGGGGCCGGGAATTCCGGGAGAGAGCCGGTGAAGGCCCTGGGCATCTCGGCCGGCGATCTCATGGCTTCGGTCGCGCCGGGGCCGGGGGATCTCCTGGCGGCCCTGGCGGCCCTCGGCCTCGACGCCCTGCGCTGGCTCGACCGGTTCGAGCTCTTCCTGCTGCTTCTCCTGGTCTCGGCGATGGCCTACGGCCAGGCAGCGTTTCTCCAGCAGCGCTGGGTGGCGGTTCTCGCTTCCGGTGGCGAGAGGGTGCCTCTGGCTCGCCTGGAGCTGGGGTCGACCCTGCCCTGGCTGTTTCTCCGGCTGCTGACCTGGCCTCTGCGGGCGACCTACCGTGGTCTCCGCGGGCTGTACCGATGGATTTCCGACTGGCTCCATCGTCGGCGAGGAGAGAACACGGTCGAAGAGACCGCGGCGGGCGAGAAGGGGGTTGGCGAGGTTGACCCAGAACCGGCGCGGCCCGGTGCCGATCCGCCCCTCCTGGTGGCGACCCTGGGCCCCAGCTTCGCGCTCGCCGCCCTGGCGACAGGGGCTCTCTATCTCGTGGCGCTGGGGCTCGCTCCGGCCGTGGCGGCGTCTCTGGGATTGCCTCGGGACGCGCCCGGCGCCTGGGAGAGACTGCTCCTGGGCTCTCGCCCGGAGCTCGGCGGGTGGTCGATCGCGGACAGCCCGTTCCAGGCCGCGTCCCTGGTGGCCCTTGTGTTGTGGTTGCCGATCTGGTCGACGCTGGCGCGGCTGATCCGCCTCGTCCACGGCCGAAGTCTCGGTCGCAATCTGGTCGCCGAGCGGGAACGGCCGGAAACCCTGGAGCTGTGGCGACGTGCCTTCGCCACCCGCTGCCTGGTGGCGCCGTCGGAGCCCTACCGGCAGTGGGCGGTACCGCTGGTGACCCTGGCGCTGATCGGGCTCGGCGGCGCCTGGTTCCTGCTCGGGTCCCGGGGCCCGCGGCCGGCAGATTTCGCGGTCGCCTGGATCGTCTGCCTGGGCTGGGTGCTGCATCTGCGGCTCCGGGGCGAGGAACGCCAGCCGGTTGCCGCCGAGCCCGAAGCCGAGCCGCACGAAGAGCCGCACCCGGGCTGGGACGAGGTTCTGACCGACCTTCGGGCGCGCCTCGGAGTCGAGGCACCGGTTCCCCTGGAGCCATCGCGCGAGATCCCGCCTCTGCCCGCGGCTTCCGGCTCCGCGGGCTCTCCTCTCCTCACCGAGCTCGTGCCCGGAGGCTCTCTCCTCGAGATGCAGCGGTACGAGCTGGCGAGGCTGGCCCGGATCGGCGGGGTGGCTCCTCCGGAGGGGCCCTCGCCCGGCGAGCTCTCCCTGGAAGAGACACGGCGAGAGGAGAGCGATCCGGAGCCGGATGACAACGGACACCGGATCGTGCTGGCGCCCGAGGGCTGGGGAGCGTCGACCCTGGGGTTCCTCGCCGCCGTCGATCAGGCGCTCTCCCACGCACGGTCGAGCCTGATCGTGGTGCGTGGCGAGGAAGAGGCGCGGGTATTCGAGGAACGATTCCGTTCCCGGCTCGCGGCCTCGACCCTGCGCTGGAATGTGCAATTCCGGCGCCTGGGGGGTGATCTCGCGATGGATCAGACGCGGGGGGTCGAGCCCGATGTCCTGGTCTGCGACCTGCACGGCCTGGTGCTCGATCTGCTGGCGCACCGGGAGCGTCACGGAGCCTTCCTGCGCCGGCTGGGTCTGGTGGTGATCGATGGCGCGGAGGCTTTCTCCGGGCCGGTGGAGATCCACGCCCAGCTGGCCTTCCGCCGGCTCCGGCTGGCCCTCGCCCACACCCGGGGTCACGAGCTCGGAGACGAGCCGGGCGAGGCCGGGTCCGTGGTGAGGTTCCTGGTGACGAGCCGGGAGACCCTGTTTCGTGCCGATCGCTGGCTCCACGACCTGTGCAGCCTGGAAGCCTCGGTGGGGCGCCACGGTCCCGAGGGGCTCTGGGGCTCCGCCCAGCGGGCAGAGAGCGACGAGGAAACGAAGGCAGAAGAATCAAAGGCAGAAGAGCCCTCTCCCGCAGCACAGGGGCTCCGTTCCCAGGAGCTGTTTCGTCTGCAGGATCTCGTCGCCGCCTCCGGCCGGGCCCTTTCTCCCGGCCAGCTGGTGGAGAGCTGTGAACGCTCGGGGGTGCCCTGGCACTACCGCAATTGTCTTGAGGTCGGGGCCGGGATGCAGGATCTCGGGGCCCTGGATCTTCCCGAGCATCCCCGCTTCCGGGTCGGCGCGGCAGAAGCGGCCGTGCTGCTTCTGGCGGGACCCTGGAGCCTGGTGCGGCGCGAGCTGGGTGTGCTGCGGCGAGCGGGCTCGGAGCACCGGGGCACCGGAGCCGTGGCGTTGCTCACCCTCTGCGACCGCGACGAGGAGCGGGCGTTCGATCTCGACGATCTGGCGCCGAGCCTCCGGGGCTGGGTAGACCGCCTGCCGTTGCCGATCCTGCGCTCCCCGTCCGGCGCCACCCTCGACGCCCACCTCTGGGCCGATCTGCTGCAGGGCTGGAACGAGGTGGGAGAGCTGGTCGAGGTCTATGGCCCCGAGATCGGCGACCGGCTTCGAGGGCTGGCCCGGCGCGACCTGCTCCTGGCGGAAACATATACCGAAGTCGATCCGGCCCGCCGAGCCTTTGTCGAGCAGCTGCGGGTGCGGGCTCTGCAAGAGAGGGAAGCGGAAGCGAACGGCTCGTTGGAACGGACGCCACGGATCGAGCAGGTAGAGCTACGGGGCGCCCGGCCGACCCGGATCGTCGATCGCTCGACCCGGGTCGGCCTGGGCCGGATCGAGCCCGACTCCGCCCACCTGGCGATGTATCCGGGGCGGATCTTCGACACTCGGAACGGGCGATATGTCTTGGCCGAAACGGAAGCCTGGGGAAGGGGCACCGCCGGGCCCGATCGTCTCTGGGCCGAGCCGGTCCTGGTCTCGGAAGTCTCCAGCCCGCGGCGGAGGATCCGAGCGCGGATCTCGGCGATGGACGCACAGGAGCCCTTGCCGCGTCCCGAGCTCTTGTTCTTCGGAGAAGCGCCCGTGGCGGTGCGCCGGGTCCGTGCCGAGGTGAGCAGCGAGCACTTCGCGACCCTGCGCATCGAGCCCGCCAGCGGCGAGGTGCGGCGGAAACACGAGGTGCGGCCGGGAGAAGGCCGGCGGGCCTCCTGGAGGCTGGTCACAGAAGCTTTGGAGCTCTACGCGGCTCCACTCGGCGAAGAGGCTGAGGGCGGGCCGGGGCTCTCACTGGCCGGCGCCCGGCTGATCGCCGCCGCCATACGGCGGGTGCTGCCCTCGCTCTACCGTGGCGGCGCGGAAGCCCTGGCGGTGGGTTTGTGCCTGGAAGGGGAGCCGGCCGCGGCGGACACACGCCTGGGGCCGGGCGACACCTTCCTTTTCTTCGATCTGGGGGACGGCGGCACCGGCGCGGCGCGGGCGCTGCGCCGCGATGGCCTGGAGCTCTTGCTGCGCCTGGTCCGCCGGGTGTTGGAGCGGCTGGAGGATCACCGGCGTCTGCTGGCTCTGTGCGACGAATGGGCGGATTCCGAGAATCTCTGGGGAGCGGGAATCGACGACGAAGGGAAGGATGCCGGCCGAGAGTCGGAGCGGCGTCGCGACGCCCTGGCCTGGCTCGACAGCCGGCTGCGTCCGGAAGGGGAGGTTTCGACATGAGCTGGGCCCGACGAGCCGCGTTGGCGGGGTGGCTGTTTCTCACTCTGGTGTCGGTGCCGATCCAGCACTGCCGGAGCCGGGAGGTCCGAGCCCTCGACCCCGCCCTCGTCTTCCCCTCGGCGGAGAGCCGCGAGAGCTCTGGCGACGAACCCGAGGCTGCGCGGAATCGCGAGGCGGTGCCTCTGGCGGACCGGTTGGTGATGCAGCTGCCCCGGGATCCCGATCCCTGGCATTGGGCGGCTGCCGACGGCGTGAGCCTGGCGGTCTTCTCTCGGCGAGGCGAGCCGAGGGCTCTGGTCTACGCCGAGTCGATGGGCTCCGGACCCTGGAGCAGCTTCGGGCTCGATCGTTTTCTGCGCACGGTGGCCCCCGCTCTCTCCTCGTCGGCTCTGCCGTTCTTCGCGTCGTGGAATACCGACCTGCTCGCCGGGCTCGAGGAAGAGGTGGGCCTGGAGCCGGCGGCCGTCGTCGAGCTCCTGGGCCGGCTGCGGAGTCGAACCCTCGGCCGGGGCCTGGGGTTTCGTGGCCACCGGACGTCGTTCGAAGGTTGGCGATGGGGCGGCAGCAATCGTCACGGGATCGATCTCCAACTCGGCGCCCTCGACGGCAGCTGGGGGGTGCAGGACGAGATGCCGGCTCCTCTCGGGGAGGTGTTGGGCTCGTTGCGGCTCCGGGGGCTCGTGCCGGACCTCTCGATCTCGGAGCGGCCCTCGGCTTCCTCGCGAGAGCGAGCGGCTCGGTTGGTTCTCGGGACCTTGCAGCGGCGCCCCGGGATGGGTGTCTACGTCGCGGTGCTACACGCCGCGGAGCCGCAAGCCGACCTCGCCGCCGATCTCGCGGATCTCCTGGATACCGTTCGTCTCCCCCGAGCCGGCGAGATGGAGGCTCTGCTGACGATGCGAACCCCCGGCGATCTCGAGCGCCTGGCGCGCTCGCTGCAGCTGGATCTTCCGATCGATCCCCGGCGGATGACCGACGAAGGCTGGGCGACCCTCGCCGCGGCCTTCGAAGAGCCCGAAGGTGAATCGCGATGAAGGGCTGGGTGCTGGAGGCAGGAAGGCAGGGTGCCGCAGTCGCGTCGCGGCTCGGCGGTCTACCGGGAGCCTCCGGGGATCACCAGGATCGACCGCCGGTGGGTTTCCTGGCCGTCCCGGTAGAGAAGGAAGAGGCTGCCGGGAGGCACCTTTCCGAGATGGAACCGGGGAATCGCCAGCTGGATCTCGATCCGGAAGCCATAGGACTGGATCCGGTGCACGGTGCCGATCCGCGTGTCCTGCAGGTAGACCCCGTCGCCTTCCTGCAGTCCTTGGGCATGGTCGAGGTGGATCGTGACGAAGGCCTCGCGGCGCTCGAGGTGGCGGGCGGCCAGGAGCCCGAGAAGGAGCAGGCTGGCCCCCAGCAGCCACGACCCTTTCACGGGGCCGGGAAAGTGGAAGGCGTTTCTACGTCTTCGAGCCATGTGTTTGAGAACACCGCGGGCCGGCTTTTGTTGTCGGCGCGCGGGAGGAGCATCGAGCCGAGAAGGGAACAGAAATGTGGAACCTGCAGGCGCTTCTGATCGGGATCGATCGCTACGGCGAGGGCCCGTCGCGCAACGACCTGCACGGAGCGGTGGCCGATCTCGAGGCCATGCGCGCGCTGCTCCTGCGGTGCCGGGTGCCTCGGGAGAATCTCCGATGCCTGGTGTCGTCGCACGACGAGGCCCGGAACCGGCCGTCGACAGCGCCGACCTACGAGAACATGGTGGACGCCATTCGCCACCTCGGGGAGAGGGCCCACCGCACCGGCAGCGAGGCCTTGATCTACTACTCGGGGCACGGTGGTCGGACGAAGACCCTGATTCCCGGCGCCAAGGGAGGGGACGGGGTCGACGAGGGGCTGGTGCCCTGGAACCTCCACGAGGCCACGGCGAGGCTCCTGCACGACGTGGAGCTCACCCATCTGCTCACCGAGCTCGCTCGATCGGGAGTACCGATCACCCTGGTGGTCGATGCCTGCCACTCGGGGGGCGTGGTACGCAAGAGCTCGCGGCAAGGTCGACCGAAGAGACTCCGGGAGGCGTTTCCCGACCCCGAGCACGGAAGCAGCCGGGTCGCGCCCGAAGCCGAGCTGGAGAAGACCTGGCGTCGGGTCCACCTTCGTTCCACCAGGCCGTTTCGCCACTCCCGCCGTCCCTCGAGCGGCTGGACGTCGAAGGGTTTGCTGCAGCGGTCCCGGGTGGGTGTGCTCGCCGCCTGCCGGCAAACCGAGGTGGCCTATGAGCGGGACTTCGGCACCGGACCGCGAGGGGCGTTTACCTACTATCTCGTCGAAGCCTTTGCCGGTGGAGCGGCGGCGGAATCCTGGGATGGCCTGCAGCGCTGGATGGCGCGCAAGATGCGGCGCTCGTCGTGCACCCAGTGGCCGGTTTTCGAGGGCTCCGCCTCACCCGCTCTGCTGGCGCGGCTCGCCCGTGCCCGCGATCAGCCGATCCAGGTTCTGGAGGTGGATGCCGAAAGACGTCGGATTCTGCTCGACGTGGGAGCCGCCTTCGGCGTGTGCCCCGGGGCACGGCTCGAGGTGGGCTCCGCTGGCGGCCGCGGGCCGCGGGTGCAGGCCCGGGTCGAGCAGGTATCGGCGGCGGAGGCGTGGGCCGTGGCCGAGGAACGGGTGGCCACGATCCGGCCCGGCGACGAGGGGAAGATGCTGGAAACGGGGAATCGCCGGTTGCGGGTGGCAGCCGTCGCCGGTCGAGCGGAGGCAACGCGACGGCGGGTTCTGCGGAACGGTCGCCGGGTTGGGGAGAGGGGAGAGCAGGTACCCGACTGGCGAGAACGGTTGCGGGAGGAGGTGTCGTCTCGCGGCGAGGGGTGGGTCGAGTGGGTGTCGTCCGAGGGGCCGTCGCCGGATCTCCTGGTGAGCCGAGGCGCGGATCGTTACCGGCTGCTCGATGGCGCCGGCGAGCCGTTGCCGGCCGTGCCGGAGGTCTCGCACGGGCCTCGGGCGGCCCGGCGCCAGGTCGACCAGCTGCTGCATCTCGCACGTTTCTTCTGGGTTCGGGACCTGGCCAATCGCGACTCGCGCTCGGAGCTGGCAGGCCTCGTCCGGGCCGAGCTCGGCCTGCTGCCACGGGGTTGGCGGCCCGAATCGCCGTACGTCGCCGAAGAGAGAGTCCCGGAGCGGGTGCAGGCCGGGCGCTGGGTGCTCTTGGAGATCGAAAACCACTCGGGCAGAGAGCTGCACCTGTTCGTGCTCGATCTACGGCCCGACTGGAGTGTCGAGATCATCCATCCGAAGAAGGGCCTGGAGACTCTCGAGGGCGGCCGGCAGCTGGCGCTGCCTTTCGAGATCTTTCTCCCGCCGGGGCATTCCGGAGGCCGCGAGACGCTGAAGGTGCTGGCGACCACCTCACCGAACCGCCCTCGGATCCTGCGTCTGCCGGCTCTCGGGAGAACCCCGCGTCGGGTCGTTCGGGGGGCCCGGTCGACCGGTGGAGAGAGGTGGAGAAGCTCTTTGTTTCGCCGAGCCCACGACCACTGGACCACCGCCGACGTGGATTTCGAAGTGGTACCGCGGGCAGCCGGTGGACAACAAAGCGAGCCGAACGGGGTTCCCAGGGAGTGAGACCGAGCCGGCGCGGCCAGCCGGATCTCGGATCGCCAGAATCGAGTTGGCGGGCAGAGGCCCGCCCAAGGAGGAGCTCGCCCATGTCTCCATTTTCCTCGCGGCCACCTTCGGCCGACCCGGGGCGCCGCCATGCCCCCGACTGCTTCGAATCGTTCGAGCTCGAGATCCAGAAAGAGGCCGATGGGTACAAGGCCCGGGTCGCTTCCTCTCCCGTGACCAAGACCAGCGCCATTCCCGTGGGCCTCTGCAGCTTCGACCCGAAGGCCCTCGACGATCGGGCCGAGCGTGGCGACACCGCGGCGAGAGGTGCCGAGACGAGGCACGCCCGGAGCGTGGTGAGGGAGCCGGCCGATCTCCGGGCGTGGGGGAAGGATCTCTTCCGGGCGACGTTCCCCGGAGAGCTGCGCCAGGTTCTGGAGAGCTCGATCCAGAAGGTGCGGAGCGAGGGCAAGGGTCTGCGGATCTGCCTGAGGCTCGACGAGGCCCCGGAGCTTGCGGCTCTCCCCTGGGAAACCCTCGGGCTCGACGATGGCGAGTTCGGAGGTGACCTCGATCTCCTGGTCGCCCGCACCCTCAATGTGCGGCGAAATCGACGCAGGCGGTCGCAGACCGAGCGCAAGAAGGTGCGGATGTTGGGGCTCCTGCCGCGTCCCGAAGGAGAAGAAGAGCTCAGCGGAGCCAAGGAGTGGCAAAACCTGCAAAGGCTTCTGGCCCGCGCCGGTGCCGGAGCCCTGGAAACCCGGCGGGTCGATCCGCCGACCCTCGAGAACCTCGGCCGGGAGATCGACCGGGCTCCCTGCCATATCCTGCACGTGGTGGCCCACGGGGAGCCCGGAGAGCCCGGCACCAGCGGCTCCCTGCTCTTGGAGTCGGCCACGGGAGAGGTGGACGTGGTGGGTGGGCTGCAGCTCCGCCAGGCCCTGGCCAGTCGCGAGCCGCCTCGGCTGGTGGTGCTCAACGCCTGTTTCGGCGCCGCCGCCTGTTCCGACGACGCCTTCGACGGCCTGGCCCAGAGCCTGCTCCGGGCCGGCGTGCGGGCGGTGGTGGCGATGCGGACGGAGATCTCCGACGCGGCGGCCCTCACCTTCGCCGAGAAGCTCTACGGCCAGCTGGTGCAAGGGCGGACCCTCGAGTCCGCCATGTGTGAGGCCCGCCGGGCCCTGGCCATCGGCGAGCACCGGACGGAATGGGCCACTCCCGTGCTGTATCTGCAGGGTGCCAACGAGCGCATTGTCGACGACAAGTGGCTGGCCTCCCTGGGCCGCATGCGCCGGATCGGCTTCGGCCTGGCGGCCGGAGCTCTCCTGGCCCTGATCGGCTACCAGCTGACCCGCCAGCCACCACCGGGAACCCCCTGCCCGGCGACCGGCCCGCCGGAGCTCGGGTTGGAGCTGCTGTGGATCCCCGGAAGGCAACTCGAGGATGCCGCAGGAGAGAAGGAGAAAGAAGAACCTTTCTGTATCTCGGCGAAAGAGATCACCAACCGCCAGTGGCAGCTGGTGACGAACGGTGGTGTGACCGACGAAGCGGCGACTCGCGACCTACCGGTCACCGATATCACCGTCGAAGAGGTTCGGGAGTTCGCCCGGCTGCTTCGAGAGAGCGACCCTGGCGCCATCTATCGTCTACCTACCGGCCAGGAGTGGGAGCACGCCGCCCGGGCGGGACGGAAATCCAAGTATTGGTTCGGCACAGATTCGAAGAAGTTGCATCTCTTCGGCAACTGTCGCAACGAAAAGCAAGACGGGTACGAAGGGCTGGCTCCCGTGGGCTCCTACCTACCCAATCCTTGGGGGCTCTACGATGTGCATGGAAATGCCTGGGAGCTCGTTGAGCCCGATTCACCCTTGCCAGGTCGGACTCTTCGCCTCGGCGGCTCGGCGAACAATGTACCTGGCTATTGCCATCTCGAATACCCAAGCGAGGTCGTTGCCGTGAAGGATGAATGGACGGGCTTTCGGATCGTCCGGGAGCTCTCCATCGAAGAGCAGGCTGCACGCCCAGACCGGCGTGCGACCGAAACACCCACGGAAGAGGAGGGAAAGTAATGGCCGACATCGGAGAGAAACCCGGCAAGGGAACCTATTGCTGTACGAATTGTGATTGGAAAGTCACCCTCGACGACGACTCCGACACGCTTCCGCCCTGCGGTAACTGCGGCAAAGGACAGAACATCACTTATATTTCCTGTTGACTCGACTCATGAGTTGTTTTCCCGCCGATTTTCGCGTTCAATAGATAGAGCGGGTCAGAAGGAGCTGGCAGGTACCTGCCAGCTCCTTCCGGCGCCTTCTCGATCGAGAGGCGTGAAAATGGTTTCGATCGATGGTCCGAAGGAATCGGGTGTTGTCGATCTTTGTCTATCGGGAGAACAGGATGTTCGGGAATCGTTGGGTTCTGGCGAGGGCTCTCGTGGTTGTCGGTTGGTTGTCGGCAATGGGTGGAGCCGGTTTCGCTGGGCCCCCGGTGGAGTTCCAGGATCAATTCGTGCTCGCGGCGGAGGTGCCCATCTCCCTCGCGTTCCTGCCCGACGAGCGAATGCTGGTGCTCGAGAAATCGGGCCGGATTCTGCTCGCGGACCCTCGCGAGATCCCGGTCGTGGCGAGCGAGGTGCTGTGGCTCGAGAATCTCGACTCCGGCGGCGAGCGGGGGCTTCTCGACATCACCCTCGATCCGAGCTTCGCGAGCAACGGTTTTTTCTACGTCTACTCCACGGCGGCCTCACCGGCCCGAATTCGGGTTTCCCGCTTCACCCTGGTGGGGGACGTCAGCTCCCTGGCCAGTGAGGTCGTCGTCTACGAGGCGCCCGAAGACTACGAGGGCTGTTGCCACTATGGCGGCGGGCTCGATTTCGGGCCCGATGGGAATCTCTATCTCACCGTGGGCGACCAGTTCTTCGTCCAGGATCCCGGCACGGTGAGCGCCGTGGCGCAAGATCTCTCTCGCATCCCGGGCTCGGTGCTGCGTCTTGCACCCGACGGCTCGATACCTCCGGACAATCCCTTCGTCGGAGTCGAAGGAGCTCTCGACGAGATCTGGGCCTTCGGCTTGCGCAATCCCTTCCGCGCCCGTTGGGACCTTCCTACGGAGCGTTTCTTCCTCGGCGACGTGGGAGGAAACGTGCAGGAGATCGCCCAGGAAGAAATCAATCTCGGCGTCGCGGGCGCCAACTACGGCTGGCCCGATTGTGAAGGTCCCTCGGACAATCCCGAGTATCCCGACTGTGACCCCGCCGCCAACACCGACCCGCTCTTTTCGTATCCGCATCGGAGCTCTCAGGGGGCGGTGGCGGCGGGATTCGTCTACCGGGGTGATTCCTTTCCCGAGGTCTACCACGAGGTCTTCTTCTACGGCGATTTCGCCCACGGGGAGATCCGTTACCTGACCTTCGACGGCTCGGGAGCCGAGGTGACGGGTGATTTCGAATTCGATCCGGCGGTGGGGCCGGTGATCTTTCTCACCCAGGGTCCCGGGGGAGAGCTCTACTACACCACTTTCAGCGGCGAGATCCGAAGGGTCGTCTACCTCGACCAGGCACCCACGAAGCCGATCGTGGTCGCCGAGCCGGCCACGGGCCCCGCACCATTGACCGTCGAGCTCTCCGCCACCTCCAGCGACGACCAGAGCCCTTGCCTCGACTACCACTTCTTTTTCGGCGACGGAGCGCAGGAATCGGTCGACTGTGTGCCCTCGGGCAGCGCGGCCACCGCGACCCACACCTACCTGTTACCAGGGCCCTACGCGGTGCAGGTGCTGGCTTCCGACGGTGAGCAGAGCTCGATTTCCGAGCCGCTGACCATCGCCGCGGGCATTCCTCCGGTAGCCGAGATTCTCGAGCCGGCCGACGGGCGGCTGTTTCGGGCCGGAGACGTGATCGACCTGCGAGGTCTGGCCGCCGATCCCGACGGGCTCGACGAAGAGCTCACGGCGCGGTGGGCGATTCTCTTCCTGCACAACGACCACGAGCATACGGCCGAGGGGGCGATCGACGGGCGAGAAGGAGTCTTCGTGATTCCCGATCGGGGCCACGACTTCCACGACGAGACCGGTTACGAGGTGATCTTCACGGTAGTCGACCGCGACGGGCTCCGCGACGAGACATCGGTGATCCTCCTGCCCGACAAGGTGGACCTCTGGCTCGAGACCTCGCCACCGGGGCTCCGCCTCGAGATCGACAATCTGCCGGTCCCGACCCCGCGGGTCTACGACACCCTGATCGGCTTCCGGCACCAGGTGCGGGCGCCAGTGCAGTGTTTCGACGGCCTTCGCTACGAGCTCGTGTCGTGGTCCGACGGCGGTGGAGCAACACACGAGATCGTGGTGCCGGAGATGTCCTCGAGCCTGCTCGCCACCTTCACCGCGGTGGGCCCCTGCCTGCCGCAGAACGGTCTGGCCCTCTGGCTCGACGCGGGGAGCGGCGTCGAGACGACGCCGGACGGAGGCGTCGTCTCCTGGGTCGATCAATCGCCCTTCGGCAACGACGTCGCCACCCTCGGTGGCAGCCCGAGCCGGGTCTCGAACGGCCTGAACGGCGAGCCGGTGATCGAATTCGACGGCCTGGCCGATGCTCTCGGCCGTTCCTTCCCGATCGGCCTCCCGGCCGGCAACGGTGATCGCTCCGCGTTCCAGGTCGTGCGTTTCCGCTCCACGGGTAGCGGTGGTTTCGCCTACGGCAGCACGGAAGATTGTGGAGCCTTCGGCCTCGTCGTGGCCCAGGGGAGCGGGCATCTCGGTCTCCAGGGCTGGGGTGCGGAGTGTGACGTCCACTCCCAGGCGCCGGGAGCCGGGGCCGGGTGGCTCCGCCAGGGAGCGGTGCTGGAAGGTGGTGTGTTGCGTCACACTCGAAACGGAGTGGTGATCGACACCCGGAGCCCGCAGTGGAATACCGGCTCCGACCGGTTGCGGATCGGTGTCGAGCTCGACGACTCTCCCGCCATCGCCATGGACGTGGCCGAGATCCTGGTCTACGACCGGGCTCTCGGCGAGGCGGAGCGAATGCAGATCGAGGAGTATCTCGAAGACAAGTACTTTCCCGGCGACAATCTTCCGCCCGAAACCGAAGTCGATGCCGTCGCGGTGCGGCCGGGAGGGGAGGTTTTGATCGATCTCCTGGCCAACGACCGCGACCCGGACGGCGACGCGGAAGATCACCTGCACGGGCACGACGTGAGCATCGAGCTCCCGCCGCGTTTCGGCATCGTGCTCGGGGTCGATCCCGAGACCGGCGAGCTGCGGTACCGGCACTCCGGCGGGCCGACGGGCGACGACGTCTTCACCTACACCGTGGCCGATCACGAGGGCACGAGATCGACCGAGACCGCGGTGTATGTGCGGGTGTTGGAAGAAGACTTCCCGACCACCGAGGGGCTGGTGCTCCTCGCCGGGTCGGAGCATGGAGCACAGCTCGACGAAGAGGGACAGGTCGTGCGCTGGCTCGAGCACTCCGGCCGGGGAAATCATCTCTCGGCCACGGGCGATCCGGCGCTCGGCACCACCGGCGGGCCCGAGGATCGGCCCTTTCTCCGTTTCGACGGTGGGGGCGACTCGCTGCAGCGGAGCGGTGAGCTCCACGGTCTGCCGGGAGGAAATACCGACCGCACCCTCTTCCTGGTGGCCAGTTATCGGTCGAGCGATCACGCCGGTTTTTCCTACGGATCGACCGACGAGGGCCTGGGCTGCACGAGCCAGGGCAACCGAGCCTTCGGCCTGGTGGTCGATCGTCCGGGCAAGCTCACGGTGCAGGGATGGTGTGCCGAGGCCGACTTCCACTCCGAGGCCCAGGGAACGGGCCGAGGCTGGCTGGTGCAGTCGGCCCTCTTGCGCTCGGGGCGGCTCCATCATTTTCTCGACGGCGTGGAGATCGATGGGGTGGACCACGGGTTCGCCACCGACGTCGCCGGTGGTCGCATCGTGCTCGGCGTCGAGCTCGACGGCTTCCCCTACGCCGACATGGACGTGGCGGCGGTGCTGGTCTACGACCGCGCCCTCTCGCCCGAGGAGCGTCTCGAGGTCGAGGCCTTTCTGCAAGGGAAATACCTGGGAGTGGAGAATGCCTCGCCGGTTGCCGTGGACGATCTGGCCGCGGTGTTCTCCGGCCAGTCCGTAGTGGTGGATGTTCTCCTCAACGACCACGACGACAGGGCCCTGGATCCGAGAACCCTGCAGGTGCTCGACGCGCCCGAGCACGGCACGGCGACGGTGATCGGCCCGACGACGGGAACCATTCTCTACACCTCCAACGCCGGCAGCACCGAGCCCGATTCCTTCACCTACGCCGTGGCCGATCTCGCGGGGAATGTGTCGAGCCCGGCCACGGTCCGATTGGAGGTCTTCGATCCGTCCCTGCCGACCGAGGGCCTGGTTCTGCACCTCGAATCCGCCTTCGGGGTCGAGACCAGCACGGAGAGTGTGAGCTTCTGGCGCGATCTTTCCTCCGGCGGCAACCACCTGCGCGCCTCGGGCCATCCGCTGCTCCTGGGCGGCGGCCCGGCGGGACGGGGCTTCGTCTACCTCGATGGAGCCGATGATCACCTGGCGAATGCCGGGCCTCTCGTGGGCCTGCCGGGCGGCTCCGAGGATCGCTCGGCATTTGCCGTGGTGCGGTACCACGGCAACGGCTTCGGCGGCCTGGCCTGGGGCTCGATCGCCACGTCTCACGAGAGCTGTGTCCCCGAGGGAAATCGGGTCTTCGGCCTGGTGGTCGACCCGGGAGGAGACCTGGCGGTGCAGGGATGGTGCCCGGGCAACGACTTCTCGACGCCTTCACGGGCGGAGGGAGAGGGATGGCTCCTGCACTCGGTGGTGCTCGACGGAGACCAGCTTCGTCAATATCGTGACGGCGTCGAGATCGCCAGCGATACCCACCTCTTCGCCACCGACTCCGGCGGCCGCCTGGTGATCGGCGCCGAGATCGACGGCAACCCGCCGGTGCCGATGGATGTTGCGGCCTTCCTGGTGTACGACCGGGTCCTGCGCGAGGCCGACCGCTCGACGGTGGAGCAATACCTCACCGAGAAGTATCTCGGCGCCACCGGCTGCCGGTTGCCCGGAGTCGGAGACGAGGCCCGGTCAGTGGCGCTCGGAGGCATGCTGGAGATCTCCCTGCCCGCCCCGGTCGGCGAGTGTCCGGCTCTGCCGACCGCGGTGTTGATCGAGGCGCCGATCCACGGCTCGGTGGCCTTCGAGCCGGCCACTTCGGAGTGGCTCTACAGCCATGCCGGAAGGAGCCTCGAAGACGACCACTTCTCCTACGCCGTGTTCGATGGCCTCGGGCAGGAGTCGGGCACCGTGACGGTTCGGCTCGGCATCCTGCCCCAGGCTACCGGTCTCGTGTTCCACGTCGACGCCGCCAACGGTGTGGTCGCCGCGGCCGACGATGTTCTCGCCTGGCTCGATCTCTCGGGAGCGGCCAACGACCTGGTGGCCACGAGCTCACCGAAATGGGTAGCGGAAGGCCCCTCCGGTCGCCCCTTCGTCGCTTTCGACGGCTTCGGCGACCGGCTGTCGAAAACGAATGGGCTGCTCGGACTGCCGGCAGGCAACGACGATCGCACGATCGTCGCCGTGGTGCGGTACCGGGGCGAAGGATTCGGCGGCATCACCTACGGCACACCCGCCTGCAACCGGGTCTTCGGGCTCATGGTCGACAACCTTGGCCGGCTCGGAGTCCAGGGCTGGTGCAGCGACTTCTGCACCGACGGGTCGGGCACCGGAGCGGGCTGGATGGTGCAGTCGGCTCGCCTGGCCGGTGGGGTGCTGGAGCAGTTCGCCAACGGCTCTTCCATCGACCTCGCCAGCCATACCTTCGATACCGATGCCATGGGAGCCCTGGTGCTCGGTGGTGAGATCGACGGCAGCCCGGGGGTCGCCATGGACGTGGCGGCGGTTCTGATCTTCGACCGGGCCCTGGAAGACGAGGAGCTCCGGGATCTCGAAGATCAACTGCGAGATCGGTTCCTGTCGGACGGCTCCTGAACCGCCGGGATTCAGGAGTCCCCTGCCATCAGCTCGAAGATGCGAGCCACGGCGTGGTCGGAGACTCCGGGGCCTTCGATGTCCGGAAAATGGTCGGCATGGTGGCCGAGGTCGATTTCCCGGGCGGCCTGCTCTGCCGAGAGGCCGCGGCCCCGGGCCTTGGCGGCTTCGATCCAGAGATCGCGCAAGTACTCCTGGAGGTGGGAGAGCTTCGCCTTGCCCCGGAAGACCTTGCCGTGGCCGGGAAGGACATGCTCGAAGTCGAGAGCCTTCACGGCTTCGAGGGTCTCGACCCAGTCGACGGGGAAGCTGTCGCCCATGTAGGGGATGCCCTCGGTCAGGAGATCGCCGGTGATCAGCACTCGCTCCGCCGGCAGGAAGACCACCACGTCGCCGCCGGTGTGGCCGCGGCCGGAGAAGAGCAGCTGGATCTCGCGACCTCCGCGGTGGAGCACCATCCGCTGGTCGAGGGTCAGGGTCGGAGCGGTCGGGACCACGGACTGGGTGGCGGCCCAGTAGCTCTTCATGCCGGCGATCCGTTCGGCGAGCTGCTGGTGCTCGTCACCTTCCAGGGACTCGAGCTCCTCCTCGGCCTCGGCGATCCGGCCGGGTGTGGGCAGCACGAAAGACTCCCAGGCCCGGCCCTTCCGGCTCTCGCCGCTCGCCAGCTTTTGGCGGGTGAAGCTGTGGGCGATGATCTCCACCTCCGGGCCGAAGACCTGGTTGCCGTGGGCGTGGTCGAAATGGAAGTGGGTGTTCACCACGTAGCGAATCGGCTTGTCGGTGATCTCCTTCAGCTCCTCGCGCAGGGCCCAGGCGGCCGCCGGGGTCATGTGGGAGTCGACGATCAACACGTCGTTTTCGTTCACCACCACGGCGCCATTGCATCCCACCGCCAGCCCGCCGGTGCCCACCGCGTGGTAGATCCCGTCCACGACCTTGTGAAAAGTGAACGCCTGGCCCTCGTAGTCGGAACCGGGCGGCGGCTCCTGGGCGAAAACGGGAGCGGTGAGGAGAAGGAGAACGACCGAAACACAACATGCGAAGAGCTTCATGAAAAACCTCGACAAAGTGGATTTGGATGAAATCGAGGCCCGCAGCCTACCTTTTCGCCGCCGGCTTGGCCACCGGCCGGCCCGATCCCGTCGAGGTAGAATGAGAGGATGAAACCCCCGATTCGTGACCCCGTGATCCACGAGCGCTGGCGCCAGACCATGGCCCTTTTCGACGAAGCGCAACGGATCAAGGCCCAGAGCCTGCGGCGTGAGCACCCGGGCATCTCCGAAGAAGAGCTCGAAGCCAAGGTCCGAGACTGGCGCCTCAGCCGCCCCGACGCTCCCCACGGTGACGCCCCGGGCCGCATCGCCTGGCACAGGTTCCCGGAATGCAAGCCGGAATCCTAGAAGAGACCCTGGCCCAGATCTCCAGCGACCTGGAGGCTCTCGGGCTCGCGCGCGAGTCTCTGGAGCTGATCGATCGCCGTGGGTACGACCGACACAAGGATTTGTTGGCCGAGCTCGATCAGATCATGGCTTCCGCGAGGGATTCCCACGGAGGCTCGCCGTGATCTCGGACCCGATCTACCGCGCGATCCTCGACGGTCTGGAGCAGCGAGATACGTTCGACGGAGACCGATTCGAAGCCTGCGTCGTGGGGCTGCTGCAGGATCGTTTCCCCGGCCTGGTGCCGATTCCTGGCGGCAACGATGGTGGAATGGATGGTGCCATTGCGGACCTCGAGGGCGAGGCGTATCCCCTGGTCTGTACCATTGCCGAAAGGGGATTGGCCAATCTGACCCGGAGCCTGAAGCGGTACAAGAAGACGGGCGGCAAGCGGCGCAAGGTCGTCTTCGCCACCTGCCGGCGGGTGACACCGCAGAAACGTCGAAACCTGCGGAGCCGTGCCCGGAAGCTGGGATTCACCCTGGTGCAGGTCTACGAGCAGAGGGCCATTGCCACCCTTCTCTATCGGCAATCGGACTGGCGCCGAGACCTGTTGCGGCTCGACGGCAGCCCGCCGGCCCTCTCGGTGCTCCCGCCGCGGCTGCTCCGGCACCTGATCGAGCTCGAAATTCGCGGCCGAGACCGCGACCTCGAGTGGCTGCGTACGACCTCGGGCGATCGGGTGCTGGTAGGAGAGCCCGGCTCGGGCAAAACCTATGCGTTCTACCGCCTCGCCCGCGACGGCTGGGGCCTTTTTCTCACCTCGGAGTCCGAGGCCGAGATCGCCGATGCCCTGCGCGACCAGAAGCCCGGGGTGGTGATCGTCGACGATGCCCATGTCGATCCGTCTCGCCTTGCCCGGTTGAGGGCCCTGCGAGCGCAAGGGACTCACCGATTCGACATCGTCGCCTCGACCTGGCGGGGAGCCGAGAACGAGGTTCGGGACGCTCTGGGGGTCTGGAGCTCGAAGGTGCGCAGGCTCGAGCTCCTGACCCGTCGGGAGATTCTCGATCTCTACGCGGAGATGGGCGTCACAGCAGAGGAGTTCGGGCTGGAGAAGGACCGGATTCTCGGCACCCTGGCCGACCAGGCAGCCAATCGACCGGGGCTGGCGGTGACTCTGGGTACGCTCTGGCTCGAAGGAGACTGGCAGTCGGTGCTCGAAGGGATCTGGTGCTCTTCACCGTTTCCGGGGAATGGGATCGTGAGCCGAAGGGCTCGGTTCGGCCCGAGCTCTCTTCGGTCTGGCGAGAGGCCGTGCTGCGATTCGGCAGCACGGAACGTTCCGAGCCGATTCCGCTGGACTCGCGAGCCGGCAACCGGCTGGCCGAGATCCTGCGCGCGGATTCGGATCTGGCTTTCGAGTGGCTTCGTCGGCACGGAACCCGGGCCGGGCGTTACTTCCAGGCGAGGTTGCGCAAGACGGCGGAAAAGACCCTGGCCAACCTCGACCGGAGGCACCGGGAGATCTTGATTCGCGAGCTGGAGCCGAGGTCTCCTCTCTCCCGGCGGATGCCCTTTCTCGTCGACGGTTGCCCGGTCTTGTATCGTCAGGTGCTCGATCGAGCGTCGCTCGGCGATTTTCGATTGGCCCCTCTGCGCACCCGAGATCCTTCGGGGCCGTGGCCGCCGCTGGTGGATCTGGCTCTGGAGGCGGGCCTGGATCCACGCGATGTGGCCACCGCTCTGATCGATCTCTTCTCCGGGTGGGGGGGCGAAGAGGAAGGGTATTGGAAAGACTGGACCCGAGCCCTGGATCGATTCGCCGAGGCCCGGGAAGGGGATGCGGCGGCGCGGCAGATGGTCGAGCGAGGCCGAGAATTCGTTCGTGCGAGGCTCGAAGAGGTGCAGGCACGAGAACGTCGGGTGGCTCTGCACGGCTCACTGGCCGTATAGACCGAGCGAAGCTCAACATACACGAGGAATCCAACGAATGAAGAATGCTCCTTTCGTCGCCGCTCTGGTAGGTATTCTGCTGGTGGTGGCGGCGTTTCTCGCCTGGCAGCAGATGAGCCGGTTGAACGAGCAGATTTCGGGTCTGAGCGGGCAGCTGGAGGATCTCGGCGGTCGTCTCGAAGAGGCCGAGGACCGGGCCCTGGAGGCGGAGCGGCGGGCGAGCCTGGCGGCTGCGGATGCGGAGGCGGCGTTGCGCTCGGCAGGCGAAGCGGAGACGCGGGAGCGGCTGAGCGTGGAGAAGGCGGCGGCAGCGGAACAGGCACGGCAGGAGGCGGAGCTGCGGGAGCAGCAGGCACGGCGCGCGCGGGAGAAGGCGGAGAAGGCCGCGAATGAAGAGGCGGCGGCGCGGGCGCGGGCGGAGGAAGAGAAGGCGGCGGCGGAGAAGCGTGAGGCGGAGTCGATTCTCTCTGCGGACAAGGCGTGGGAGGAAGTGGCCCGAGCCAAGGCCGAGAAGACCCGCCTGGA
>CAZMEL010000051.1:0-36895 GCA_964565225.1 uncultured Thermoanaerobaculia bacterium | reverse complement strand
CGTCTGGAAGGTCACGGGACTAGGGGTCGAGAGCTTCCCCGTCGACGACGTGATGCTGCCCGACACCTTCCGGCAGCGCGGAGTCGACAATCCCGACGAGCTGCCGGCGTACCCCTACCGCGACGACTCGATGATGTACTGGGAGGCGATCCACGACTGGGTCGATGCCTATGTGCGGATCTACTACCCGAGCGATGCCGACCTCGCGGCCGACGAGGAGGTCCAGAATTGGTTCCGGGAGCTCGTCGCCGAGGACGGCGGGCGGGTGAAGGGGATGCACGGCGATCCCGGCTCGGTGGACTACCTGATCGAGGTTCTCACCCTGGTGATCTACACCGGCAGCGTGCAGCACGCGGCGGTGAACTTTCCGCAGTACGACCTCATGAGCTACGTTCCCAACATGCCGGGGGCCGTCTACAAGGCCCGTCCCGAGGAGCTGTCCGGAGCGACCGAGCAGGACTTCCTGGCCGGCCTGCCGCCGATCAACCAGGCGATGAAGCAGATGAACTTCCTCTTCTTCCTGGGCACCGTGCACTACACGACCCTCGGCGACTACGGGATCTTCCACTTCCGGGATCGCAAGGTCCATGGTCCCCTGAAGGCCTTCCGGAGCCGGCTGAAGAACATCGGCGACATCATCGAGATGCGGAACCAGGACCGCCGACCCTACAAATTCCTCATCCCGGGCGGCGTGCCGCAGAGCATCAACATCTGACCGCCACGTGCTGTACCCGGCCGCGGCTCACCGGAAGGTGGGCTGGGCCTCGGGGCGGTTCGCGAGCACCTCTTCGATCCTCGCCATCACGTCGGGGGTCAGGCGGTCCACGTCGTCGATCGCCTTCATGTTTTCTTCCACCTGGCTCGGCCGGGAGGCGCCGGTGATCACGGTGCTGACCCGCGGGTTCTTGAGGCACCAGGCGAGCGCCAGCCGCGGCAGGCCGATTCCGAGCTCCTCGGCGATCGGACGCAGCCGGGTGACCTTGGCCAGGTTCTCCTCTGCCGTATCCCCTTCGAACCGTTCCTTGAGCCAGTCGAAGCCTTCGATCGTCGAGCGGGTTCCTTCGGGAATGCCCTGGTCGTATTTCCCGGTCAGCAAGCCGGAGGCGAGGGGGCTCCAGATGGTGGTGCCGAGACCGATCTCGTCGTAGAGCCGGGCGTACTCCCGCTCCACCCGGTCGCGGTGGAACATGTTGTACTGCGGCTGTTCCATGGTGGGCGGGACCAGGCGCTCCCGGCGCGCCACGCCGTACGCTTCCATGATCTGCTCGGCGCTCCACTCGCTCGTGCCCCAGTAGAAGGCCAGGCCGCGGTCGACCAGATGGCTCATGGCCCGCACGGTTTCTTCCATCGGTGTTTCCGGATCCGGCCGATGGCAGAAGAGCAGGTCGACGTAGCGCAGCTGCAGGCGTTCGAGGGCGGCTTCGGTGCCTTCGATGATGTGTTTGCGCGACAGGCCGCGATCGTTGGGACCCTTGCCGCCCCAGAAGACCTTGGTGGAGACCACGAGGTCGGAACGTTTCCAGCCTTGGCGCCGGAAGATATTGCCCATGATCACCTCCGCCTCGCCGGCGGCGTAGACCTCGGCATTGTCGAAGAAATTCACCCCGGCGTCGTAGGCCACGCGCATGATCTCGCTGGCCGCGTCTTCGTCGATCTGAGTACCGAAGGTGACCCAGGCGCCGAAGGAGAGAGCCGAGACCTTCAGGCCCGAGGATCCGAGATAGCGATATTCCATGGCTGGCTCCTGTGCACGGTAGAGAGGGAGAGAGGAATCTCGTGGAGTTTCGTCGCCGGGAGCCTATCGGTTTTCCTCGGGGGTTTGCGCCGTGCATTCGAGGGCGCTGTTCAATCTCCGAGACTTGTGTTGAAATCAGCGCCATGTGGAGACGATTCTGTAGGTTGGGGGGCATTGGGTTCCTGGCCAGCCTCGGCCTGGCGCCCGGCCTCGGGGCCGGGGGGCCGGAGCGAGTGGGCGCCGAGCCTCCTTTCCTGCGAGTGCTCGGGGTGGCCCAGGACGCCGGCATTCCGCAGGCCGGCAGCCACGGGAGCCCGGCCTGGACCGATCCCGACCTGCGCCGCCTCGCCACCAGCCTCGGGCTCGTCGATCCCGCTTCGGGAGCACGCTGGATCTTCGACGCCACCCCGGACTTCAAAGAGCAGTGGTACCGGCTCGCCGAAGATCCGGCGGCCCCGAGCCGAGGCACACCCGACGGCATTTTCCTGACCCACGCCCATATCGGCCACTACACCGGCCTGATGATGCTCGGCCACGAGGTCATGGGGGCGCGTCGGGTTCCGGTCTACGCCATGCCGAAGATGCGGCGATTTCTCGAGACCAACGGCCCCTGGGATCAACTGGTGCGCTACGAGAACATCGAGCTGCGATCCCTGGAAGCCGGACGCCCTGTCGAGCTGACGGAATCGCTACGGGTCACGCCGATTCTCGTTCCCCACCGCCAGGAGTATTCCGAGGTGGTGGGCTTCCGGATCGAAGGACCGACTCGGAGCGCTCTCTTCCTGCCCGATATCGATCGCTGGGAAGACTGGGACCTCGACCTCGCGGAGATCCTGGCGTCGGTCGACACGGCCTACCTCGACGGCACCTTCTTCTCCGACGGAGAGATCCCCGGGCGGGACATGTCGGGTTTTCCCCATCCCTGGATCACCACGACCATGCGTCGCCTCGAGTCCCTGCCGGCGGAAGAGAAGGGCAAGGTGCGTTTCATTCATTTCAATCACACCAATCCGGTTTCCCGGCCGGACAGTGAAGCCGCTCGCCGTGTCGAGCGAGCCGGCTTCCGTCTGGCCCGGGAGGGAGAGGTATTCGATCTGTGAGCGATAGCCATCGCAGGGCCGTTGTCGGCTGGTGCCTCTACGACTGGGCGAACTCGGCCTTCACCACCCTCGTCGTCACCTTCGTCTATGCCACCTTCTTCACCCAGGCGTTCGCCGAAGACGAGGGCACGGGAACCTCCCTGTGGTCGAAGGGAATCGTGATCAGCTCTCTGCTGGTGGCGCTGTTGTCGCCGATCTTCGGGGCCATGGCCGACCGCGGAGGACGCCGGCTGTTCTGTCTCGGCGTCACCACCGCCGTGTGTGTGCTCGCCACGACGGGGCTGGCCTTCATCTCGCCTTCGGCCGAGAACGTATTCTGGGCCCTGGGCGTCTTCGTGATCGGCAATGTCGCCTTCGAGATGGGCATGGTGTTCTACAACGCCTTCCTGCCGGCGATCGTGCCGCCAGGGAAGATCGGAAGAGTCTCGGGCTACGGCTGGGCGGCGGGCTATGGCGGCGGGCTCTTCTGCCTGGTGGTGGCGTTGCTGGGATTCATCGGAATCGGTGGAGCCGAGCCCTGGTTCGATCTGAGCCAGGAGGGCGGCTTTCATGTTCGCGCCACCAATCTGCTGGTGGCGGGTTGGTTCCTGGTCTTCTCCCTGCCGATGTTCTTCTGGGTCCGCGAGCCCGCGGGCGGTACTGGCTCCCTCGACTTTCGTGGCGCCCTGGGGGAGCTGAAGCAGACGTTCCGCAAGATCCGCGCCTTTCGCGAGGTCGTGAAATTCCTCCTGGCCCGCCTGATCTACAACGATGGCCTGATCACGATCTTCGCTTTTGGCGGCATCTACGCCGCCGGCACCTTCGGCATGGAGTACGGTGAGGTGATCGTCTTCGGTGTGGCGCTCAATGTGGCCGCCGGGCTCGGGGCCCTGGCCTTCGGATTCATCGACGACCGGGTCGGCGGCAAGACGACGGTGCTGATCAGCCTCATCGCCCTGTCCGCGGCGGCCCTGCTGGCGGTGCTGGCGCCGAACAAGACGTGGTTCTGGATCGCCGGCCTGACGGTGGGAGTCTTCGCCGGCCCCAACCAGTCGGCCAGCCGTTCGCTGATGGGCCGATTCGTTCCCGAGCGGCACCAGGCCGAGTTCTTCGGCTTCTTCGCCTTCTCGGGCAAGGCCTCCGCCTTCCTCGGTCCGCTGTTCCTGGGCATCCTCAGCGCCGAGCACGGCCAGCGAGCGGGGGTCAGCACCGTGCTGCTTTTCTTCGTGATCGGCGGAGCCCTGCTGCTGAATGTCGACGAGAAACGCGGCATCGCCGCCGCTCGGGAGGTCTGAGCGCCCCTCAACGTTGTGCCAGAGCCTCTACCGCCCGCTGCCGAAAGGGATGGTCGGGCCGCAGGAGAGCCCGATACGAAGCGGGTAGGGTGTCCGCCTCGCCGCGCCAGGTGAGGAGCTGGGTCAGCAGATCCGGTCGCCCGAAGCGGGGGAGGGATCGCCAGAGCCGGGAGCGCAGATCCTCGACGTCGTGCCCGCTCGACTCGCGCAGCATCGCGGCCGCGTGGGCCGCGACGGTCCACAGGATCTCGAATCGCATGACTCCCTCTCCCTGCCCCTTGCCTTCGGCAATGGTGTTCTCACCGTGCACCCGGTAGGCCACCAGGGGCTCCTCGATCACGTGGAGCCGGCCCCGGCGCCCCAGGGCGAGGAAGAAATCCCAGTCGTGGGTGTATCGGAGCGAGGCGAAGCGAGGGGCTCCCCGGTTCCGGAAGGCGATGTTGGAGGTGGTGGCGAGGTAGTTGCTCTCCAGCAAGGCGAGCCGGGGATCTCCCAGGTCGGCGAGCCCGGGCCCGGGCTCGGGTCGAGGCCAGGGCGGGAGGTCGTGCCAGGCCTTCTTGACCCCGAGCCGCCGGTCGTCGCCGCCTACGATCTCCAGCCAGGAGCCGACCGCCACGACCTCGGGATCCTCACGGAACGTCTCGAGGCAGCGGGTGATGCGGTCGGGATGGAAGCGGTCGTCGGAGTTGAGAACGAAGCAGATCTCGCCGCGGCAGAGATCGAGGCCGCGATTCAGGGCGACGTGGGCGCCGCGGTTCTCCTGCACCTCGAGACGCAGCCGGGGGTCGCGAAGGGCCTGCAGGCGCTCCACCGAATCGTCGCGGGAGCCGTCGTCGATCACGATCAGCTCCAGGTCGAGGTCGTCGCTCAGCACGCTGGCGACGCAGGCTTCGATGAAGCGCCCGTGGTTGTAGGACGGAATCACCACCGAGGCGGGCAGGGCAGGGGAGCTCAAGATTCCTCCTCCCGGGGTGGAAAGATCAGGGGCTCGTAGCGGCGGCGGTAGGCGTCGAGCCCGAAGGTACCGGCAACGGTGGCGCGCCCGGCGGCCCCTTCCCTTCGCCGCACCTCGGGATCGGCGAGGGACCGCAGACCCTCGGCCAGAGCCTCGGTATCTCCCGGCCGTTCCACCAGCCGGCCGCCTCCTTCCTGCAACAAGAGGGGAATTTCTCCGACGGCTGTCGACACGCAGGGAATTCCGCGAGCGAGGGCATCGAGCAGGAAGATCGGCAGCCCTTCGAACGCCGAGGTCGAGAGGCAGAGGTCGACGGCGGAGTAGAGGAGGTCGAGGTCGCGGCGGAAGGGGAGACGGGTGAGATGGGCCACGGGCCGCCGGGCGAGCTCGCGATCGATGGCCTCCTCGAGCGGCCCCCCACCCACGAGCAGGAAGTGGAACCCTTCGCCTTGCAGCCGCCGGGCGGTAGCGAGCACGTCGAAAGGCCGTTTCTGCGGATGCAGGCGGACGAAGGTCCCCACCACCAGGGCGTCGGCCGGTAGTCCCAGGCTCGCGCGGGCCCGGAGCCGAGCCTCCCGCCGATCGACCTCGCTGGCGACCGCAGGGACGGCCACCCCGTGGTGGACCAGGGCGATCTGCCCGGGTGGCGCCCCCCGTTCCGCGAGCGCCCGGACGATCGGTCGATTCACCGCCAGGTGGACGTCGATCTGGCGCCCCCTGGCGGGGGAGATCCGGCGGATCCAGCCCCCTTCGTGGTTGTAGAGCTGGAGCAGGATCCGCAGCCCGGGCAGGGTCTGTCGCCAGCGGGGCACGAGATCGAAGAAGGCGACACAGGCGTTCCAGCAGAGCAGCGACTCCACCTGGTAGCGGCGCAGGAGATGAGCGAGAGCCGAGGGGTGGGCCTCCCGCGGCAGCCAGTCTCCCAGGGAGTAGACATGGGGCGTGTGCGCACGCACCGCGTCGACCGTCTGGCCGAGCTCCTGGCGATGGGGCTCGAGGGTCACCACCAGCACCCGGTAGCGCGGCACCAGGCCGGGCAGCAGGTCGATCAGCAGGCGCTCGGCACCGCCGATGGCGAGAAACGGCAGCAGCACGAGAACCGTTCGCGGGCCCGAGATCACCGGCAGGGAGGCGAGTCGACGATCGATGGGAAGGAGCCGGCATCGCACCACCGCCCGGGAGGGTCCCCCGGCTCGGAAGATCTCGAAGCCGCGGTCGTGAAAGAGCCCGGGCCCGGCCGGAGACCTGCCTTTGGCCGGAGGGTTCGAGATCTGCCGCACCAGCCGGCCCACGGGCTGGTCCGTGGACGCCGTTCGCGGATCCACCGAAGGCCGTGGCAGGGGGTAGAGGGTCGGAAGCTCCCCACCCATGGGTTCCAGGCCACCGGACGGCAGAGCCTCGCGGCTCGGCGCCGCCCAGCCGGCTCGGACCAGCTGCCCTTCACCGGTCGCCGCGGCGACCAGCAGAAGAGACTCCAGCACATTCGCCGGCCAGGTCTCGGGCTCTTCACCGACGAGCAGGTATGGAGGTGGCTCCTCCCCGGGGGAGGAAATCCAGGACCTCTCGGTCTGCGCCTCGCGGGCCTCGGTGGTTCCGTCCGAGAGGGGCCACGACACCGCGGGGTGAGCGATGATCTGCCCGGGCGAGCCAGGGAGGAGCTCGTAGACCACGCGCGTCGGTCGATTTCCGCGGGCGAAACGCCAGCGATGCCGCAGCAGGGAGCCCCGGAGCCGAAGGCGCCGGGCGGGCGCTCGCCACCACGGACTGTGGTCCCAGAAGAACCCCTCGAGCCGGAAGAGCAAGGTGCGAAGCCCACGGGGTAGCCGGCCCGCGATCGTCATGGCTCGTCTCGCCCGGAGGCAAAGACTTCGTGATACCGCTCGGCACAGGAGGCGACGTCGAAACGGCGGCCCGCGGTCTCGGCCCGGCCCGCGAGAATGGACCGTTCCTCCGGGCGGAGCAGGGAGCGGACGGCGGCTTCGAGGGCGTCGAGGTCCCCGGGCTGTTCGACCACCAGACCGGCCCCGGTCTCACGAATCACCCGTCCCATCTCACCGACCGCTGTACCGAGGAACGGTCGGCCGGCCTGCAGGCATTCGAGGAGGAAGACCGGCAGCCCCTCGTACTCGGACACCAGGCATCCGACATCGGCGGCGGCAATGAGGTCGGGGATATCCGTGCGGAAACCCAGGCGAAGAATGGGGGCGTCCGGGGCCTGGGCGAGGGCGTGGTCGACCTCGTCTTGCAGGTCGCCACCGCCCACCAGCAGGAAACAGACCGGCTCTCCCCGCAGGCGCTCGGCCAGGCGAACGAGATCGATAGGGCGTTTCTGCGGGTGCATTCGGGCCGCGGTCAGGACCACCAGATGATCCTCTTCGATGCCCAGCTCGCTCCGCAGCCGCCGCCGGACCTCGTCTCTCACCTCCGGCGCCGGAAAGGCCTCCACGGGCCGGCCACAGGGCCACACCACGGGAGCTCTCTCCTCGGGCCATCCCTTTTCCCGCGCCAGGGTGTCGCGAATCCGGTGGTTCTCGGCCACGCAGAGGTCGACGGACGCGAGGAGCTCCGGGCCGTAGCGATCGATATAGCCGATCTCGTGGTCGTAGAGGTGGTCGACGATCAAGAGATTGGGGTGGGATGTGCGGATCTTCGGCACGAAATCATAGAAGAGCGTGGTGCCGTTGGCGTTGTAGAGGATCCTGGCGCCGGTCGTATGCAGCAGAGGGTCGAGAATCCCCGGCATGGCGGCCGGATGGACCCAGTCGCCGAGGCTCAGGAGGCGCCGACCCAGCCGGCGGAAGTCCTCGCGCCGATCGCCGAGCTCGGGGCGGTGGGGGGCCAGGGAGACAAACGTATAGACGTAGCGGTCACGGAGGTGAGCCAGGGTCTCGTAGAGGGTGTGCTCGGCCCCGCCGCGAGCGAAGAAAGGAACCAGCACCAGCATCGGTGTCCGACCCCTTGCCCGCTCTCGCCGGAGCGCCGGACGCCGGGCCGTCCGCACCCCGACCTCGAGGCGGGCCGGCAACCGGCGGGAAGAGAGGTAGGCGCCGCGGCGGAACGGCCCGTCGGCTGTGCCGGACAGAGGGTGGTCCGCCAGCTCTTTCACCAGGAAAGGCTCGGCGAGCACCGGTCGGCCATCCTCCAAGATTCCGACTCGTTCCTTTCGCAGCAACACGTGCCGGAGCCGAGGGGGAGAGAGGACATCCGCCGCGGCCCGGGCCGGCTGGCCGCCTTCCGGCCGCAGCAGCACCCCGTCGACCTCCTCGGCGGCGGCGACGGCCCGGCAGCTCTCCCAGGCATCGGGCCGGAGGGTCACGGCCGGATCGGGAAAACAGAGCCACTCCGGATCCGGTGCCGGAGGCGAGTCGAGGGGGCCGCCGCGGTCGGCATGCCAGGCGGTTTCCCCTCGGTGGTCGAGGCCGACCGCCCAGAGGTCGAGAAGGGTCTGCCGTCGGCACCACTCGGTCGCGGCCTCCGGGCCCACGCCGGCCTCGAAACGAGCCTCTACGAAACCCGAGGCCGCCGCGGGGCGCTCCTTCCACACCCAGGTCACCTCACCCTGCCGCGGATCCGAGCCGAGGCGATATCTCGTTTCCCTCACCACGTGAGCCGAGAACCGGAAGAACCGGGCGATGGGAGGGAGCTGGCGAAGGTGCTGGAAGAGGGGCCGGAACATCGCGGAATGCTACCGTTCCGCGATCATCGGATCCAGGGGCGTTTCCCTCCGGACAGGGGGCCGGATGCCTGTCGACGGCGGCGGGGCAGCTGATACAGTCTGCCCCATGGAGTTTTCCTATTCCGACGGAGCAGACGTCGAAACGTCGATCCGCGACCTGCTGGCCGGCGAGAGGGAGCTCGGATCCACCCAGCGGATCGCTCCCACCGAGCAGGCTCACAGCTGGCCGGTGCGGTATCACCTGGCGCCGGAGCGGGCGAACCTGGTGCGGCACCTGTGCTTCGCGGACCTCGAGGTGCTGGAGCTCGGGGCCGGGATGGGAGGCCTGTCGCGGTATCTGGCCGAGGAATCCGGTCATCTCACGGTGGTCGAGGGGAGCGAGCGTCGCCTCGCCGCCCTGCGAGAGCGTTTGCGCGACCTCGACGGCTGGACCGCCTGGCAGGGCCGGATCGAGGCGTTCGAGACCGAAGCTCGATTCGACGTGGTCTGCGTGGTCGGCGTGCTCGAATACGCGGAGCTCCACCTGCGGATCCCGGAAGGTTACGCAGGCGATGCCTACGACTTCTTCCTCGAGCGGGCGACGACTCTGCTGAAGCCGGACGGGGTCCTGCTGCTGGCGATCGAGAATCGGCTCGGGCTGAAATACTGGAGCGGCGCCGGCGAGGATCACAGCGGCGGCCTGTTCGACGGCATCGTCGGGTATCCCGCCAGCCCCGCAGCCCGCACCTTCTCTCGCCGGGAGCTGTACCAGCGCCTCGGCCGCCAGGGCCTGCAGGTCGCGGAAGAGTACTTCCCCTATCCCGACTACAAGCTTCCCAACAGTGTGCTGCACGCCGAGATCCTCGAAGCCGACAGCGACCTCGCCGCCGATCTTGCCGGGTATCGTCCGTTCCATGATCCGATGAGCCGCCGCAGCGTGCTCTTTCCCGACTACCTCGCCCTGCACAGCATCGGCAAGGCGGGGCTCCTGGCGGATCTGGCGAACTCCTTTCTGCTCGCTGCCGGCCGCGATCCCGCGTCGTCGACCCTCGCCCGGCTGGTGGGGCCGAGAGACGGCGAGCCGGTGCTGGCCTGGCACTACTCTCCGGGGCGGCGACAACAGGTCCGGACCCTGTTTCGCCGAGCCGCCAGCGGGCACATGAAAACCGAGAAGGAGGCTCTCGGTCGAGAGCTGGTCTCCGTCGGTCCGGATCTGCAATGGACTCCCGTCGGAGGCGAGGTGGCCCGCGGTGAGAGAGTCCGGTTGCGGCTCCTGAAACGCCTCTACTTCGGAGAAGAAGAAAGTTTTTTCGAAGAGTTTCGCCGCTTCTTCGACTGGCTCCTCGATCACCACGGCGACCGCGAGAGCTCGACCATTCGCGGCAATGCCCTCGACGCCCTGGTCAGCAATGCGCTGATCGTGCCGGAGGGATTCCGGATCTTCGACCGCGAATGGACGGTGGCAGGGGAACTGCGAGCCTCCCGTTTGGTGTTGCGCAATGTGATCTCGCTGTCGATGGATTTCGAGATCTTTTCGAGCGGCCTGTCTTTCGGCAGCCTCGGAGAGCTCTACTCGGACCTCTGCCGGCGCCTGGGCCTGGTGGCGGATCTGGAGCAGGATCTGCTCGAGGAATCTGCATTCCAACACACGGTGACCTGCCGCGAGCAGGACGAGGTTCTGCAGGAGTTGCGGGAGATGCTCTCCCGGCCGTTCTCGAGCCACGAGCTGCCGCCCCGGCGCCCGGATTTCCTGTGGCGCTGGCAAGAACGCCTGGCGCAATCCGGGGGAGGGCTGCACGAAGCGGCGACCCTGGTGTCGCAGCAACGGTCGATCTCCATCCAGAGCGACAGTATTTCCGCGTTACAGAGGGTGATCACGACTCTCGAGCAGGCGGTGGAGCAGCAGACGCCGACCATCTTCGGTCAGCAAGAGACTCTGGCGAGCCAGCAGGCGACTCTCTCTGCCATGCAGGGCTCGCTCTCCAGTCAGCAGGGCACGATCGAAGAATTGAGCACGGCGCTCCGCCAGGAGAGCTCGCAGCTCGAAGGGGCGCGAGCCGAGGCGGCGGACCAGAAGCGCCAGGTCTCGGAGCTCGACGCGCGGCTGCAACGGCTGGGAACCGAACGTGACGCGATCCAGGAACAGCTGGCCGAGGCGAGCCGGGCGATGAAGGCGCTCGAGCGAGAGCTGGAGGCATCCCGCGCAAGGGTCCTGGAGATCGAATCGCAGCTCGCCGTGGAGCGGCAGATCGTGGCACGCCAGATCGGCGAGCTGGCGACGGCCCACCGCACCCTCGAGCGCCCCTATCACCGCTGGATCGAAGGTCTCTTCGGCTGGCTCGGCTGGGGAAACAAGCAGGCCGGACGCGCCTAGCCTCGCCTAGCCTAGGCTAGCCCCGCCGGGAATCAGACCGTGGTACTCTTCGCGCCGCCGGGAGAAACGCCCGGTTCCCACGCCGACTTCCGCAGAGCATGCGAGAGGAATCCTTGAACTCATGGAAGCTCACCGCATCGGGTACAGCGCCCGATTCTCCCTGATCGTCGGAGGGCTCTGCCTCGCCCTCCTCGGATGCCAGGAAGAGGCCGCGACGGTTCCCAGCGGGCCGACGCCGGTGATCCTGATCGATATCGACACCCTGCGGGCCGACCATCTCGGCACCTACGGGTATGCTCGCCCCACCTCTCCCGAAGTGGATCGCTTCAGCTCCGAGAGTGTGCGCTTCGAGTGGGCGTTCAGTCAGGCTCCGAACACACCACCTTCCCAGGCCTCGATCCTCACCTCTCTTTATCCGAGCACCCACGGACGAATTCGCGACGAGCAGGTATTGCCGGCGGGGGTCACCACCCTGGCCGAGCACTTCCAACGGGCCGGGTACAAGACGGCCGCCTTTGTCGACGGCGGTCTCATGGCCTCCGAGTTCGGGCTCGACCAGGGGTTCGAGATCTACGACGACGAAGCCGGCGGTCTGGCCGAGATCGATGGCAAGGTCAAGAGCTGGATCGACCAGAACCAGGACGAGCTCTTCTTCCTGCTGGTACACACCTACGACGTGCATTCGCCCTACGAGCACACGCCGGAGCCCTACCACTCCATGTTCCTCGAAGGCCTGGAGCGTCCCTCCGAGGACTTCGTGGAGAACATGACCTGGAAGATGGAGCAGCGGCGAGTTTCGAAATACGGGGACAACCCGCACCGTCTCACCCCGGTGGAGAACGAGTGGGCGAAGGCCCTGTACGACGGTGGTATTCGCTACATGGACGATTGGTTCGGCCGGTTTCGGGCCTTTCTCGAAGAACGAGGGCTCTACGACCGGGCGATCCTGGTCTTCATCTCCGATCACGGCGACGAGTTCGAAGAGCACGATTCGGTGTTCCACGAAAAGATCTATGCCTCGGTCACCCGGGTACCGTTCCTCATCCGGTTTCCGGGTGGGGCGATGCGGCAGGTGGTCTCGGAAGCGGTCGAGACTCTCGATCTGATGCCGACGGTGCTCGCCAGTGTGGGCCTCGCGATCCCCGACAATCTCCAGGGTCAGAACCTTCTTCCTCTGCTGCACGGCGAGGAAGGCCACCGCGAGCTGGCGGTGAGTGAATCCCCATTCTTCGGCCGCCGGGTAGCCATCGCCACCTCGGACTACCGCCTGTTCTCCACCGAGAAGGGGGGAGCACCACCCGAGCTCTATGCCTACCGCGGAGATCCCCTCGAGCAGGACGACCTGGCGGCAGAGAAACCGGAGGTCGTGGAGCGGCTGCAGCAGGCGGTGGTCAGCTGGGAGGCGCTGGTGTTGTCGCAGAAACACCTGGCCTCGGAGGTGACCGAGATGAAGGATTCGACCCTCGAGCAGCTCAAGACCCTCGGCTACATCAGCGACTGACCGACCGATCCTCCGGGGGAGATAACTCTTGCAGCGAACTTGCGCGAATCGGATCGCCGCCCGGGCGCCGCGCCGCCACTCGTTCCGGCTGGTGGTGCCGGCCCTCGGGCTGCTGATCCTCGGCTGCCAGGCGCAACGCGCCGTCTACGAGCCTCTGGCGACCGAGGCCTGGTCGCCCGTTCTCCGCTTCATCGACGAGCCGCCGCAGTGGCTGTTCTCGGCCGACGAGATCTCCCGTCGTGCAACGGAGCTCTCCTGGTCGTTCGCCGACGATCCCGGCTGGACGGCTCTCGGCCCGGGTGCCCGCTCGCAGACCTCCGAGGGGCTGCTGGAGGTGCGGCTGCGAAGAGCGGGGCGGGTCCGCCTGGAGCGATCCGTGCGGCTCGAAGCGGCGAAGATCGACGAGATCGAGATCGAGGCCCGGGGCCTGGGTCCCGACCAGTTTCTCCAGCTCTACTGGAATCACGAGGGGGAAGAGCCGACCGGCCGGCAGAGTGTGCGGGTGAACCAGCGCCGGGCCGAAGGCCGGACCACCAAGACGTATCGATTTTCCCTCGCCGGTCGCCCCGGCTGGGACGGCACCATCACCGGCTTGCGGTTGATGTCGGAGCTCGAGGGCGATCAACGTTTGCGCCTGCGGGGGCTTCGTGCCACCCGCCGGGTGCTCGAGAGCGAAGCGTTCACCGCAGCCGTTTCGCGGCCCTGGCAGGTGCTGCTCGGTGGCGAGCTGCGCTCGGCGCTGCTCGCCCTGCCCGACGTTCCCATCGAGCGAGCGCTCGAGGTCCCGCAAGGAGCCCGCCTGCAGCTCCACTACGGCCTGCCCGACACCTTTCCCGGGAGCCTTCGGTTTGCCGTGATGGCGGAGACGGAAGCAGGCGAGAGCGTAGCCCTGATGAACGAAACCGTCGAGCCACGCGCCGAGGGGAACACGTGGCTGACGGCAGATCTCGACCTGGCTCCGTGGCAGGGGCAGAGGCTCGAGATCCGCCTCGAGACCTCGGCCGGTCGTTCGCCGGATCCCCTGGACGGCGTGGCCTGGTGGGGAAGCCCCCGGGTCGTGGCTCCGGTCCACGAGGTGAGGCCGCCGAATGTGATCCTGATCTCGATCGACACCCTGCGGGCCGATCGCCTCTCGACCTATGGTTACTCTCGTTCGACCACTCCCGAGATCGACCGCTGGGCCGAAGAGCGAGCGGTGGTCTTCGAGCAGGCGGTGGCAGCGGCGCCCTGGACCCTGCCTTCTCACGTGACCATGTTCTCGGGTCTCGACGCACTCAGCCACGGTGTCAATCATCCCGCTCCGGTTCCCCGGTCGATCACCACCCTTGCCGAGCGACTCTGGGAAGAAGGGTATTCGACCCGCGGCATCGTGGGGGGCAGCTACCTGCATCCGGAGTTCGGCCTGGCCCAGGGATTCGATGCCTACTTCTCGTACAAGGGCAAGCTGGCGGCAGAGCTCGAGGTGCAGACGGAGATGGCTCTCGAATGGCTCCGTTCCGACGGCCGGAACCGCCCGTTCTTCCTCCTCTTCCACACCTACGAGGTGCACGACCCCTATCGTCTACATCCGACCCACCACGAGAGCTTCGGCGGTGGAAGGTTGCCGGACGGAGCGGTCGACGCCTTCGTACGCGGCTCGGGCGTCGATCCCGAGCGCGGCTATCGACTCGGCAACGAGATCCGGTGGCGCCGGGCCGACGGTAGCGCCCTCGAGGAGCCGGTGGATGCGGCGGCTCTGGAAGTGATCTCGGACCTCTACGACGGAGCCATCGCCTACACCGATCAGCAACTGGGGCGCCTCTTCCGGGAGCTCGAAGAGCTGGGGCTGGCCGACGACACCCTGGTGGTCCTGACCTCCGATCACGGCGAGGCCTTCGGAGAGCACGGCCTCTCCGGACACGGCTCCCTCTACGATCACGACCTCCTGGTTCCCCTGATCGTCGCCTTTCCCGGCAAGGTCGACGCGGGGCGCCGGATCTCTCGGCAGGTGCAGTCGGCAGACCTCTTCCCGACGGTGCTCGACACCCTCGGTCTGGCGATCCCCGATGGGCTGGACGGCGCCTCGCTCCTTCCGATCCTGGCGGGGGAGCGGATCTCGCCGGTGCCCGCCTTCAGCTACGCGGCCCTGTCGAACCACGGGGTCGGCCTGCGGATGGAGGGCGAGCACAAGTACCTCTTCGCCAACAACCCCTGGCCCCGCTCCGACGAGAGAGAGGAGCTGTTCGACCTGCGCAGCGACCCGGCGGAGCTCGAGAACCTGGCTGCCACCAGCAAACGGCGCGGAGAGCTCCACGAGACCCTGAGCCAGGCTCTGCGCCGCCGGGCCGCGGGCTGGATCCTGGAGGTCGTGAATCCGACCTCCGAGCCGCTCACCGGAGCCCTGCAAGGCGACGCCATCGGCCCCGCCACGGTCAAGACCGCGGACCTCGGGACCCGCGCTCGGCTGCGGGGACGCGGGAACCTGGAGATCGAGGTTCCGGCGGGTGGCAAGGTGAGCTTGCGGCTGGAGGGAATCACCGGCACCGACACCGGGCTGACCTTCGAGCTCGCAACCTCGGGCCAGGAATCCGAATCCCCCAGGTTCCTCGAGATCGGGGCCCTCGGCGACGGTGAGACGGCCGCGGCGTGGTGGCTGACTCCCGAAGGCTGGAGCTCCGACGAAGCCGCAGCGCAGGATCACCCCTCCTTGCGACTCCTGTGGCGCGGCGTCCACCGGAGCGCGGGGCCGTCGCCGGCGGAGACCGATCCGGAGCTGCGTCGGCAGCTGCAGGCTCTCGGGTACATCGACTGACCCGTCGGGACGGCACATGAGAGACCTCACGAGCGGATACGACTACGAGCGGCTGATCGAGGAAGAGAAGGCCCGCTACACCGAGATCGAGGTCACCGAGGATCTCAAGGAAGGGGGTGGGCACGCGCACGATAGCTGGCACTACTACTGGCTGGGAGTCGCGGCGGTGATCGACCGCACACCGTTTGCAGACCTCGCAGGATTCCTCGAAGAGCGTTTCTCCGGGACCGGGCGGCCCCTGCGGATCCTCAGCTTGGCCAGCGGCTACTGCGGCCACGAGATCGCCCTGGCTCGAGCGCTGCAGGTCGACTACGAGATCCTCTGCACCGACCTCAATGCCGATCTCTTTCCCGTCCCGCAGGCCCGCGCCGAAGAGCTCGGGCTGCACATGGAGTTCCGCGAGGCCGACCTCAACTTTCTGACGATCGAGCCGGGGAGGTACGACCTCGTCTTCGCCCATGCGGCAGTCCACCACGTGATCAATCTGGAGCATCTCTTCGCGGAGATCGTCGCTGGGCTCTCTCCGCGAGGTCTCTTCCACCTGGTGGAAGTCGTGGGAGAGAACCGTCGCCTGATCTGGGACCCCAACCAGGATCTCGCCAATGCTCTGCTCGACGCTCTGCCCAGAGACGTGATCGGCGAGATCCGCCTCGACGTACCCTACGAGGACGGCATGGAAGGAATCCGTCAGGAAGACATCTTGCCGCTACTGCACGAATCCTTCGAGCCGATCTTCGAGTACCGGCACGGCGCCTTCATGCGTTTTGTCTGTACCCACTACGACCTGGGGAAACGGCTCGATCCCGGAAACACCCGTTCTCGCCGTTGCCTCGATTTCCTGATCGAATCCGACCGCAGCGCGGTGCGCAACGGAATTCTCGAGCCCCTCGAGCTCTGGGGGGTGTACGCACCGCGGACGGTGAAGGGCGGAAGCTGAGCACCCGCCTGCCAGGGTCGGCACGCAACGATCTCGGCGAGCGCCAGTGGCGGGGGAGCGAAACCCGGAGCCGGTCGGAGTCGCGATCTCGGAGGGATCGGAGCCACGGTCTTCCCGGCAATTTCGGAGTGGCATGTAAGTACCGACGAACAAGGAAAAAACACCACATCTTGTGGAACTCCCATGTGGTCTATGCTATGCTTCCCGCCAGCAGACTTCCACGCCTGATCACCCGAACATCGGGTTCAATGTCTGCACACCGGTTGAAACCTTAGGGTGTTGCCACGAGTCGTGCAGCATGCTATCGTACTGGTAGATGAACCCAACCCCTATGGAGGAAGCAGTCGTGAAGAAAATCCTGAGTCGCTCGTTGCTCATTCTGGCGGTCGCCGCGTTGGTCGCGCCGGCAGCCTTCGCCCAGAACACTCTGGCGGTGAACAACGCAGCTGCGCTGAACGGCACGAACTTTGGCCTGGAAGTCAGCATGGATGGCTCGACCAACAGCGTTTTCGTTGCCGAGTCCGACCTCACCAACGACGAGTCCATCTATCGTGCCTCCTTCTGGGTGGACTTCAACGCGATCGACATCGATCCCGGCCAGCGCTTTGCGGCCGTCTTCGTGCGGAACGCCGCCGGCTTGAACATCGGCCGGTTCCAGATGGCCCGTCGCTCCGACGATGGCTCCTACCGGGTTCGTTACCAGCACCGCAACTCTGTTGGTGATTTCGTCGGTACCCAGTTGAACGGCAACGGCAAGCGTTTCATCGACGTCAGCGGTGGCCCCCTCTTCGTAACCCTCGAGGTCACGATCGGCAATGGCTCCACCGGCCGGATCGAGATCACCGTCGACGATGGTGGTACCGAGACCAACCACTTCCGTGGCCCGTTCGGTAACCTCCCCAACGGCAACATCGAAGAGGTTCGGGCTGGTGGGCGTGGCCTCGGTCCGCAGGTCGTAGGCAGCTACTACTTCGACGAATTCGAGTCGTTCCGCACCCTCGCTGGTAGCTGAATCTCATCGTTCAGCTTCTTCGCGGCTGATTCGGTCCGACAGGACCGTAAAGAAAAGGCCAACAATTGCATTCGCATTGTTGGCCTTTTCCAATTCAGGCCTCCGAGTCGCAAACACTCCTTCTTCTACCTTTCAAGAACCGGCCGAAAAACTCTAGCGGGAAGACTCGATGTCGTACGGGAACCACCGGATGGAGACTCCGGTTGACGCGAGGGGTGTGCTGATCGCGACCACGTTCGCGCTCTTGTTGTGGAGTGTGGGGTGTGGTTCTCAGCCGAACGTGGAAGATACCCCCGATGCAGGCTCTCTGCCCAATGTGGTGATCTTCCTGGTCGATACCCTTCGCGCGGATCGACTGGAGCCCTACGGCTACAGCAAGCCAACCTCTCCCAATCTTCGTGAGCTGGCCAGGGAATCGACCCTCTTCGAGCAGGCCTACTCGCCCGCTCCCTGGACCCTGCCTTCGGTCGTCTCGTTGATGTTGTCTCAGCTGATCTGCGAGCATCGAGTCGTCTACGACGGGCAGGTCATCGATCCTGCTGCCGTACCGCTGGCCGAGAGATTGCGAGAGAGAGGTTATCGAACGGGTTCTTTCTTCGTGAATCCGTATGCGGGGGCTCTCAGTGGTCTCGATCGAGGATTCGACACCAGTGAGCTGGTCAAGAAGCAGAACACCGGCCGCACGGTTGCCGATTGGCTCGATCAGCCGTCCACCGATCGCTCGACACCATTCTTCTTGTACCTTCACAATACCGAGCCCCATGGTGCGCATCGTGCCAAGGACGACCGCCTGAGTGAGCTCGGGTCGTCGGTGAGCAAGAGAGAGAAGAAGACTCTCGAGGAGCTGGCCCAGGGGTTTCGTCGGTTGACAAGAGTCGACTTCGTACGCGGTCAACCGCTCGGCACCACGGACAACACTACCGAGCAGGAGGCCGCGATCGAGGCCCTGAACGAGCGCAGGGAGACGTTTTCGGATCTCTACGATGCCCGCGTGTTGGAGGCCGATCACCGGATTGGCAGCGTCACTCGGGAGCTGAAGGCTCGAGGGCTCTGGGACGACACCCTCTTCATACTCCTTGCCGATCATGGCGAAGAATTCGGCGAGCACGGAAGCTGGTTGCACGACCAATCCGTGTACCAGGAGCTCGTATCCGTACCGCTGATCGTCAAGTGGCCCGGTGGAGAAAACGGTGGTCGCAGAGTTGCCGAGCCCGTGACCCTGCTCGATGTTGTTCCGACCATCCTGGAATTCGCCGGTGGCACGGTGGAGGGAAGCAAGATCCGCGGGCGGAGCTTGACCGAGACCTTGGGCCACTCCGCTTCGACTCCGCGGGTCACCGCGATGAGGAAGAACGAAAAGAAGTATACTCGCAGCATCAAAGAGGCGCGTGGTGATCTCAACTTCGTGGCGGTCGAAGGAACGTGGAAGGGTATCTTCAATCCCGAGACCGATAGCTTCGAGCTCTACGATCTAGCGAACGACCCCGACGAGTCCAAGGATCTCGGCGATCGGGAAAAGAACGTGGCTCGAAGACTCTTGCAAGTCGCCAGAGATCAGTTGGATCAATGCAAGCTTCTCGAGAGCCTGGGGCAGGCTCCGATCGGGGATATCGACCCCGAAGCAGCGGCTGCTCTGAAGTCTCTCGGATACCTGAGCTCCGATGAATCTTCGAGCAGATAGGCCCTTCTTCCTCTCGTTTTTCAATAGACCGTACTTCGGAACCGTTGGTTTCACCTCGAAATCCGCCGCCTCTTCGGGGATCCGGCCCCTGGCCTGAGATGGGAGCCCGGTCCTCAGAAGTGGTATCAGCGACCATCAATGACCTCGTCTTCTCCCTGGAAGCTCCCCCCATGAGACGACCATCGCAGCGAGCTCGAGATTTCCATGGCCCAGGAAAAGGATCGGTCCCTCCTTCTTGTAGTAGCTGAGACATTCGAAGGCGCCGGTGGGCGAGCTCGTTTCGCCCTGGCGAAGCGAATGGCCATCCTGGCACGCGAGGCTCGATACAGAGTCCGCCTGATCGAGGAATCTTCCGGCGCGAGCCTCGAGCTCTCGGGCAGGCAGCTCGCTTGTCTCGACCTGCCGCGATTTCGTGCTGCGGCGGTCGGTCGGCCCCAAGATCTCGAGAAGGCGGCGGAGCCAGAGGTAGGGGATCCGCCGACCCGGGTAGTAGCGCTCGGAATCCTTTCCGCTCCCGGAGCGATTTCCATGGCCGGGGAGTCACCGGTCTGGCTCGATTGGGGCTCCGATCTCGCCGAAGCTCTGACGCTCGAGCCTTCGCAGGGGGATGTGTTCGAATTCTGGGATTCTCTGACTCGAGCTCTCGACCGCTGCGACCAGTTTTCCTGTGCTTCGGCCGACCAGATCCGGAATCTCCTGATCTTGCTCGGCACCCGGGGCCGTTTTCGGGAACGAGAAGAGACTCGATCCGCGGTGCACGAGCTTCCGCGCCCCGGAGACGAGCTGGTAGGAGCCGAGGGATGGCGCCCATTTGCCGACTGGCTGCGCTCCGCGAGTCGACCCCAGCCGATGATCTACCAGGTACCGGGTACCAAGGAGAGACAGCTCCGGACCTGGCTGGAAGACACGGTTCGCCAGCTCGACCAGATCCACAGCTCCAGGATGTGGAGGTTCTGGATGCTGAGCATCCGGGCTCGCGAAGCTCTCGGAAGGCCGTGGCAGGTCTTGCGGACGAAGCTCGCTTCGATCGGAATCTCCTGGCCGCGTTGGCCGACTCGAGGCCTTCACGGGAAGAGTGGAGGGGAAGGAGACGGAGGCGTAGCAGCTCCATCCGAGCTCTTCTCTCGGATTCGTCAGGGAGCGAAGACCTCGGTGCAAGGTCTGCGGCGTGGACTCTTCCGCCTGGGGATCGGCTTCTATCGGGGCTTCGCCAGGCTGTCGACCAACCTCGTCCTCCTGGCTCGGGTCGGCAAGAAACGAGTCGCCGGTGCCCTCCGCCGGCCGACTCCGGTTCCAGAGCCGAAGAACGCGAGACTCGAACCCGGGGAGAGACCACGGGTATTGCTGGTCTCGCCCTATCCCGTCTACCCGGCCGACCACGGCGGTGGGGTTCGCCTGTTCAACCTGATCCAGCGCCTGGGCAAGACCTGTGAGCTCTACCTTCTCGTCTTCATTCGCGGCGAGGACGATCCCGAGCAGCGGGAAGTGCTGGAAGCCTATTGTGAGAAAGCCTACTTCCACCACTGGCAGCCGCGATTCGATCTGCCGCTCTGGGATCTGCGCCCGCCCAACGCCGTGCTCTTCTCGAGCCACCGGGCACGCCTGCGGATCCGCGATCTCGCCTTGCGGCACCGGATCCAGGTGCTGCAGCTCGAATACACGGAGCTGGCCCAGTACCACGATGCCGTGGACGACGGAGTCAAGGTCATCCTGGTCGAGCACGATGTGGCCTTCCACTCCTTCGGGCGACGCCGCAAGATGGGGTTCCACCAACGCTTCCCCGACAGTCGGGTGTTCGGCGCCACGGCCCTCGATGGCGCCCGGCTGATGAGCTACGAGGTCGAGGCGTGCCGGGCGGTCGACCAGATCCACGTGATGTCGTCGCACGACGGGGAGTTTCTGTCGCGGTACCTGCCCGACGGCAGCCGCAGGATCCGGATCGTTCCCAATGCTGTGGATTGTGAGGCCTATCGCCCTTCTGGTGACGAGGAACGGCAGGGGGTTCTCTTCGTGGGCAATTTCGAGAACCTGCCCAATCTCGACGCCTTCGAATTCTTCACCGAAGAGATCTGGCCGCTGGTGCGAGCGCGGGTTCCGGAGGCCGAGCTCTCGGTGGTGGGAGCCAAGATGCCCGCCGAGATGTTCGAGCTCGACGGCAAGGATGGGATCCGGATCGTCGGCACCGTGCCCGACATGCAGCCGTATTACCATGGCCACCGGGTGCTGGCGTGTCCGATCCGCGCCGGTTCCGGCACCCGCCTGAAGCTCTTCGAATCCTTCGCCTCCGGGATTCCGGCGGTCGCCACCCGCCTCGCCGCGGAAGGAATCGACTACCAGGATGGTCACCATCTGTTGATCGCCGAAGAGCCCGAGGCCTTTGCAGCGGCCATCGAACGGCTGCTGGTCGACGACGAGCTGCACCGCGACATTGCGAAGGCCGGGATGTCCCTCGCCCGCGAACGGTACGACTGGGACGGTTCCGCGGCTCGCAATCTCGCTGGGATTCTCGCCCTCACCCGGGAAGCCGTGCACCCGGAAGGGGAACGAAGCGCTGGGGACGCACGCGAAGCCCGCCCGGCTCGGAAATCCCGGGAGAGGAAGAGAGGCGAGGTGAAGCGTGCGATCGAAGTCTCGGTGGTCATTCCGACCCTGAACGGGGGAGAGCTGCTGGCCCGGAGCCTCGAGGCCGTGGTCGAGCAGAGCTTCGAGGCCCCGCGAGAGATTCTCTGTGTAGATTCCGGGTCCGCCCCGGAAGATCTCGAGATCATGGAGCGTTTCGGCGCCAGGGTCCATCCGATCCGAAAGCAGGACTTCAACCACGGCCTGACCCGGGACCTGGGAGCCTCTCTGGCCCGGGGCAAGATCCTGGTATTCATCAACCAGGATGCCGTGCCCGGCAAGAAGACGTGGCTTCGAGACCTGGTGGTACCGTTCGCGGATCCGAGAGTTGCGGCCGTGCAGGGAGGCATCGCCGAGTTTCCCCACGAGCAGCCGGGAATCCGCCGCTTCTTCTGGGACTCCTGCGGTGAACGTTTCTATTTCACCCGCGAGTCCAACCGCTGGATCCGTCGCTTCGAAGGTTTGGGATTCTCGACCGTGAACGCGGCGATCCGGCGCGAGGTCTGGCAGGAGATCCCGTTCGGCTGGGCCCCGATCATGGAAGACAAGAAGTGGCAACGAGAGGTGATCGAAGCCGGCTACCGGATCGAGAGCCGCCACGATGCCTTCGTGTACCACACCCACGACTACGATCTGCGCTCCCTGCGCCGCCGATGCCAGAGCGAAGGCTACGGCTGGCAGCTCCTGGGGGAGCAGTACAACCTCGCCGACATGTTGCGAGACATGGCCCAGCCTCGGATGCTCGGAGAGCTCTGGCGAGGAGTCCGCCAGCGCCGGATCCACAGCACGGCGGAGCTCGTGTTTCCCTGGTTTCGCCCGTGCATGCTCTTCGTCGGCAATCGCTGGGGCCGACAGGTCAAACACTGAGAGCTCCGCGAGGGCGGAGCCGCTCGTCGAGAAAACTAGACACCGTTGCCGCACCGCCACCCTCGACTGCTCCTGGTGAGCCCCTGGTCCCTGGTTCCGCCCATCCATGGCGGCGCGGTGCGGATCGGCAACCTGGTCCGCCACCTCTCGCAGACGTTCGACATCGATCTCCTGGTCTTCCTCGGGGGAACCGACGACCCGCCTCATCGCCAGGCTCTCGGTCCGTTCTGTCGCCGGATCCACTTCCAGCGCCTACCGGATCCGCCCGGTGACGTCACCCGTCGCCTGCCGCCCGCCGCCGCGGTGTTCGACAGCCGGAGCGTGCGCGAGCGGGTCCGCTCCCTGGTCGAGGGGCACGACCTCGACCTCGTGGTGGTGGAGTACGCCGAGCTCGGCCACCTGGCGTCGACGGTTCCGCGAGCCGTCCCGGTCGTGCTGGTCGAGCACGACATTCATTTTCGTTCGCTCGAACGCCGCAACGCTCTCGACTTCGGGAACCGTTTCGACGGGGTCGGCGGGGGAGGCGACGCACTACGGTTTCGAGACTACGAGCTCGAGACCTGTCGCCGGGTCGACCAGATCCACGTGATGTCCGAGGCCGATCGCTCCTTCCTGGCACGAGAGCTCGGTACCGACGGCGGACGGATCCGGGTGGTCCCGAACGGGGTCGACACCGAGAGATACCGGCCGGCGGAGCCTCCCTCGGCCCGTTCTCGCGACGTCCTCTTCGTCGGCAGCTTTCCTCACCTGCCCAACCAGGACGCTCTGGAGTTCTTTCTCGCGGAAGCCTGGCCGGAGATTCGGCGGCGACGCCCCGGCACCCGGCTGACCGTGGCCGGCGCCCGGCCGCCGGCCTGGGTCCTTGCCCTCGATCCGGCCGACGGGATCGACGCGATCGGCGAGGTCGACGATCTCCTGCCTCTGTATCGATCCCACCGGGTGTTGGTTGCCCCCATCCGAGCCGGCTCCGGCACGCGGCTGAAGATTCTGGAAGCCCTGGCCTGTGGCCTGCCGGTGGTCTCCACCCCGCTCGGGGCGGAAGGGCTGGATCTGGACGACGGTGTGCACCTGGCTCTCGCAGCCGAGCCGTCCGACCTGGTGGCGGCAACCCTGCGTTGCCTGGACGACCCATTCCGGGCCGATTCCATGGCCCACGAGGGGCGACGCCGGGTCGAGGAGCTCTACGACTGGAAGGTGATCGCCGAAAGAGCGGCGCGGGACCTGCTCGGGCTTCTCGTCGATCGGCCGCTGACTCGCGGTGCCGAGACGAGCGAATCCCTCGATCCGAGCGCGGATCCGGAGATCTCCCTGATCGTGGCCGGAGGAAGCCCGGGCTCCGATCCGTCGATCGTCGAGCTGCGGGATCGGCTCGAAGCTCAGTCCGGCGGGCGTTCCTTCGAGATTCTCTGGCTCGGCGGAGACACAGCTCCCGAGATCCACGGCGCGGTGCGAAACCTTCCTTTTCCCGACGTCTGGAACGCCCAGGACCCGGCTCCCTGCCTGGATCGGGCCGCCACCGCAGCCCGAGGCGAGGTCCTGGTGTTTCTCGGGCCCGACGTCTTTCCGCTCGAAGCGTCCTGGCTGCGGGATCTCACGGAGCCCCTGTTCGCGCCCCTCGCTCCGGCTGCGGTGCAGGGCGGGATCAACAGCGGGTACCGCCAAGGACCACCGAGATGTGAGACCCGGCTGTCGGAGACCTGGGCCGAGAGCCATGGTGGAGTCACCTTCTCCTGGTGCAATGCGGCCGTGCGGAGAGATGTGTGGGAGTCCTTCCCCTTCGCGAGCGGCGGCGCCCACCAGGATCGGCGCTGGCAGAGCCGGATCGAGGAAGCGGGGCAGCAGGTCTTGTCGATCTGGGGGGCTCTGGCAGAGGAGCGATCGCCGAGACATCCCCTGGCGGATTGGGGCTCCGCCTGGCGTCGAGGTCGAAGCTGGAGCCTCCTCGGCCAGACCTATCGACTTCGCGACTGCCTTCGCGACCTGATCGCTCCTCGGGTCCACGGCGGCCAGAGAATCCGGATCCTGACCCTGCTCGCTCGGCATGGGCTCCGAGGCATCGCTTCCTGGGGGCAACCTGCCGTGGAGTGGCTGGGCAACCGGGTGAGCCGCCGAGAGATCGGGTAAGTCCACCAGACCGACCAGGACTTGCGATATCTTTCCTCAGCGGACGATAGATTTTCCCGAACTTCCTGGAGCTTCGCATGCGCGACGTACGACTCACAGAGCTATGGAAGGCGATCGAGGACGAAGGATCGCTCGAGCACACTTCGATCGTGGTGCCTTCCCTCAGCTTCGACCCCGAAGAGCTCGCCAAGATATCCGGAGCCCCATTCTATGAGGAGAGGCTCCTCTTCAGCCTGATCCGTCTGCGCGATCCCAGGGCGCGCGTGATCTACATCACCAGCCAGCCCCTGCACCCCGAGATCGTCGACTACTATCTGGGGCTGCTGGCCGGCGTCTCCGCACGCAGCGCCCGCTCTCGGCTCCGCCTGTTCTGCTGCTACGACGGCACCGCTCGTCCTCTGACAGAGAAGATCCTCGAGAGACCCCGCCTGATCGAGCGGATCCGGCTAGCGATCGGATCCTCGTCCCATACCTACCTGACCTGCTTCAACTCGACGAGCCTCGAAAAAGAGCTGGCGGATCGGCTCGGTGTCCCTCTCAACGGTTGTGATCCCGAGCTCCTGGATCTCGGAGGAAAATCGGGCAGCCGCGAGCTCTTTCGTTCGGCCGGAGTGCCTCTGCCCCGGGGCCGAGAGCGGGTACGGACCCGAGACGAGGTGCTCGATGCCCTGGAAGAGATCTGGCGACCGGGTGTCGCGCGTGCCGTGGTCAAGCTCGACCACAGCTTCGCGGGAGCCGGGAATGCAGTGCTCCGCCTGCCGGAACCGCGACCGGACCGGGCCGAAGACCGCCGCAGAGCGCTGGCCTCGGTGTTGGAGCATCTCGAAGTGGCCGACGGTGTGCGGGCGGAGACGTTTCTCGCCAAGCTGGAGACCATGGGTGGGGTCGTCGAAGAAATGGTGGCGGGTAAAGAGGTGCGGTCACCGAGTGTGCAGCTACGAATCACTCCCGACGGCACGCTCGAGGTGGTCTCGACCCACGACCAGATTCTCGGTGGGAAAACGGGACAGTCCTACTCCGGGTGCCGGTTCCCGGCCGATCCGTCGTATCGTGGAGAGATCCAGGAACATGCCCTCGCCGTCGGGCGGGAGCTGTTGGCCAGGGGTGTGGTCAGTCGCTTTGCCATCGATTTCGTGGTGACCCGCGATACCGAAGGCACCTGGGCTCCCTGGGCGATCGAGATCAATCTTCGGATGGGTGGCACCACCGTGCCGTTTCTCGCCCTGCAGTTCCTCACGGGAGGCCGCCTGGATCCATCGAGCGGGGATTTTCTCGCCCCGGGCAATCGCCCCAAGTACTACCGCGCGACCGACAGCCTGACCTCCACGGCCTACCGTGGCCTGCTGCCGGAAGACCTGATGGATATTCTCGACACCCACGGCCTCGGTTTCTCCTCCGATCAGCGAACCGGTGTGCTCTTCCACATGATGGGAGCCCTCTCCGAGCACGGAAAGCTCGGAGTGACCACTATCGGAAACTCTGCCGAAGAAGCCGACGCCTTCTTTCGCCGCACGGTCGAGGTGCTGGATCACGAAACCCGGGGGCAGGTAGAGCAGGGAGAGCAACAGCCACCGGCGGCGTCGGTCCGCCTGCCGATGGAGTAGCCTCCGGACCGAGGCTCGGCTATTTGATCAGGATCCGCTGCTGGGCGGAGACGAAGAGCACGTCCTTCAGCCCCGGGAACTCGTGGAAATTGGGCCCCTCGTCCGAGCCCAGGTGGCGCTCCGAGAATCCGAGCACCACGAGGTCTGCATCTCGCGAACGACTTTCCACCAGCTGCATGAAGTCGCCCCGATCGTTGGTCGCGACGATTTCGAGGTTCTTGGGGCTCATGGGAAGACGACCGCTCGTGATCATATCGAGCAGGCGCTCTCGCTGCTGCTCGAGCTTCGCCTCGGGAAAGGCGGCGAAGATCCGGATCTCTGCATCGGCCCAGTCGCGATGCCCGAGCAGGATGTAGGTCAGCAGAAGCATCAGGCTGGCGTTGCGGTAGTCCTGGCGGCCGATCCACACGTGCATCTCCTTGCGGCGACCGAAGAAGTGGTCGCCGTGGCGCAGCACCAGGCAATTCATGCGTACGGCGAGCGCCATGCGACAGCCGTCCTCGATTTCCTCGAGCACCTCGGGGGCATCGTGCCGCGACATCTCGAAGAGGATCGAATTGTTCTCCATACCGGAGACCCCCGGCATCTGCAGCGCCTGGGCCAGGGCCGATCGCATCGAGGGAGAGATCATGGTGTCGATGTAGATCGCCCGGCCGTGTGACCGGGTGTGCTCTAGCAGCCGCGGACGGAGCTCCTGGCATCGATCGGCGGTCTCGCGATTCAGGATTCCCTGGACATAGTGCAGGTAGGTGCTGAAACCGTAGCGGTGAGAGAGCCAGCCGAGGAAGGTCAGGGGGGCGACACGATCGAAGGTCCGGCCGTCGACCATGATGATCGAGGGCCGCCAGTCTTCGGCCGGAGTGGTGTTCGACCGTTGCTGCAGCGTGATCTGCGAGCGCCGGGTCGACTGGGTCATGACTCCGGTGAAGATCGCTGCCAGGTCATCGGTGCCACCCCGCATCTTGCGGATCCCCAGGTAGATCGAGATCATCACCACGATCGCCAGCAGGGCATAGACCGGATCCATCTGGAACATGAGCAGAAAACAGGTCACGGCGCCGACCAGGCTCACGTACCAGCGCGAGCGAAAGCTCGGGCGATAGCTCGGGCGAGCCGCGAAATGTTCGAGAATGCTGATCGTGCAGAGGGCGCCGTAGGTGACCATGAAGAACATGGAGATCATCCGGGCCACGAAGTCGATCGAGCCCGCCGAGATCGTGAGCAGCGCCAGCAAGACGGTGACGATGGTTGCGTTGCGCGGCTCGTTGACCTGGCCGACCCCCCTGGACAGGAAGGCATTGATCCCGGGATTGGGAACCAGACCGTCGGCGGCGAGCGCCTGCAGGGTGCGGGGAGCGACGAGAATCGAGCCGATGGCCGAGGAAATCGTCGCCGCGGCCAGGCCGATGGGAATGATCGGCCCCCAGAGGGCGATCTGGGCCATCACCAGCTGGTCGTTGGCCAGGGCCTCGGGAGTCGCCGCCGTGGCCAGCTTCAACACGATGAAGACGTAGACCACCATTCCCGTGAGGGTGCCGGCGAGGGTGCCGAGCGGGATCGAGCGCCGGGGATTCGCCAGGTCTCCCGAGAGACCGACCCCGGCCGTCATGCCGGTGAAAGCGGGGAACACGATGGCGAAGACGAGAATCAGGGGATCGTGGTCGGGAATCGGCCTGTAGTCGAACTCGGCGCCTTCGAGAGGTGGACCGAAGAAGAAGAGGGCAAGCGCCGTGACGAGGATCAATGCCACTACCCGCAGGGCGGAGATCCCGAGAGACGCCCCGCGGGTGAGCACCAGCAGGGCGAGCAGGAGGGTGGCGGGAATGGAGAGCATCCTCGGATCGAAGGGCAACCCGATCTGCGCGCTGATCCACGCTTCCATCGGTCGAAACGATTCGGCGAAGGCGATCATGTAGAAGGCCACCGAGACGGCCTGGGAGAAGTACAGGGCAATGCCGATCGCCGAGCCGATGCTGGTGCCGAAAGACCGGGAGATGATGAAATATTCTCCGCCGCCCTCGACCTTGCGGTTGGTCGCGATCTCGGCGATGGCGAGCGCCGTGGGAATCGTGACCATATGCCCCAACACGATGATCAGCAATGTGCCCGGGACTCCGGCATGGGCCACCGCGTAGCCGAAGCGTAGGAAGAGAACCGCACCGAGGATGGTGGAGATCGAAGCGAGGAAGACCGGAAGCGTCCCGAAACCGTGCCCGGGCGTGAGTGAATCTTTTCTTTTCGAGCTCATCGGGATTCGAAGCCTCCGTCGGATTCCATGAGTGCGAATTCGATTCCGAGGGTGCGGAAGATCAGAAGGTCGAGGTGGAGCCTGCGAGCTCGAGAATCGGCTTGCCCCTCGCGCCGTTCCCGGCGCATCACGCGAAGGGCAGCCATTCCTCGGCCGGGCCCGCGGCAGCGCTCGGCCGATAGCGGGGTACAGTGAACGGGCAGCGCAGAGCGGAGCGTCTGTAGGCGCGAAAAGAGCTCTCCTGGCAGAGCCGGAAGAGCTCGCTGCCGGGCCCGTTCTCCCGGGCGGCTTCTTCGGCGTGGCGGCGAAAGCGGCTCCAGCCGCGCTGCAGACCGGCCAGGCCTCCGTGCTGCCAGTCGACGATCGCCTCGGAGCGCCCCTGGGCGCCAAAACGGTCGAGCAGCCATTGCTCGGTGATCCGGCCCGCGTCGACCTGGTGCCCGACCCGAGCCTCCGGGGTGTAGAGGATCTTTCCGCCTCCCCGCTCGATGCGCAGGCAGAGCTCGGTCTCTTCGCAGGAGAGCAACGACGCTCCACGCCGACCGAGATGATGACTGAAGTCGCCGAAACGCTCGAAGGCCTCGCGCCGGAACGCCATGTTCGCCCCGCGCGGATACTCGTTGTAGGCCAGCTCGACGATCTCCGGCCCCAGGTCCCAGACCGTGAGGTATGGAAGGTAACGCTCCCCGAGCCAGGGCGGGAGCTCGCCGGAGAACAAGGGCTCCACCGGGCCGCCGGCAGCGAGCACACCCTCGCGCGAGAGCGCGGTGACCAGTCCCCGCAACCAGCCCTCCTCGGGGAAGGCGTCGTCGTCGATGAAGGCCAGGATCTCGCCCTCGGCGAGACGGATGCCGGCATTGCGGGCCGCAGACAGACCGAGCTCTTTCTCGACGTGGACATCGACCAGGTCGGGATGCCGCTCGGCCAGAGAGCGTGCGACGTCGAGAGAGTCGTCGGTCGAGTCGTTGTCGACGATCAGGAACCGCCAGCGATCGCGCGGATAGTCGATGCGAAGAATGGCCTCGCAGGCGTCGATCAGCCGCCGCGAGCGGTTGCGGGTGCAAACGATCACCGTGCAAGTGGGGAGCTGCGCCATGAGAGCGAGATCTTATCTCAGCGTCGGTTCCCGTGTCCCGCCGCATAGAGTAGAGTCGATGAACCTGGAGACGCTGCGAAGGATCCCCCCAGCGAGATACGGAACCAAGACGTGAGAATCCTCTTTGTCACGGCGCGGCCTCCCTGGCCCGGCCGCCGAGGTGACCAGATCCGGACCGCCGGGCTCGTGCAGGCTCTGGCCGAGCGTCACGAGGTGCGGATCGTCGCCCAATGCTGGCCGAATATGAGCGGCACCGACGCCGAGAGTGCGCCATCGGAGACGCCGGTGCACACGAGCCCGGCGGGCGAGATCACCCATGGGGTGGAAGACGAAACCAGGGATCCGATCACCGAAGAAGTTTCGCTCCCGGGCCGTTCGCCGGTGGCGATCCAGAAGGTACCCATCTCATACCCGCGGCTGCTCCGGGGGCTCTTCTCGTCCCGCCGCCGCCCCCTGCAGGTCGCCCTCCATCACCACCGCGAGTTTCGCCTGGCGGTTCGCCGCGAGATCGAACGGTTCGCTCCCGATGTCGCGGTGGTGGTGCTATCGCGCATCGGTGACGTGGTGAAGGAGCTGGAGAGCATTCCCTGTGTCGTCGACCTGGTCGACGCCCTGGCCCTCAACATGGCCCAACGGGGAGACCGTCAGAGCTGGCTGCGACGATTCTGGGTCTGGGAAGCCCAGCGGATGGCACGCTGGGATCGCCACATCCTCGACCACTGCCAGGCCGCCATGGTGGTCGCCGAGCGCGACCGGAGATACCTGGTCGGTGGCGACGAGAAGCTGGCTCGGCGGATCCGGGTCGTCCCACTCGGGATCGAGATGGGACGCCAGGACCCGCTGGCGGTGGCGCGACGCCCGATCGTTTCCCTGACCGGCAATCTCGGCTACTTCCCGACCGTCGACGGCGCGGTGTGGTTCGGCGAGAAGGTCTGGCCCATGATCCGGCAGCGGATGCCGCGGGCGGAGTGGTGGCTGGCCGGCTCCCGCCCCGCTCGCCCGATCCGCCGCCTGGATCGGCAGCCCGGGGTCCGGCTGATCCCCCATCCCGAAGACATGGGCAGCGTGCTCCAGCAAACGGCGGTCTCCGTCGCGCCCCTGTTCTCCGGCTCGGGCACGCCGATCAAGATCCTGGAGGCCATGGCCTACCGTGTGCCGGTGGTCACGACCGCCGCGGGACGCGCCGGGCTCGACGACATCCCGGCCGAGGGCATCGTCTCCAGCGACCACCCGGAGTCGTTCGCCAAGGCGGTGGTCCGTTTCCTGGAAGACCGCCGATTCGCCTTCCGCACCACCCTGGCCGCGACCCGCTGGATGCTCCTGCGACACGACCGGGAACGGACGGCGGGAATCGTGGAAGATCTTCTGCACAACGCCATCGAGCAATTTGCGACCGATCGCCTGGCGAGACCCGAGATTCCGCTCGACACAACGCTCTGAACCGGCCTCAACGACGTACACCCACCAGGGCCGCGCTGACGGTGCGCAGCAGCGTCAGCAGGTAGAGCCGGGTCGAGCGTTCTCGGATGAAGTAGAGGTCGAACTCCAGCTTGCGCCGATGCGACGGCAGGTCGTTGGCATAGGGCACATTGACCTGGGCCCAGCCGGTGAGCCCCGGCAGCACTCCGGTGCGAAAGGCGTAGTAGGGGATCTCCTCGGTCAACCGGGCCACGAACTCCGGCCGTTCCGGCCGCGGCCCCACCAGCGACATCTCTCCTTTGATCACGTTCACCAGCTGCGGCAGCTCGTCGATCCGGAACCGGCGGAGGATCCGTCCGATCGGCAGGGTGCGAGGATCCTTGTCCTGAGAGAAGACCGGTCCGGCCGCCTCGGCGTCTCGCCGCATGGTGCGCAGCTTGAGCAGGGTGAAGTGGCGACCGAACTGGCCCACCCGGGCCTGGCGGTAGAGCACCGGTGGCCCATCGGTCAGGAACACCAGGCAGGCCGCCAGCAGGAAGATGGGGGCGGAGAGAATCAGGATCACGCAGGCGAGCACCAGATCGACGATCCGTGTGAGACGGTTGAAGAGAGTCCAGTGCACTGCGCCGAAGCCCGGCTGGTGCAGGAACAGGGCCGGCGAAAGAGCCTCGAGGGGCAGGCGTTCCTCGAGCCAGGCCCAGACCTCGGACGCCGCGACCACCGGCACGCCGGAGAAATGCAGGCCGGCGAGATCGTTGCCCATCTCCTTGGCGTGGTCGTCGCCGCCAGCCAGCACCACGATCGACGCCCGGTGCTCCTCGATCGCCTCGGGGATCTGCTCCTGGGAGAGGTGCGAGCCATCGACCGGTGCCCAAGGCGCCGAAGGGCGCTGGCGCAGCTCGTGGCAGAACGACTCGGCGTGGGCCCGGTCTCCGACCACCAACGCCTGGAAACGCGACCGGCGCCGCAGCCGGATGCTGAGGCCCCAGCGGGCGAGGATCAGAGCGGTGGCCCACAGCCCCACGGTGATCGCGAGCAGCCCACGGCCATAGCTCCAGGTGGGCACCAGGTAGGTGGCGAGCACCATCGACATCGACCAGGCGGCGACCATCACCAGCACTCGGACGATGACCTCCCGGCGACGGTGCAGCACCTCGGGCTCGTTGAGCTCGGCCGCGGCGGCGAGAACCAGACCGGCACCGAGGGCCCAAAGCACCAGCCCCGGCTGGGCGGCGAGCTCCTGCAGCTTGACCGTTCGCACCCCCGGGAAGAAGCGCAAGCCGTGGGCCGCCCAAATGCTGAGGAGCAGCGCCACCGTATCCGTGAGACTGAGCACGGTCCGCAGGCGAGCGGCGTGGGGGAGGTATGCGCTCAAGGTACGGCTCGGCTCAGAACGCGGTGACCCGGACCACTTCTTCGTAGGTGGTCACCCCGTCGGCAAGCTTGCGCAGGGCGGATTGCCGCAGGGTCTTCATGCCCCGGTGCACGGCCTCGCGCTGGATCAGCTGGGTGTCGGCCGCCTCGACGATGAGCTCTTTCATGCGCTCCTCCACAGGCAGGATCTCGAAGATTCCGCTGCGTCCGATATAACCCGTCTGGCGACACTCGAAACAACCCTCGCCCTCACGAACCTTGATCCTCTTGCCTTCCGGAACCGATAGGCGCAGGGTATCGACCTCGTCCTTCGTCAGGAAACGGTCGGTCACGCAATGTGGACAGATGCGGCGCACGAGACGCTGGGCCATGATGCCGATCAGGGTCGAGGAGACGAGGAACCTCTCGACCCCGAGGTCGTGGAGCCGGGAAATCGCCGAGGGGGCGTCGTTGGTATGGAGGGTCGAGAACACCAGGTGGCCGGTGAGGGCCGCCTGGGTTGCATATTGAGCCGTCTCTCTGTCGCGGATCTCACCGACCATGATGATGTCGGGATCCTGGCGCAGGATGTGGCGGAGCGCCGCGGCGTAGCTGATGCCGATCTTCACGTCGATCGCCGTCTGGTTGAAGGGCTCGTACACCATCTCGATCGGGTCTTCGATGGTGGTGATGTTCTGCTCCGTGTTGGCGATGGCCTTGAGTGCGGAGTAGAGGGTGGTCGTCTTGCCCGACCCGGTCGGGCCGGTGATCAGGATGATCCCGTGGGGGCGATTGATGAAGTCGTCGAAGAGAGCAAACTCCTCGGGATAGAAACCGAGGCCCTCGAGGTCTTGCATCAGGACCCCGGGATCGAAGATCCGCATGACCACCTTCTCACCGAAGGCCACCGGCAGGGTGGAGACCCGGAGCTCGATCTCCCGCTCCTTGCGAAGGGTCTTGATCCGGCCGTCCTGGGGCCGCCGCCGCTCGGCGATGTCGAGCCGCGACATGGTCTTGATACGGCTGATGATGGCCCGGTGCACCACCATGGGCACCTGCTGGATGTCGTGCAACACGCCGTCGATGCGGAAGCGCACCAGGCTCGACTCGCGCTTGGGCTCGATGTGGATATCACTCGCGCGGGCGTCGTAGGCGTGCTGGAGCATGTACTCTACGGCGTTGACGATGTGTTGATCGCTCGACTCGATCTCCACCTCGTTCTTCATCTGCACCAGCTGCTCGAGATTGCCGAGATCGATACCCGAGGAAAGATCTCTCTCGGCCTTCATCACCGACTGCCGCATGCCGTAGAACTCGGTGAGAGCCTTGAGGATCTCCGGCTCGGAGCCGACCACCAGCTGGAGCTCCTGACCGGCGATCCGACGGTAGGAGTCGATGCCCTCGATATTGAAAGGGTTGGCACAGGCGACCCGCAGACGCCCTTCCACGATCCCCAGCGGAATCATGCGGTGGCGGCGAGCGAAGGGACGGGAGATCTTCTTCTCGATCAGATCGGCATCGAGCTTGAGGGGGTCGATACGAACGTGCTCGAGATTGGCGTCCCGAGCGATGGCTTCGGCGATGGCGTGTTCGTCGACCAGCTTCGAGTTGCCGTTGCGAAACCCCTGGCGCTCGATCAGCTCGTAGGCCACGGACTTCTGCTCGTAGGCCTTGGCAGATCGTAGCTGGCGGGGAAGGGCGAGGGTTTCCTTCTTGACCTGCTCCGCCTGCCGGGCATCGATGATCTTCTGCCGCAGCAGCACGTTGGCGATCAAGTCGGGGGTCAGATTCATGGCATTTCCTCCCGAGCCCGCACGCGGGACGGCACAGATTGGCTCCAGAGATCCATCTAGAGTCTATCGAAGGAGAAGTCGCTGCGCTGCTCGACCTTCCTCCCCGGGATCGGCTATCCGCGGCCCGCGAGGCGCCCGAACGGCTCGACCAGCTGCTCGGGTATCCGGCAGGGCCGTCCCGTGGACCGGTCGACCCAGATATGCTCGGTAGAGCCGCTCGCCAGGGGCTCGTCGCCGCGGCGCACCTCGTAGGCGAACCGGAGGCCGCGGCTGGTCATCTTCTCGATCCAGCACTCGATGCTCACCCGATCTCCATACGTGGCGCCCTTGAGGTATCGCGCCTCGGTCCGCGTGACCACCAGGAAGTGCCCACCTCGCTCGACTTCGGCGTAGTGGTAGCCGGAGAGAGAGCAGAGCTGGGTCCGCGCCTGCTCGAACCAGATGTAATAGGCCGAATGATGGACCACGCCCATCTGGTCGGTCTCGGCGTAGCGCACCTCGATTTCGGAAGAATGGCAGACCGGCGCGCTCACGAACCGCCGGCCTTCTCGGCCTTGATCCTCTCCTCGGCCAGCTTCTTGTTGTTGGCCGCCTCTTTGTACTTCCGATTCAGCTTCAGGGCCCGTTCGTAGTCGTCGATGGCCTTTTCGTACATCTCGGCCTGGAAGAAACAATTGCCCCGCTGGAAGAAGCCGCTGGCCATCTTGGGATCGATCTCGAGGGCGGTGGTGTAGTCGATGATCGCCGACTCCAGGTCGCCCTTCTTCTGGTAGGCGCCGGCGCGGTTGGTGTAGACGAACGCACGATCCGGCTGCAGACGAATGGCCGAGGTGAAGTCTTTCACGGCGTCGTCGTAGGCCTTCAGGTCGAGAAAGGTCAGGCCCCGGTTGTTGAATGCCGAGAAGGAGCTCGGATCGAGCTCCAGGGAACGGGAGAAAGCGGCGACGGCCTCCTCGTACTCACCCTTGCTGCGGTGGACTCCGGCTTCGTAGAGCAGAATCGCGGCCTGGTGCTTGCGGTCCTGGGGATGCAGGGGAAGCGGCTCGGGCTCCGGCGGCGGCGTGACCTCGGCCGGGGCCGGGGGCGTCGGCGTGACCTCGGGCGGCGGCGGTGTCACCTTCGGCGGTGCCGGTGGCGTCGTGACCTTCGGCGGTGCCGGTGGCGGCGGTGTCACTTTTGGCGGCGCCGGTGGCGGCGTGACCTTCGGCGGCACGGCCGGGGGCGTTGCCGTTGGGGGCGCGACCGGGGGAGGCGTCATGTTGGGCGGGGCCGCGGGCGGAGGTGTGGCCTGTGGTGGCGCGGCCGGTGGCGGCGTGACGGTCGGCGGCGGGTCCGGAGGTGTGCCCAGGGTGGGTGGTGCCGGCGGCGGAGGGGCGGCCGGCGCCGGAACGAACGGGGGAGCCGCGGCCGGTGGAGCTCCCGGGGGAGAGACGCCGGGCGGAGCCGCGGGCGGCGGAGCCGCTCCGCCCACCGGCAGCGAGGAGGGCGGCGGGGTGACCGGCCGGGGAGCGGCTCGGCGAGGTGGAGCCGGTGGCGGCGTGACGAGCGGTGGCGGTGGCGGTGCCTCGGCGACCTGCGGCGCCGGTGCGGGCTCTTCGGCGGCACGCTGGGCCGTCAGGCTGCCGGGAATCGTCGGCCGGGGCCGCTCCACGAGCTCGGGCTCCTCCCGAGCCAGGGCACCGGTATCGGTCCGGGGCGACGCCTCGGCCTGCTCACTCGGAGCCACCTCGGCGGCCGGAGCCGCGGATTTCGGCGGTCGCGGGTGTGCGCCGATCAGGGTCGCCTTGTCGACGTCTGCCGAGCCGCAGCCCGCGAGCGGGCTCATCGAGAGAACAAAGAGTAGCCAGATCAGCGGGCTCCAGTTGCGAATCATCTGCTCGCCTCCTGAGGGTTCGTGTTGGAGCATCTTAGCGACGGCTGCCGTCGATGACAACGGTGGCGGGATGCCCTGCCGTGAGGGAAGGTCAAGACGAGGACGGCGGTTCCTCGGCCACGGCGGCTTCGAGCAACCGCACCAATCGGGCCATCTCGTTCCAGTCTTGCATGAGATACAGATGCCGCAGGTAGTCCCGAATGTGAGGGCGGGGAAGATCCAGGGCCTCGAACGAATCGGCCGCTCGAGCCAGGGTGCGAAGGAAGGCTACCAGGCTCTGGAGGGAGCAAAGCCTCCGGCGTCGGCGGATGGCGTCCATCAGCTCGGCGGAGGGCATGCGGCTGAGGCGATAGATATCGAGCCGATCGAGCTCCGCCTTGGCATGGCGAAACAGCAGCTCGAAGCGGGCGGCCTCGGACTGCAGGGGCTCCAGCACCTCCGAGAGAACCTGCGGGTCCTGGAGCTCATGGCTCGAGACCACCGCCACGGCGTCTTCGATGATTTGTCGTTCCTCGGGATCGATCGGCTCTTCCTGGAGGCCCTGGAGCACCCGCTCGATGTCTTCGAACTCGGCAAGCATCGAGGTGAGGAGAGTGGCCAGGGAAATGGAATCTTCGGCGAGCGTCTCTCCCGGGATGACGATCTTGAACGGGGGAGATTTCTGCCCCGGAGAACCCGAGTCCGTCAGCCGGGCGAAGGCTCTCTCGAGATCGACCTCGAGGCTCAAACGCGAGATCTTCAGGGCCGGGGCATCTTCACTCATCGTCCGGACCCGAGCGCCGCGATGAGCTGCCACGAATCCACGGCCGACTCTCAGCTGGCGCCATAGACCGGAACCAGGGCGCCGCGGGTCGATCGGTTCCCAGGCGAGGCGAGGAAGACGA
>CAZMEL010000050.1:0-37054 GCA_964565225.1 uncultured Thermoanaerobaculia bacterium | reverse complement strand
GCCGACCCGCGACTCGGGACCGACCCCGGCCGCCACCAGGCGCTCGGCCAGGGCCCGGGAACGCCGGTCGAGCTCGCCGTAGGTGAGCTGTGCCTCGGCGCTCTCGAGAGCCGGCTCGTCGGCGCGAGCCCGGCACTGCTCGAGGATCCGGGCGACGAGGCCCGGCTCTTCGGTCATCTGCCGCTCCGGCACCTGCCAGTGGGCCAGGAGCTGCCGCTCCTCGTCGGTGCCGAGCATGGGTAGCTCGGCGATCGGGCGATCGGCGTTCTCCACCACGGCGCGCAGCAGGTTCTGGTAGTGCCCGGTCATCCGCTCGATGGTCTCGACGTCGAAGAGGTCGGTGCTGTACTCCCAGAGCACCCGCAGCTGGTCGTCGTCTCCCACGGCCTGGTTGGTGCGCTGCTCGGTGCGCGGCACCAGGATGATGTTCATGTCGAACTTCGAGGAGCCGTTGTGGCGGTAGGTGAGCTTCCCCTCCACGTCGCCGAAATTCATGTCCGGCACCTCGGCGTCGTGGAAGGCGAACATCACCTGGAAGAGGGGGGAGTAGCTGCCGTCGCGCTGGGGCCGCAGCTCCTGGACCAGCTTCTCGAAGGGCAGATCCTGGTGCACGTAGGCCTGGAGCGTGGTCTCCCGCACCCGGTGCAGGAGCTCGCGGAAGGTGGGCTCGCCGTCGAGCTCGGTGTAGAGCGGCAGGGTGTTGACCATCATGCCGATCAGGGTTTCGGTCTCCCGCTGGCGGCGGTTGGCGATGCCGGTGCCGACACAGAAGGCTTCCTGCCCGGTGTAGCGGTGCAGCAGCACCAGGAAGGTGGCCATGGTGGTCATGAAGAGAGTGGCGCCGTGGTCGCGGCCCGCCTGGCGCACGCCTTCGTAGAGATCCTTGGGCAGATCGAAGGCGTAGAGGGCGCCGCGGTGGCTCGGCCGGGCGGGCCGGGGCCGGTCGGTGGGCAGGGGCAGCAGGCCGGGATCGTCGGGCAGCTGCCGGCGCCAGTAGCCGAGGAGGTCGTCGAGCACCGGGCCCTGGAGCAGATTGCGCTGCCAGGTGGCGAAGTCGGCGAACTGGATGGGCAGCTCCCCCAGGGGCGAGGGTCTGCCCGCGGCATAGGCTTCGTAGAGGTCGCGGATCTCGCCCACCAGCAGGCCGAACGACCAGCCGTCGTGCACGAAGTGGTGCTCCACATGCAGCAGCAGGTGGTCTTCGTCGTCGAGCTGCGCCAGGCCCCAACACACCAGGGGTAGCTTGGAGGCGTCGAAGGAGCGGTCGATCCACAGGCGCACCAGGCGCTCCGACTCGGGCTCGCGGCGCTCGGCGGGCAGGCCCGTGAGGTCGATGCGCGGGAACACGGGAACGTGCTCCGCGTGGATCTCCTGCACCGGCTGCCCTTCCGCGGTGCGGCGGAAGGTGGTGCGGAAGATCTCGTGGCGCCGGAAGACCTCGCGAATGGCCCGTTCGAGGGCCGCGGGTTGCAGCGGCCCGGCGAAGCGGATCGACGACTGTACGTTGTAGGCCCGGCTGCCGGGAGAGAGCTCGTTGAGAAAGAACACCCGTTCCTGGGGCAGCGAGAGAGGCAGGGGCCGGTTTCGGTCGGCGCGTTCGATGGGCGGCAGGCCGCCGGACGCTTGCTCGAGCTTCTGCGCCAGCTCGGCCACGGTCGGAGCCTCGAAGATCACCAGGGGCGAGAGCTCCCGTGCCATCGTCTGGCGAATGCGTCCGATCACCCGGCCGGCGGCGAGGGAGTGGCCGCCGAGCTCGAAGAAGTCGTCGTGCCGGCCGATCTCGTCGACCCCGAGCACCTCGCGCCAGATCCCCGCCACCAGCTGCTCGAAGGCGGTGCGCGGAGCCTCGGAAACGGTGTCGCGGCGGCGCAGCTCGGCCGGGTCGATGGCGGCGAGGGCCTGGCGGTCGATCTTGCCGTTGGCGGTGAGGGGCAGGGAGTCGAGCACCACGAAGGCTCCCGGCACCAGGTGGGCCGGTACCTTCTCGGCCAGAGATGCCTTCACCGCCTCGACGTCGATCGTGGCGCCGTCGGTGGCGGTGCAGTAGGCCACCAGCCGTAGACCCGTGGGCTCGCGGCGGGCGATGACGGCCACCAGGGCGAGGTCGGGATGGGCCGAGAGCACCACCTCCACCTCCCGCGGCTCGATGCGGATGCCGCGGATCGTCACCTGGTCGTCGGCCCGGCCCTCGAACTCGAGGCCATCGGGGCCACCCACCCGCGCCCGGTCGCCGGTGCGGTAGAGGCGCTCACCGGAAGGACCGGTGGGGTCGGGCACGAACGCCCAGGCGGTCTTCGCCGGCTGGCCGAGGTAGCCGCGGGCCAGGCCGTCGCCACCGAGGAAGATGTCGCCGACCTCGCCGTCGGCCACGGGGCGCAGCTCCGGGTCGAAGAGGTGGACCCGGGTGTTGCCGAGAGGTTTGCCGATCGGCAGGCTCGTGGCGTCGTCGGCCACGTCGAGCACCCGGTAGGTGGTGGCGATGGTGGTGCACTCGGCCGGCCCGTAGCCGTTGATCAGGTACTCCGGGCGGCCGTGGCGCACGACCTCGCGGTTGCGCGCCGGGTCCGCCGCCTCGCCGCCGTAGACCAGGCATTCGAGCTCGGCAAAGGCGTCGGGAATCTCCTGGGCCACCTGGTGGAAGAGAGCGGTGGTGAGCACCGAGACGGTGATCTTCCGCTCGCGCAGGGCGCGGGCCAGGGCCGGGGGGGAGAGAGAGGTCTGGCGATCGATGCCGACCAGGCAGCCACCGTTGAGCAGCGCGCCCCAGATCTCCCAGGTGGCGGCGTCGAACGAGAGGTTGGCCACCTGCGACATGCGGTTCGAGGGGCCGAACTCGAAATAGCGGTTGCTCACCACCAGCCGCAGAATGCCGCGATGCACCGCGGCGACCCCTTTCGGCCGTCCGGTGGATCCCGAGGTGTAGAGAATCAGCGCCAGATGCCGGGCGTGGGTGTCGGGCAGGGGCGCGGCACCGTCGAAGGCGGCGAGGGCGGTCTCGGGGATCTCGTCGAGACGCACGAGGGTGGCGTCGATCTCGCCGAGATCGTCGGCCGCGTCGCCCCGGGTGAGGAGCACCACGGCCCGCGAGTCGTCGAGCATCAGCCGACGCCGCTCGGGCGGGTAGCTGAGGTCGAGGGAGAGATAGGCACCCCCGGCCTTGAGCACCGCGAGGATGGCGACGATCATCTCGCACGAGCTCTCCAGGCACAGGCCGGCGACGGTCTCGGGACCGACTCCCAGAGCCCGGAGATGATGGGACAGTCGCTCGGACCGCTCGTCGAGCTCGCCGTAGGTCAGTCGGCCGTCGACGAATTCCACCGCCGGTGCGTCGGGATCACGCCTTGCGATCTCCCGAAACCGGCCCTGAACCGTGTGATTGCGAGGATACTCCGTGAACGTATCGTTGAACGAAAGGCTCATGGACGGTCTCTCTTTCCGTAGGTCGTGAGGTCATCGGATTCCGAGCGTCACGTATAGTCAAAACAAATCAAAAGTGCAGCATCAAGAAATCAGAGCGGCTTGTGGGCCAGCATCACGTCGACCCCGAGCACCTGGGGCAGGGCGTCGGGATCGGTGAAGGTCTGGAACCCCTCGAAACCGTTGGCGAGCAGGAGCTCTCCCCACTGCTCGGAGTCGAGCAGCGGGTGTAGCTGGCGAAGCTCTTCGTCCTCGAAGCGGTCGAAGCCCGGCAGAAAACCCATGGTGAAATTGAACTTCCGCAGGAACCGGGTTTCCTCGAGCAGCAACAACACACCTCCCGGCGCCAGCAGCCGGACCACGTGGGCCAGGGTCTGGCGCAAGTCCCGGGTGGCGTGCAACACGTGGGCGGCGACGATCCAGTCGAAAGACTCCGCGGGGAAGCCCTGCCGGGTGGGATCGCTCTCGATGTCGAGCTCGGCGAAGGAGAGGAACGGGTACTGGCTGAACTTCTGGCGGCCGAGATCGGTGAAGTACCTCGACACGTCGGTATAGGCGTAGATCGAGCGCGCCGCCGGCAGCTCCGGGAGCAGGGAGACGGTGGTGCCACCCGTACCGGCTCCGACTTCCAGGACCCGCAGCTTGCGGCCGGCGGGGAGCGCCTCTACCTGGGCCCGCAGCAGGGCGGCGGAGACGCCGTTGCAATAGCGAAAGGTGGGGGAGCGCTCGTAGGTTTCCTCCACCCGTTTCGAGGAGCCACCCGGGATCAGGTACTCCAGGGGATGTTTGCTGCCCCGCAACATGGCCGGCAGACCGGTGCGGAAGCGCCCGCGCTGCTCTTCGTCGACTTCCAGGTCGGGCAGCTCGGTGGGCACCGGACGCACACAGACGAAGGCGTCGCCCTCGCGGGCCAGGTAGCCCTCGTCGGCGAGCATCTCGAGCCAGCGGCGGATCGCCCTCCTGTAGTCGGGCAACACCTGGCAGTGCTGGCGCAGCTCCTCGGAGGTGTAACTCTCGCCGGCCCGGCGAAACACACCCATCTCGTCGAGGGCAAGGCTCACCGAGAGCACCGCCACGCGGTTGCGCTCCGGCTCGCCATCGGCCTCTTCCCGCAGGTCGTCGGCCGACCAGCGGGCCCGCGCCTCCCGGTGTCCGACCTCGAGCAGAGAATCCCAGAGGTCGGCGTCGAGCAGAGGAGCGGTGGGCTGGAGCAGCTGCTCCGGCAGGGTCTCGAAGGGAATCTCCTTCCCCGTCGTGCGCAGCTCTTCGGTCGGTGCCGCGGTGGCTGCTTCGGTCGCCGGGGATGCGGGCTTGCGGCGCAGGCGTTTTTCCAGCAGCTTGCGCTTTTCGGGAGAGAGCCGGGCGAGGCGGGCAGAGAGTGTCTTCGAGGTTTCCATGCTCGTCTCCTCAGAGCAGCTCTTGTACTTTTTCGTCGGAGAGGGCTTCGATCTCCTCGAGGATCATCTCCTCGATCACCAGGGCCAGCTGGGCCACGGTGGGGTGATCGAAGAAGGTCCGCACCGGCAGCTCGACCTCGAAATCCTTGCGGATCCGGAACGTCAGGCGAGTGGCCATCAGGGAGTCGCCGCCGTTTTCGAAGAAGTCGTCGAGCACGCCGAGCTCCTCCACGCCGGTGACCTCGCGCCACAGCTCGAGCAGGGTCTCTTCCGTCTCCGTTTCCGGGGGCCGGAACTCGCGCTCGGTCTCCACCAGGCCTTCGGGCGTCGGCAGGGCCGCGCGGTCGAGCTTGCCATTGGCGGTCAGCGGCCAGCGCTGCATCTCGGTGTAGCTCGAGGGCACCATGTAGTCGGGCAGGTGGCCCTTCAGGTGGGTCTCGAGCTCCTCGCTGGTCGGTGGAGCCGCGGGGTCCTCGGCGATGGTGTAGGCCACCAGCCGGGCCGCGGGGGCACCCGCTTCCGGAGCGCCGGCACCGGCGGTGGGGCCGCCGAAGACGGAGACCACCGCCTCGCGGACGCCTTCATGAGCGACGAGGGCCGCTTCGATCTCTCCCAGCTCCACCCGGTAGCCGCGGATCTTGACCTGCAGGTCTTCCCGCCCGAGGAACTGGATCTCGCCGTCGGCGAGGTAACGCCCCAGGTCGCCGGTGCGGTAGAGACGCTCGCCGGTCTCGGGGTGAGTGAGGAAGCTCGCGGCGGTCTTCTCCTCGTCGCGCCAGTAGCCGCGGGCGAGACCGATGCCGCCGATGAAGAGCTGGCCGGGCACCCACACCGGGCAGGGCTCGAGCCGGTGGTCGAGCACGTGGAAGGTCTGGTTGCGCATCGGCCGGCCGTAGGGAATGCTCGGCTGGTCCGCCGCGGATGCCGGGTCGATGAGGTGCAGGATCGACCAGATCGAGGCCTCGGTGGCGCCACCCATGCTGACCTGCCGGGCCGCGGGCCAGAGGGCCTGGATCCGAGCCGGCAGCGAGACCGGAATCCAGTCGCCGCTCATCAGCACGGTGCGCAGGGTCGTTACGTCGGACCGCGGGCTCTCCTCGAGGTACTCCACCAGCAGCTGTTGCAGGGCGGGCACCGTGTTCCACACCGTCACCCCGTGGCTGGCGATGAGCTCGGCCCAGTGCGGCGGGTCGCGCCGCAGCTCGGGATCGGGAAAGACCACCGCGCCGCCCGCGGCGAAGAGACCGAAGAGGTCGTACACCGAGAGATCGAACGATAGCGACGAAAGGGCCAGCACCCGGTCGTCGGGGCCGATGGCGAAACGTTCGTTGACGTCGAGCACGGTGTTCACCGCGCCGCGATGGTCGATCATCACCCCCTTGGGATTGCCGGTGGAGCCGGAGGTGAAGATCACGTAGGCCAGCTCCTCGCCGCCGGGTACGGCCGGCAGCGGCTCGGAGGTGTCCGCCGGCTCGACGGTATCGACCGCGATCACCCGCGCCGACTCGGGCCAGCGGACCGACTCGAGGAGCGACGACTGGGTGAGCACGAGGTCGGTCTCGCCGTTCTCCAGCAGGAAGTGGCGCCGGGCTTCCGGCAGCTCGGGATCGATCGGCAGGTAGGCGGCACCCGCTTGCAGCACGCCGAGGGTCGCCACCGCCTGCTCCCAACCCTTGACCATGGAAACCGCCACCAGGCGTCCCGGGGCGGCCCCGAGCTCCTGCAGTTGCAAGGCCAGGGCCCGGGTGCGCCGGGCGAGGTCGGCGTAGGTGAGCCGGGTTTCGCCGGCCACCACCGCCAGCGCCTCGGGCCGCTTCTCGACCTGCGCGGCGAAGAGATCCTGCAGCCGCTCGGCCGGCTCCGGTGCCGAGGTCGCGTTGACCTCGGAGCGCTGGGCGAGCTGCGCCGCCGGCGCGCCCACCGGCGACTCCAGCTGCCACACGGAGTCGTCGTCGGCCAGGCGCTCGAGCAGGGAGCGGTAGGTGGCGAACATGTCTTGCAGCAGGCCTTCGGGAAAGAGGTCTTCCACCACGTCCCAGTTGAAGAACAGGGCCCCGCGGTCTTCGTTGACCTGGTGGTCGATCCATACCTGGGGGGTCTGGCTGATGCCGAAGCTCTCTTCGGCGTTCGGCGCCGCCTCGTCGGCCGAGCGGGGCTCCTCGCTGCTGCCCGAGGCCATGTTGAGGGTGCTGGTGAAGACCACCGGCATCATCGGCTGGGCCGGCAGGCGGCGGGCGCGGGCGAGCTCGCGCAGCACCCGCACGGCGCTGACCAGGCGATGGTCGAGGTCTTCCCACAGCTGCCGCTGCATCTGGCGGGCGCGGCCGAGGAAGGTCGATGCCTCCTCGGGGTCCACGACCAGCAGGGTCAGCGAGGTGAAATCACCGATCAGGGCGTTCACCTCGCGGTGCAGGGGCAGGCGGTTGAAGAGGGTGAGATTGAGCGCGAAGCGCGGGCTCTTGCTCCAGGTGGAGAGCACGTCGGCGAAGGCGGTGACCAGCAGGCCGGAAGGGGTGAGCCCTTCCTCCCGGGCCCGGGCCTTCAGGCGTCCCCAGCGCTCGGCGTCGAGCGTATCGGCGAGGCGGGCGAAACGCGGCTTGCCGAGGCTGGCGGGTTGCACCGCCAGGGGCAGATCGGGCGCGGCGGGGAAGTCCACCAGACGCTCGCGCCAGTACTCGAAGTCGCGGGCGAAGGCCGGCGACCGTTCGAGGTCGACCAGGGCCTCCACGTAGTCGCGGAACGACAGCTCGAGAGTGCCGAGCTGGAGATCCGGCTGGTCGTAGAAGGCCTTGAGCTCCTGGTTGAGGATCTGCCAGCTCCAGGCGTCGCCGATCAGCAGATCGAAGCTGGTGTGGATCAGAGAACGCTGGTCGTCGAGATGGCTGACCCGGACCTCGAAAAGAGGCCAGGTGTCGGCCGGCAAGACCTGCTGCGACATCTCCTGGCGCAGGCGGGTGAGCTCCGCGCGTTGCTCGTCGACGGAACGGCCTCGCAGATCGAGCTCGGTGACGGTGAAGGGCGGCACCGACTCGAGGATCTGCTGGCGGCCTTCCGCCAGCACGATCGCCCGCAACATGTCGTGGCGGTCGATCAGCCGCCGCCAGGCGCCCGCGAGCCGCTCCACGTCGAGATCCACGGCCGGGCTCTCGGTGTAGACGTGGGTCGCCACGCCACCGAGCTCGTAGGCCGGATCGCGGCCGATCCAGTAGGCTTGCTGCACATCGGTGAGCGGGAAGAGCTCGCTCTTGCTGCGCGGGTCGGGCACGATCGCCGGCAGGCTGAGGTCGTCGTCGATCTTGCCCTCGGCCTGGGCCTTCTCCACCACCTTGGCCATCTCGGCGATGGTGGGGGATGCGAAGAGGTCGTTGATCGACAGATCCACGGAGAAGATCTGCCGCGCCCGGCTGCTGATGTGGGTGGCGAGCAGGGAGTGGCCGCCGAGCTCGAAGAAGTCGTCGTACACGCCGATCTCGCGCAGGCTCAGGGCCTCGCGCCAGATCGAGGTGAGCTTCTCTTCCGTCGGGTTGCGGGCGGCGACGTATTCGGTGCCCAGGTCGGGGCGGGCGTGCACGCTGCCGGCCAGGGGATCGGCCTTGGCCTCGGGTGCCGCGGCCGCGGAGGCGAATCCGGCCGCCGGAGCTCCGGCTCCTTCCCCCCGGGGTCGGGCCTCGATCCAGTAACGCTGGCGTTCGAAGGGGTAACCCGGCAGGGCCACTCGCTTCCTTTCTCCGGCCGCGTGGCCCGCCCAGTCGACGGCGACGCCGGCCATCCACAGGCGGCCGAGGGTCTCTTCGGTGGCGGTCTCGGCGGCAGGGTCGGCGTTCTTGCCCGCGGCTTCGAGCGAGCTCAGCACCATCTGATCGGCCTGCTTCTGGCTGTGCTGGCGGGCGAGGGTCGAGAGAGCGCGGCCGGGGCCGACCTCGAGCAGGATCGTCGCCGGATCTTTCAGCAGGTGGGCCAGACCCTGGCCGAAACGTACGGTCTGCCGCAGGTGCCGCGCCCAGTAGCCGGGGTCGGTGGCTTCCTCCGCGGTGATCCAGTGGCCACTCGAGTTCGAGAGGAAGGGCCGGTTCGGGGCCGAGAGCTCGACCTTGGCCACCTCCGCCGTGAACTCGTCGAGGATGGGGTCCATCATCGACGAATGGAAGGCGTGGGAGGTGTGGAGCCTCCTGGCTTCGACGCCGTCTTCCAGGAGCTCTTCGCGGATCTCCTCCACCGCCTCTTCCGGGCCCGAGAGCACGTGGAAGGTGGGGCCGTTGACCGCGGCGATGGAAAGACCCGTGCCGCTGGTCAGCTCGGCCGCCTGGATGCCGGTGATCGGTGCGGCGAGCATGGCGCCGGTGGGCAGCGAGGCCATCAGACGGCCGCGAGTGGCAACCAGGCGTAGACCGTCTTCGAAGCGCATCACGCCCGCGACGGTGGCGGCGACGTATTCACCGATGGAATGGCCGATCATCGCCGTCGGCTCGATACCCCACTGCTGCCACATGCGGGCGAGAGCGTATTCGGTGGCGTAGAGGGCTGGCTGGGCGAGCTCGGTGGAGCGCAGGCGGGCCGCGGCCTCCTCCCCCTCGCCGAAGAGGAGATCGCGCAGGTCGAGACCGAGCCGGGGCTCGAGGATCTCGGCCGCCCGGTCGATCCACTCGCGGACGACGGGCTCCCGGTCGTAGAGGGCCTTGCCCATGCCCGGGTGCTGGGAGCCCTGGCCGGGAAACAGAAAGGCCACCGCCCGCTGCCGGGCCTCCTGGCGCGAGGTGCGCAGGCGTTGCGGATCACGGTCGCGCAGGGCGCGTACGGCGTCGTCGCGGTCGCGGCACACCAGGAACCGCCGGTGCTCGAAACGCCGCCGGCCGACGCGGCCGGTGTAGGCGATGTCGGCCAGGCTCTGGCCGGAGGCCGGATCCTGGCTCTCGAGGTGCTCGGCCAGCGAGTCGGTGAGGGTTTCGAGCGCGGTCTTGGTGCGTGCCGAGAGGGTGAGGATCTGCCACGGCCGGTCGGTATCGGAGGCCTCGGAGGTCTCAGGGGCCGGTGCCTCTTCGAGCACCACGTGGGCGTTCGAGCCGCCGATGCCGAAGGAGCTGACGCCGGCCCGGCGCGGCCGCCCCTCGGGCCGGGGCCAGTCGAGCCGCTCGGCGTTGACCGCGAAGGGCACGTCGCCGAAGTCGATGTCGGGGTGTAGGCCGTTGAAGTGCAGGGTGGGCGGAATCTCCCGGTGGTGCAGGGCCAGGGTGGCCTTGATCAGGCCGGTGACCCCGGCGGCGGTGTCGAGATGGCCGACATTGGTCTTGACGGCACCGAGAAAGCAGGGCTCCTCGCGGCTTTCGTCGGGGTCGGTGAAGGCCTGGGCCAGAGCCTCGGCCTCGATGGGGTCGCCGAGGGTGGTGCCGGTGCCATGGGTTTCGACGAAATCGATGGTGCCGGGGTCGACGTCGGCGACCGCCAGTGCCTCGGAGATCACCGCCACCTGCCCTTCGACGCTGGGGGCGGTGAAGCCCACCTTGGCCGGTCCGTCGTTGTTGATCGCCGAGCCGCGGATCACCGCCAGGATCTGGTCGCCCGCCTGGCGGGCGTCCTCCAGGCGTTTGAGGGCCACCACACCCACGCCGCTGCCGGCCACGGTGCCCTGGGCGCCGGCATCGAACGCCCGGCAATGGCCGTCGGGCGAGAAGATGCTGCCTTCCTGGTACCAGTAGCCGGTGCGTTGCGGCACCCGCAGGGAGCAGCCGCCGGCCAGTGCCAGGTCGCTCTCGAAGTCGCGCAGGCTCTGGCAGGCGAGGTGCACCGCAATCAGGGAGGTGGAGCAGGCCGACTGCACCGAGACGCTCGGCCCCTTGAGGTTCAGCTTGTAGGAGAGCCGCGGCGCCACGTAGTCCTTGTCGGCACCGATCATCAGCTGCAGGGTCGGCGTGGAGCGGAAGATCTCCGGACGGCTGAGCACGTTGTGCAGGAAGTAGGTATTCATGCCCACACCGGCGAACACGCCGATATTGCCCACGTGGGTCTCCGGGTCGTAGCCGGCGTTTTCGAGGGCGTGCCAGGCGGTCTCCAGCAGCAGCCGTTGCTGCGGATCGGTGATCTCCGCTTCCTTGGGGTTGATCTCGAAGAAGTCGGCGGCGAAGAGGTCTTCCCCCTCCAGCACACCGGCGGCCTTCACGTAGTCGGGATGCTCGAGCGCCGAAGGATCGACATGGTCGGGGTCGAGGTCTTCGTCGCGAAAAAAGGTGATCGATTCTCGGCCTTCCCGGAGATTGCTCCAGAAGGCGGCTACGTCGTCGGCGCCGGGAAATCTCCCCGCCATGCCGACAATGGCGATCGACATCGAATCCGAAGCTTCGGTTTCACTCACCTTGGGTACTCCTGCTTGGTTTCCGGACCGCGCGGCGTTGCCGTTGGGCATGCCGGCGTCGCTGCCCGCGATCGCGTCCGCGGGCACTGGAGGCCGGTGCGGACGCCGGGACAGCCGATGCCGGCGATCCGGCATCGCCACCGGGATCGCTCGCCGGACCGGCGGCTTTTTCAGAGGTCGTCATGGGATCGAGAAATGCAGCCAGGGTCGCTACCGTGGGGTATTCGAATACCTTGACCAGCGGAAAAGAAATCGGTTCGGCCCCGGGGACCGGGTGGGTCATCAGCTCGTGATAAGCCCGGACCATGAGCAGGGAATGCCCGCCGAGGTCGAAGAAGCTCTCGTGCAACCCTACCCGCGGACGGCCGAGGAGCCTGGCCCAGATCGCCGCCACGTGGCCACCGGGATCGCTCGCCGGACCGGCGGCTTTTTCAGAGGTCGTCATGGGATCGAGAAATGCAGCCAGGGTCGCTACCGTGGGGTATTCGAATACCTTGACCAGCGGAAAAGAAATCGGTTCGGCCCCGGGGACCGGGTGGGTCATCAGCTCGTGATAAGCCCGGACCATGAGCAGGGAATGCCCGCCGAGGTCGAAGAAGCTCTCGTGCAACCCTACCCGCGGACGGCCGAGGAGCCTGGCCCAGATCGCCGCCACGTGGCGTTCGGCCGGTGAGCGCGGCGGCTCGAATTCGGCGGTGGCGGCCGTGCTCGCCTCGGCGCTCGGCAGGGGTCGGCGGGCGACGGCCCCGCGGTCGGTCTTGCCGTTGGGGGTCAGGGGCAGGGCATCGAGCGGGGCGAAGACCGAGGGCACCATGTGCGACGGAAGCTTCTCCGCCAGGGCCAGGCGCAGCTCGGCGGCCTCTGGCGGCGCGGCCGGGTCGGCGGGCACCACCCAGGCGACCAGCTGGGGCGGGTCGGTGGTGGGTCGCACCTCGGCCACGGCGTCGAGCACCGAGCCCCGGGCGCGGAGAAGAGCTTCGATCTCGCCGAGCTCGATGCGGAAGCCGCGCAGCTTGATCTGGTGGTCGGCCCGGCCCAGGAAGTCGAGCTGGCCGTCGGGACGGCGCCGCACCAGGTCTCCGGTGCGGTACATCCGTTCCCCGCCGACCTCCGGGCCGGTGGCGCCGTCGAGGCGCGGGTCGGGCACGAAACGTTCGGCGGTGAGGCTGGGGCGGCCCAGGTAGCCGCGGGCCAGGCCGTCGCCCGCGAGATAGAGCTCGCCGGGAATGCCGGTGGGCACGGGTCGCATCCAGCGATCGAGCACGAAGGCCCGGCTGCCGGCCAGCGGGCGGCCGATGGCGGGCGGGCGGGAGTCGTGCTCCGGAATCCGCGCCCAGGTGGAGTAGGTGGTGTCTTCCGACGGGCCGTAGAGGTTGTAGACCCCGTCGACGTGGCCGAGTTCGTAGAGGCGGTCGACCAGGTCGCGGCGCAGGGGCTCCCCCGCGAGGTTGACCGCCCGCACCGATGCCGGAATCGCCCGGGCGGTGAGCAGCTCGGCGATGGCCGAGGGCACGGTGTTGATCATCGTCACCTGCTCCGCCGCGACCAGGGACTGCAGGTGCAGGGCGTGGTCGGCCAGGACCAGGCGACCGCCGAAGGAAAGGGGCAGGAAGATCTCGAAGACCGAGAGGTCGAAACAAACGGAGGTCGAGGCGAGCATTCCGGCGCGGTCTTCGGGCGAGAAGAAGTCCCGGGCCCAGCGCAACATGGCGGCGGCGCTGCGATGCTCGATGGCGACCCCTTTCGGGCGTCCGGTGGAGCCGGAGGTGTAGATCAGGTACGCCAGGTTGTGCTCCGTCGCGGGGCAGGGGAAACGCTCCGGGCTCTCGGCGGCGATTCGCGGGCCGGCGGCGGCGTCGAGGGTCAGGATCTCGCGATCGCCACCTTCACGATGGCTACCACCGATCCGGTCGAGAAACCGTTTCTGGGTGATCACCACCGAGGCGGCGGAGTCTTCGAGCATGAAGTCCAGCCGGTCGCGTGGGTACTCGGGGTCGAGGGGCACATAGGTGCCTCCCGCCTTGAGGGTGGCGAGCAGCGAGACGACCAGGTCGATCCCGCGTTCGAGCAAGATCCCCACCCGGCGTTCGGGTGTGATGCCCCGGCGTCGCAGGTGCCGCGCCAGCCGGTTGGCCCGACGGTCGAGCTCGACGAAATCGAGTCGCTCGGCACGGACCTCGCTGCCAGCGGCGGTCTCCCACCACACCGAGTCCTCGGGGTGGGCGAGATCGGCCCGGGCCTCGAAGAGGTGCGAGAGGGTGGCCCCGTCGATCTCGGCCCGCGGCCGGGGCGCGGCATTGTCGTCGCGCAGAATCTGGGTTTCTTCCGCCGCGGTCAGCAGGGGCAGGTCGACGAGGGAGCTCTCCGGGCTCGAAAAGGCTCCGGCGGTGAAGGTCTCGAGGTGGGCCAGCAGCCGGTCGATGGTGGCGCCGTCGAAGAGGTCGGCGTTGTACTCGGCCGCGAGGCGCCAGGCCCGCGAGGCGCCGATCCCACCTCCCGATTCCTCCACCACCAGGGTGAGGTCGAACTTGGCGGCCCCGAGATCTACCGCTTCGGGCACCAGGTCCAGACCCTCCGGGGCCGCGGCCGTGCGCATCGGCCGCTGGTGCTGGAAGAAGACCTGGAAGAGCGGGTTCTGGCCCAGGTCGCGGTGGGGATCGAGCTCTTCGACCAGGCGCTCGAAGGGCAGATCCTGGTGCGCGGCCGCCTCGAGAGTGGTTTCCCGCACCCGTTCCACCAGCTGGCGGAAGGACACCGGATGGCCGTCGTCGCCGCGGAAAGAAGAGCGGATCACCAGGGTGTTGACGAAGAGGCCGATCAGGCCCTCGATCTCCGGCCGCTGGCGGTTTGCCACCGGGGTGCCCACCGACAGGCCAGACACGCCCGTGTAGCGGAAGAGCAGGGCCTGGAAGGCGGCGAGGGAGAGCATGAACGGAGTGGCACCGAGGTCTCGGCCGAGGGCTCGGGCGTCCGTGGCCAGGGAAACATTCGCCGCGGTGAGGCGCCGCTCGCCGCGGAAGGTCTGCACCGTCTGGCGCGGCCGGTCGGTCGGCAGCTCGAGAGCCTCGGTGGCGCCCTCCAGCTGGCGCCGCCAGTAGCCGAGCAGCTCGGGCAGGCGCGCCTCGAGCCATTCCCGCTGCCAGGCGCTGAAGTCGGTGTAGCGCAAGGGCAGCTCGGCGAGCCGCGGCGCCCGGCCGGTGGACAGGCCGCGGTAGAGCTCGACCAGCTCGCGGAAGAAGATCTCGAACGACCAGCCGTCGCCCACCAGGTGGTGCAAGACCACCTGCAGCAAGTGATCGTCTCCGGCGCTGCGGAGGAGAGCGCTGCGCCAGGGCGGGCCGTTCCGGAGATCGAAGGGCCGGCGCGCCAGGGCCCGCAGCAGGGCCTGCTCTTCCCGGCCGCGGCGGTCGGTGCCGAGGGCGGTGAGATCGACCACGGGCAGAGGGCGTGGATTGGCGTCGGCCACCGCCTGCACGGGCTCGCCGGCTTCGAGAAAGAACCGGGTGCGCAATGCGCCGTGGCGGCGGTCGAGGGCCCGGAGGGCGGCTTCGAGCGCCGGCACCGACAGCTCGCCACGGATCCGCCGAGCGGCCGGCAGGTGATACGCGGCGGTGCCCGGTGTCAGCTGCTCGAGAAACCACAGGCGCTGCTGGGCGAAGGAGAGAGGCACCGGGGTGCCGTCGGCTTCGGGCCGGCGTACCCATCGGGGCCCGGCGTCGTCGGCCGGGCCGGAGCCCAGCTTCGCATCTACCCGTCGGCTCAGCTGGCTCACCGTCGGCGCGTCGAAGAGCTCGCGCAGAGGAAGGTCGACCCCACAGTGCTGGCGCAGGCGCGACATCACGCGGGTGGCCAGCAGGGAATGGCCACCGAGCTGGAAGAAGCTGTCGTCGAGGTGGATCTCCTCGGCCGGCAGGCGCAACACCTCGGCCCAGATGCCGATCACCAGCTCCTCGATCGGGCCACGGGGTGTGGTCGGCGCGGTTGCCGTCGCGGCGCTCGGGCCCGGCGCCGGCAGGGCTGCCCGATCGATCTTGCCGTTGGGATTGAGCGGAAAGCTGTCGACGGCGACGAAGGCCGCGGGCACCATGTAGTCGGGCAGCCGACGCGCCACGTGGGCACGCAGGGTCGCGGCGTCCGGCACGCCGGGGCCGCCGTCGAGGTACGCCACCAGCTGGGGCTGCTCGCCGTGGTCGCGCCGCACCGTCACCAGCACCTTGCCGACCGCCGGGTGCTCCGCCAGCACCGCCTCGATCTCGGCGGGCTCGACCCGGAAGCCGCGGATCTTGACCTGGTGGTCGATGCGGCCGAGGCATTCGAGAGTGCCGTCGGGCAGGGTTCGGGCGAGGTCGCCGGTGCGGTAGAGCCGCTCGCCGGGCACCAGGCTGGTGGGGTCGGGCACGAAACGTTCGGCGGTGAGGGCCGGGCGCTCGAAGTAGCCACGGGCCAGGTGGCAGCCGCCGATCAGCAGCTCCCCCGGCACCCCCACCGGGCTCGGACGGAAGGCACGGTCGACGATCACGATGCGGGTGTTGTCGATCGGTCGACCGATGGGCGGATGCGAAGGCCAGGCCTCGGCGTCGGGGCCGAGGGTACAGGCGGTGACCACGTGGGTCTCGGACGGGCCGTAGTGGTTGTGCAACCGGGTCGCGCCGGAAGGGCCGTCGGAGCCGAGGAAGTCGCGGATCGCCCGGGTCGTCTTGAGCTGCTCGCCGGTGCTGACGACCTCGACCAGGTCTTCTGGCCGCTCCTCGAGCTCGGCCAGCTGCTGCAGCAGGACCACGGGGAAGACCGCGCTCTCGATGCGCTGCCGGCGCAACATCTGCGACAGACCCTCGGCGTCGCGCCGGAGGTCGTCGGGCACGAGGTAGAGGGTGCCGCCGCCGAGCCAGCAGAGGAAGAACTCGTAGAAGCTGACGTCGAAGCTCAGGGATGCGAAGTGCAGCGTGCGCAGACCGGTGGGGTGATTCCGGGTGTACCACTCCAGCAGGTTGGCGAAACAACGATGCGTGAGAGCGACCCCTTTGGGCCGGCCGGTGGAGCCGGAGGTGTAGATGACGTAGAAGAGGCGTTCGAGATCGTCCGAAAGAGGCGGTGCCTCGGCCGGCTCGCGGTCGAGATCGTGCAGCGACACGGCTCCGGGCAACTCTTCGTCGTCGCTCAGGATCCAGCGGGCGCGGGCGTCGTCGCGCATGAGCTGCTGGCGTTCTTCGGGAAAGGCGGGGTCCACGGGCACACAGGCGCCGCCCGCCTTGAGCACCGCGAGGGCGGCCACCGCCATGCGCGTGGAGCGAGGCAGGGAGATGGCGACCCGGCCCTCGGGCGGCAGTCCCAGGCGGAGAAGGCGGTGCGCGAGCTGGTTGGCACGGCGATCGAGCTCGCGGTAGGTGAGCGTCTCGCCATCGAAGACCAGCGCCGGATCGTTCCCCGAGCGCCGGACCTGGCGTTCGAAACGCCGCAGCACGGATTCCGGCTCCCCGCCGGTGGTCGCCGTGTCGTTCCATTCGTGCAGCACCTGGTGCCGCTCCGCGGCGGCGAGCAGCGGCAGATCGAGCACTTGAGCCTCGGGAGCGGCCAGAGCACCGGCCAGCAGTCGACGCAGGCTGCCCGCGAGACGCAGGATCCGGGTGAAATCGAAGAGGTCGGCGCTGTACTCGAGATAACCCGCGGCGCGCTGGTCGAAGATATCGAGATTCAGGCTGAGGTCGAAGAGGGTGTCGCGGCGCTCGAAGGCGTAGGGCTCGAGTCGCAGACCCTCGGTCGTCCGTCGGCCGGACGGAATGGTCTGCACGGCGAAGAGCACCTGGAAGAGCGGCGCTCGGCTGAGGCTGCGGTCGGGCTGGAGCTCGGCCACCAGCCGCTCGAAAGCGACATCCTGGTGGGCGTGGGCGTCGAGCACCACGTCGCGAACCTGGTCGAGGAGCTCGCCGAAGGAGGGCTCACCCTCGATCCGGAGCCGCAGCACCAGGGTGTTCACGAGAAAACCGATCAGGCCTTCGCTGGCGACATTCTCGCGATGGGCCGCCGGGGTACCGACCACCAGGTCGCGCTGTCCGCCGAGGCGGTAGAGAAGTGAGAAGAACGCCGTCAGCAGGACCATGAACGGGGTCGTGCCGCGAGCTCGCGACAAGCTCCCGACCTCCTCCAGCAGCTCCGCGTCGGCACCCCAGGGGAGGCGGCCGCCACGAAAGGTGGGGACCGCGGGCCGCGGGCGATCGGTCGGGATCTCGAGGGTGTCGGGAATGCCGTCGAGCTGCTGCCGCCAGTACTGTATCGGGCCGAGATCGTCGGCCTTGCGCCGGTTCTCGAGCACCCAGTCGGCGAACTGTTTTTCGAGGGGCGGAAGGGGCCGGGTCGCGACGCCGGTTCGGTGGAGGTAGAAGGCAGAGAGCTCTCGCACCAGAATCCGCATCGACCACCCGTCGGCGATGATGTGGTGCAGGAGCAACGCCAGGATCCGTTCTTCCGGCGTAATCCGGAAGAGCAGTGGGCGCAAGAGCGGGCCGCGGGCGAGATCGAAGGGTTGGTGGAAACAACGGGTGATCTCTTGCCGCGCAGCGTCGGCCCGGCGTTCCGCGGGAAGACCGCCGAGGTCGACCACGAGGGCCCCGGGAAGGGACGAGCTGTCGACGTCGGCATTGGGACCGAAATGGAGAATCTTCTGTTCGGGCTGACCGTCGACGGCGGGAAAGACGGTCCGCAGGCTCTCGTGCCGCTGCACCAGATCGTCGACGGCGCCCGCGAAGGCCCTCTCGTCGACCTGGCCGAGCCAGCGGTGAGTGGCCGAGAGGTGGTATCCGGTCTGCTCCGGCTCGAGCTGGTGCAGGAACCAGAGCCGCTCCTGCGCTTCCGCGAGGGGAAGTGTTTCCGGACGCGGAGCGGACTCGGCGGACTTGATTGTATGATTTGTCTCTTCCCGAGACCCTTGCGGTTTTTGGGCGGCGAGCTTTCGGCGCAGCAATTCCCGCTTGGCTGGAGACAAATTTTCCAGTCGAATCGGTAACTTGATTTCGGTTGCCAAGACTAGCTCCGGACTTGATCACGCATGCGGACCACATGCAAACGTCGCGTTTACAAATACTTCTACGGACCGGAATGGCGACTTGGATCAGAGCAAAAAAAACTTCCGTTCCCCCCTCGGAACGATATTTGAATGTTAGCATATAGTATCTTCCCCATGCGGGGGCAAGAAAAGTCTGGTCCAATCAAAAGAAAAGCTCGTAGATTTCGCAAATGTCGAGATTTGTGCACGGCGTGAAGCTCGCCGGTCGGTTCCTGGTTCGCAATCGTTCGGTGGCGATCCCAGCGGCACTATCCCTGGCTCTCGGGATCGGTGCCAATATGACCATCGCCACGTTTCTCCAGGCGGCATTCCTCCAGCCTCTGCCGGTGGAAGAGCCGCGGGAGCTGGTGTCGGTCTACTCGTTGCGGGAAGACAAACCCGGCCGCCTGTCGGGGATCTCCCAGCCCAACTTTCTTGAATACCTCAGCGACAACTCGAGCTTCTCGGGGCTCACCGCTCGTCGCTCGGTGAGCGTCAGCCTGGAGACCGAAGACGGTATCCAGGTGGTGTTCGGGGAGATCGTCACGCACGACTACTTCGAGGTTCTCGGGATCTCGGCGGCTCGGGGGCGGATCTTCACCGCCGAGCAGGCGCGGCCCGACGGCAGCGCGGTGGTCGTCTTGGGGCATGACCTCTGGCGCAAGAGCTTCGGCGGCGATCCGAGCCTGCTCGGCAAGAGCCTGAAGCTGAACGGGCACGAGTTCACCGTCATCGGCATCGCGCCGCAGAAGTTCCGCGGCCTCGATCTCTTCGAATCGCCCGAGCTCTGGGTGCCGATGGAGGCCTATCGCGAGGTGCTCGATGCGCGGGTCCGCCAGTATTTCGACCGCCGCGACGCACCCCTTCTGTCGGTGACGGGGCGCCTGGCTCCGGGAGTGAGCCGGGAGCAGGCGGAGGCGGCGATGATGGCTCGGACGTCGGCGCTGGTGGAGGCTTTCCCGAAGGAGAACGAAGGTCTCGGGGTGTCGCTGGTACCCCTCGTGGAAACCGTGATTCCCTTCGCTCTGCGGCCGAAGATCGAGCTCGCCGCCAGCCTGCTCGCCGCGGTGGTCGGCCTGCTGCTGCTGGTGGCCTGCTCCAACGTCGCCAATCTGCTGCTGGCCCGCTCGCTCGCCCGCCGCCGCGAGGTGGCGGTGCGCGAGGCCCTGGGAGCCGGGCGAGGACAGCTGGCTCGGCTCCTGCTCGGCGAAGGCATGGCCCTGGCCGCGGTCGGAGGCCTGGGAGCGGTGTTCGTGGCCCTCGCCGGCCGCGAGCTCCTGTGGGCGCTCCGCCCGCCGTTTTTCCCCGAATCCCTGGACCTCTCCTTCCAGCCGCCGGTGGTGGCCCTCGGTGTCGTGTTGACCCTGGCCACGGGTCTGCTGGTGGCGGTGATCCCAGCGGTCCGGGGCAATCGCCTCGACCTGTCGACCGAGCTCCGGGAACGCTCCGGCGGCCAGCGTCATTTCGGGCGCCGCGGTGCCGGCCGCCTGCTGGTGATCTTCCAGGTGGTGCTCTCGGTGGTGGTGCTGGTCGGCGCGGGGCTCTTTCTCAGGAGCCTGCAGCAGCTGCAGCAGATCGACGCCGGTTTCGAGACCGAGAATCTCTTCTTCATGCCCATCGCCCGACCCTATGGCGCCGAAGAGGGAGCGGGGCTCTACCCACGGCTGATGGAGCGGATCGAAGGGTTTCCCGAGGTTCGCGCGGCGACGCTCTCGTCTCGCCCTTCCCTGGCGCCCGGTGGCGGCCAGGCCAACGTGAAGATCGTGGGATCCGAAGACAGCGGCGAGCTGTTGATGTCGGCCAACCTGGTCGAGCCCGGGTATTTCGAAGCCATGGGCATCCGCCTGCGCAGCGGCCGGTGGTTCACCGATGCCGACCGCGGGGAGTCGCCGCGGGTGGCGGTGGTCAACGAGACCTTCGCCGCCCGCTGGCCCGGGGGCAACCCGGTCGGCGGACGCCTCCGTTTCGGGGTCGACGAGACCGAGATGGAGGTCGTCGGCGTGGTGAAGGACATCAAATACGGCAGCCTCAACGAGGAGCCACGCCCTTACCTCTACCTGCCGGTGCTCCAGGATCTCTCGCCGATGATGGTGCTGCACGTCTGGACCCGCGGCGAGCCCGGGGACTTCATTCCCGCCCTGCGCAAGGAGATCCAGACTCTCGATGCCACCCTGCCGTTCCTGCCGGCGCGGCTGATTCCCGACCTGATCCGCTACTCGATGTGGGCGCCGCGTTTGATCGCCGGCCTGCTGGGGCTCTTCGGTCTGCTGGCGTTGATCCTCAGCGCGGTGGGGATCTACGGATTGATGTCGTATTCGACCGAGCTCCGCCACCGCGAGATCGGGATCCGCATCGCCCTGGGGGCGGAGCGCAACACCGTGCTCGGCTGGGTGATGGGGCAGGGGCTGCAGACCGTGGCCATCGGGGTCGGCGTCGGCCTGCTGCTCTGCGTCTTCCTCGTCGCCAAGATCGAAGACCTGCTCTTCGGCATCGGCGCCCTCGACCCTCTCTCCTTCGCCGGGGCGGCGCTGGTGTTGATGCTGGTGGCGCTTCTGGCCTCGTGGGTGCCGGCGCGCCGGGCGACCGCGGTGGATCCGATCGTGGTGCTGCGCGATGAGTAGCCCGGGCGGAGTCGGCGAGGCGGTGGGAGAGCGGGTCGCGGAGGAAGGGATCTCCGCCGACCTCGTAGCTCGCCACGGCGAGCTGAGCGAGGTGAACGAGCGGTTCCTGTCGTTTCTCGCCGAACATCCCGAAGGGTTCGAAAGGGCCTCGTTCGGGGAGCTCGAGAAGCCCCATCCCTGGGTGGTGTATCCGCTCCAGGCCTGGCCTCTCTTCGTCGACCGCGGCCGGGCCGAGGAGCTGCGCCGAGCCAGCGTCGGCCTCGCCCGGCTGATCCAGAGCCTGCCCCAGCGGCTGTTCGGCAACGACGCCGAGCAGCTCGCCGAATGGACCGGTTTCGAGCGCAAGGACGCGAGCTTCTTCGCCAGCATCCTGGCCGATCCCAGGCTGTGCCGCGGGCTTCTGGCCCGAGGTGATTTCGTGCTCGGGACCTCGGGCTTCCAGTGCCTGGAGATGAACATGTCGACCCTCGGAGGGCTGGGGTACAGCACCCACGAGGAGATCTACCGCCGGGTTCCCCTGATCGACCGATTCCTGACCGAGACCGGGCTCGAGGTGGAGCACAAGGACAATCTCCGCGCCCTGCTCCAGTTCCTGCTGGGCGAGTGCCTGGATCTGGCCGAGGGTGGCGAGCTGAACGTGGTCATCGCCGTGGACGACCCGGAGGCGAGCGCGGGGGTTCCCGATCCCCTGGTCCACCATTTCCAGAACACCCCCGAGCGTCGGGAGGCGGTGGAGCGTCGCTGGCGGGATCTGCTCCGCGAGCGGGACCTGGGGGTCGAGGGCCGGGCCACGTTCTGCTGGCGCGGCGAGCTGCACGAGCGGGGCGAATGCCTGTACCAGGGAAGCCGCCGGATCCACGGGGTGGTGGAGTACTACAACGTGCCGACCCCGCGCGACCTGGTGATTCCCTGGCTGGCGGGAAATCTGCGCCTCTTCAACGGTCCTCCGGCGGCTCTTCACTCCGACAAGCGCAACCTGGCGTTGCTCTCGGAGCTGGCGGCCAGCGACGTGTTCAGCGCCGAGGAGCGCCGGTTGGTGGAGGCGTACGTGCCCTGGACCCGCCGGCTGCGGCCGCGGGCCCGGACTTCGTATGCGGGGCGCCGTCGCGTCCTGGAGCGGATCGTGATCGAGGAGAAGGACCACATGGTCCTCAAGCCGTCGCACGGATTCAGTGGTCGAGATGTCTTTCTCGGGCCCTCGACCTCGAAAGAGGACTGGGAGCGGGCGGTAGAGCGGGCCCTGGCGGAGGGGAGCTGGATCGCACAGGAGTATGTGCGCCCTCTTCCCCTGGCCTTTCGACACGGCGAGCGGGGCTGGGCTCCACACGACGTGGTGTGGGGCATCTTCGCCTTCGGCGAGGTGTTGGGAGGATCGTTCCTGCGTCTGTTGCCGAGCTCCGACTCGGGCGTGATCAGCGCCAAACGCGGAGCCACAGAAGGACTCTTTTTCGAGACCTGAGCTCGAGATTTCTTGCGAATGGGCTCTCGGTAGGAGCGAAATCTTCCTCTCGAGCCCGTCGGACCCGGAGAGAATTGTCATGGAAACGGAGAGCTCTTCGCCGTTGGCGGAAGTTCCGGAATCAGCGATCTTGTCGACCAGCGAACGTTCGGGCGCGGAGAGGTTTCCCGCCGAGCTCAAAGATCGGCAGGCCGAGCTCTCGGAAGCCAACCGGCTGTTCCTGGAGTTCGTGGAGCGGAATCCCGAAACGCTGCAGGCCTCGTCTTTCGAGGTGCTGAAGGAAAAACATCCCTGGATCAACTTCCCGCTCCAGCCCTGGCCGATCTTCCTCAGTGCCAGCAAGACATTGGAGCTGCAGCGGGTGAGCCAGGCCCTGGCGGAGCTGGTGGCGGACCTTCCCCAGCGGCTCTTCGGCAACGAGCCCGAGCTGCTGGCCGAGCACACCGGCCTCGAGCGCAGGGACGCGCGGTTCTTCGCCAGCATGCTGGCCGACCCGAGCATCCGGGCCGGAACCCTGGCGCGGGGTGATTTCGTGCTCGGCCCCGACGGCTTCCGCTGCCTGGAAATGAACATGACCAAACCCGGCGGGCTGGCCTACAGCACCCAGGCGGAGCTCTACCGGCGGGTGCCGGTGCTCTCTCGCTTCCTCGAGGAGACCGGGCTCGAGGTCGAGCACAAGGACAACATGGAGGCTTTCCTCTCCTACGTTCTCGACGAAGCGTTGCCCCTGGCGGCGGACGGGGAGCTCAACTTCGCCCTGGCGATCGACAACCCGCGCCCGGGCGACTCGATGGACACCAATCCGTCGTACCACTGGATCGAGCACAAGGAGGCCCGGACCCGGTACCTGGATCGGCGCTGGAAGGAGCTGCTGAAGGCTCGCGACGAAGGGTTGGAGGGAAGCGCGGCGCTCTACTTCCAGCGCGACCTGGTCGAGGAGAACGAATACCTCTACGTGGGCCGCCGTCGGATCCACGTGATGATCGACTACCTCACGATTCCCACGCCCCGCAGCCTCACCATCCCCTGGCTGGCCGGCAACCTCCGCCTCTCGAACGGCCCCCTGTCGAAGATCTACTCCGACAAGCGGTACATCGCCTGGATGTCGGAGCTGGTGGACAGCGACATCTTCAGCGCGGCGGAAAAAGAGGCGATCCACAACGCAGTGCCCTGGACCCGGCGGGTGAAGGCCGGCGTCCGTACCCGGTTCGAGGGGCGCCGCCGGAAGCTCGAGGATATTTTGCGTACCGGACGGGAACGATTGGTGCTCAAGCCATCGGTCGGCCTGAGCGGAATGGACGTGTACATCGGCCCCAAGACCCGCGACGAGGTGTGGGCCGAGGCGGTCGACAAGGCCCTTGCCGAAGGCACCTGGGTGGCCCAGGAGTTCATCGCGCCCGCGCCCCTGGCCTTCCAGCATGGCGACAACGGCTGGGCGCCCCACAATGTGGTGTGGGGGGTCTTCGCCTTCGGTGACCGCCTGGGAGGCTCCTTTCTGCGAATGTCGCCCCTGGACGGCGCGGGAGTGGTCAGCGCCAAGCTCGGGGCGCGGGAAGGTCTCTACCTGGAGGTCCCGGGGGAATGAGCACATCGGAAGCACAATCCTCCGCCTCCACCCCCGAGGCTTCGGTAGCTGCGGGCTCGGCGGCCCGGGCGCCCATGGCTCCGCCCAAGGGCAAAGAGCAGGGCCTCCTCGATTTCCTGGTGACCGCCGCCGCCAGCGGCGAGGTGGTGTGTCTGCAGCCGGGAAAGCTTTTCCTGGTCTCGAGCCCGCGGGGGCTCCAACACGTGCTGCAGGTGAATCACGCCAACTATCTGCACCCGGTGCCCGAAAAACCGCTGATGGGGCATCGCAGCCTGACCATGAGCCGCGGCGAGGCCTGGCGCCAGCGGCGACGCCTGATGCAGCCGGCTTTCAACCACCAGCGTCTCGATTTTCTCGGCCCCGAGGTGGAGAAGAGCGTCGGAGCGCTCCTCCGGCGCTGGCAGCCGATGGCCGATGCGGGAGAATCCTTCGACCTCTCCACCGAGATGGTGCATCTCAGTCTCGAAGCCCTGATCGGGGCGATCTTCGGCAAAGACTCCGACCCCGGCCTGGTGCGTTCGATCCACGACGCCTTTCGTTACTTCGATGCCCGCACCCGGCGCGGGGGCAGAGCTCCCCACCGCTATGCGCCGACCCGCGAGAACCTGCGGTTGCAGTGGTCTTTGTTCCGAATGCGCCGCTACGTCCGCCGGATCATCTCCCGCCGGCGGCGCGGCGGAGGAGGTGGGCAAGATCTCCTGGGCAGCCTGCTCGCGGCCCGGGATCAGAAGAGCGGGAAGACCTTGAGCGATCTCGAGATGCAGGACGAGCTCATGATGCTCCTGGTGATGGGGCACATGACCACCGCCGTGGGTCTGACCTGGGCCTGGGTGCTGCTCGCCCGGCATCCCGAGATCGAGGCCGCCTGCCTCGACGAGGTGCGGGCGGCCCTGGGCGATCGGCCCGCGAGGGTCGACGACCTGGAGCGGATGCCACGGCTCCGCCAGGTGGTGCAGGAGAGCCTGCGTCTCTATCCGCCGACCTGGTCGTTCAGCCGTACGGCGGTGGAGCGCGACGTGGTCTGTGGCTTCGAGATTCCGGCCGGCGCCACGGTGATGCTGAGCCCCTACGCCACCCATCGCCTGGAGTCCCTCTGGCCCGACCCCGAGACCTTCGATCCCGGGCGTTTCTCTCCCGAAGCGTCGCGGGGCCGAGACCGTTTCGCCTATCTACCATTCGGTGGCGGCGTGCGTTCTTGCATCGCCGCCCAATGGGTGATGATCGAAGCCCCGCTGGTGATCGCCGAGATCCTGCGCAGCTACCACCTCCGGATCGGCGACGAGCCGATTCCGCTCCAGCCGGCGATTACTCTCGGAGCTCGCGGAGGGGTCCGGGCCACACTCGAACGGCGAGGCGAGGCGTGATGGAGCTCGCGGAGCTGACCGAAGGTCAGGCGGCTCTCAGCGAGCTCAACCGGGATCTGCTGGATTTCGTCGCGGCAAATCCGGAGGCTTTCGAGGAGGCGTCGTTCGGGCTCTTGCGGGAGCGTCACCCGTGGATCGAGTATCCGCTCCAACCGTGGCCGATCTTCGTGTCGTCCGAGAAGGCCCGGGGCGTGCGCCGGGCGAGCGTCGTGCTCGCCAACCTGGTACAGGAGCTACCGAGCCGCCTGTTCGGCAACGACCCCGACCAGATGGTCGAGCACCTCGGTCTCGATCCGACCGACGCTCGATTCCTCACCAGCATGTTGGAGGATCCCAACCTCCACCGCGGGCTGATCTCGCGCAGCGACTTCGTCTTCGGTGCCGATGGTTTCCGCTGTCTCGAGGTGAATCTCTCGAAGCCCGGTGGGCTCGGCAACAGCGCCCAGAGCGAGCTCTATCTCGAGGTGCCTCTGTGGTCGAGATTCCTGGAGGAGACGGGCAGCGAAGTGCGCCACGAGGACAACGTCGAGGCCTTCTTGCGCTTCCTCTTCGACGAAGCTCGTGACCTGGCCGACGACGGCAGACTGAGCTTCGCTGTCGTCATCCAGGATCCTCCACCGGAAGGGTATCCGGCCCATCATGCGCTGGTGCATTGGACCCGCTTCCTCCGCGAGAGGAGCGAGTTCTTCGACCTCCGGTGGCGTCGGCTGCTGCGCTCGGTGGCCCCCGAGCTGGAAGGCTCCGCAACTCTCTGCCTGGTGAGTGAGCTCGAGGAGAGGAACGAATGTGTGTACCTCGGCGGCAAACGCCTCCACGCGGTGGTGGAGTACATCCAAGGTGCCACACCACGCACTCTCTTCATTCCCTGGATGGCGGGCAACCTGCGCCTCCTGAACGGTCCGCTCTCGAGCCTCTTCTCCGACAAACGGCTGTTCGCCTGGCTCTCGGAGCTGGCGGATTCCGACCTCTTCAGCGCCGAGGAGCGGCAGGTGATCCACGACTACGTTCCCTGGACCCGGCGGTTGTTGCCGCGGGTGCGGACGAGATTCGACGGCCGTCGGCGTCGGGTGTCCGAGATCGCGGAGCAGGAGCGAGAACGCATGGTGCTCAAGGCCGCCCACGGCTCGAGCGGCGCCAAGGTCTACCTGGGTCGGGAGGCCGAGGCCGGCGAATGGTCGGAGCTCGTGCAGAAGGCTCTCGACAACGGCAAATGGATCGTGCAGGAGCACATCGAGCCGGTGCCCCTGGCGCTGTTCGAGGGCGCTGCGGGCTGGGCGCCGCACCGGGTGATCTGGGGTGTCTTCGCCTTCGGTGGTCGGCCCGGCGGCTCTTTTCTGCGAAGCCAGGTGACGTCGAGCTCAGGAGTCGTGAGCACCGAGCTCGGTGCCAACGAAGGTCTGTTCTTCGAAGTCGACAGAGCTTGATTTTTGCCGATGTTTTTTTCGATCCTCTTCTGATGAAGACCTCATTTTTCTCGATCCGGGCCGAATCCACGGCCCGTGATCCTGGACCCGGAGAAGGTTACGATGAATGCTACGGAAACGTCTCGACCCAACGACTCGGAGCTCAAACGAGAGATTGCAGGCCACTGGGACAAGAGAAGCCGCTGGTTCGATGGCGAGCAGGGGCTGCGCAACGAGGTCCAGGATCGCGCCTGGAGCCAGTTGCTGCGCAGTGAGCTGGGTGATGCTCCTCTGGCCACTCTCGATGTAGGAACCGGCACCGGGGTGCTCGCCATCCTCCTGGCGGAGCTCGGGCATCGATCCTGCGGGGTCGAGCTCTCCCCCGGCATGCTGGAGATTGCCCAGAAGAACGCCGAGAAACGCGACGTAGAAGTCAGCTGGCACGTCGGCGACGCCGAGAACCTGAGCTTCGAAGACGAAACGTTCGACCTGGTGATCAATCGCAACGTGCTGTGGACCCTGCCGGATCCGGCGCGGGCCTTGCAGGAGTGGCAACGGGTGCTGAAGCCCGGCGGGCTGCTGATGATTCTCGATGGCAACTGGTTCGATCGATCCCTCGGGCACCGTCTGCAGCAGTTCCTGGCCACGATGCTGGCGACCGCGAAGACCGGCAAGAACCCCTGGCACGCCATCCGACGTCGCCGCAAGGACTATTCGAACCATTTCGAGAAACACCTCTCCCTCATGCGCCCCGGCAGCCGTCAGAAGATTCTCGATCTGGTGCAGAAAACGGGATTCCGTGATCTCGAGAGCCGGTGGCTCCCGGAAATCGACAAGGCCGAGAAGTCGGGGCTCAGCATGGAGCAACGTTTGATGCGGCCCCATAACTTCTACATCGTCAAGGCGGCAAAAGATCTGTCATGAGCTTTCTGCAATATGTCGCTGGACATCGTTGATTCCTTCCGTCAAAATCGTGGCGTCCAACCGATTGCAATCGGTTTCGTTCAGGCATTTCCATCGTACCGTGAGGGCGAGATCGCTGGGGGGCGGTCCGCAACTCCGTAAAGATTTGCAGAAACCGATAGGTTTGCAAATTTGTTTTATTTTCTATCCGAGGTTTCGTTCGTCCTCATTCCTTGTGACCCTATGATTCACCTACCGTGGAGACCTTCATGACCAGGAAACATGCGATTTGGCTCGGTCTTGCTCTCAGCTCTTTCATGCTCCTCTCCTTGCCCGCGTCGGCACAGACCCTCAGCTTCATCGAGGCCGTCGAGGACGGTGTCGACGGAGTCGAAGGGATCGGCGGGCCGCGATACACACTCGTTTCTCCCGACGGCCGACACGTCTACGTAGCCGGCGAGGACGATAGCTCCGTCGCCGTCTTTCGGCGCAACTGGTTCAGCGGCGAGCTCGAGTTCGTGCAGGCCGTGTTCGACGGCGTCGACGGAGTCGAAGGGCTGGGCGGCGCCAACGCATTGGCCATCACCCCCAACGGACGCTACCTCTACGTCGGAGCCGCCTTCGGCTCGGCCGTGGCCGCGTTTCGTCGCAACCACGACGGCACCCTCGAGTTCATCGAGGCGGAGTTCGACGGCGAAGGCCCGGTGACCGGCCTCGCCTCGACGGTGTGGGTCTCGGTGAGCCGCGATGGCCGCAACGTCTACGCCTCGGGTTTCTCGGCCAACTCCATCGTCGTCTTCCGCCGCAACCCTGACGGCTCGCTCGACTACCTCGAAACTCACACCGAGGGTGTCGACGGAGTCACCGGTCTGGCGGGTGCCTTCGGCCACGCGGTGACCGGCCGCCATGTGTACGTGACCGGCCTGATCGGCTCCTCCGTGGCGATTTTCGAGCGCAACCGGGCCGATGGCACTCTCGAGTTCGTCAGCTCGATCACCGACGGCGTCGACGGCGTCGACGGTATCGGCGGTGCCCGCTCCGCGGCCCTCAGCCGCAACGGCAAACACCTCTACGTCTCCGGCCTCTTCGATTCCGCCGTGGGTGTCTTCCGTCGCGACCGTCGCAGTGGCGAGCTGAGCTTCATCGAAGCCGAGTTCGAGGGTGTCGACGGTGTCTCCGGGATCGCCTTCGCCTCCTCCGCCGTGCTCACCGCGCTCGACTCCAAGCTGGTCGTGAGCGGTTTCGGCTCCGCCGGAGTGGCGATCTTCGATCGCAACCGCCACACGGGCGAGCTCACTTTCGACGACAGCCTCATCGGCGAGCCGAGCCTGGGTGGCGTGCTCTACACCGGTGCCAGCCTGCTCGGTCGTCACCTCTACGCCGCGGGCTTCAACGCCGACTCGGTGGCGGTGATCGGCGTCGATCTCTTCCCCTGGGCCGACGACGAGAATGCGTCCGACCAGTGATCTCATGAACGAGTCGGCCTCCGGCGACCCGAACCCGGCCCTCGTCCGCCTCGGTGGAGAGGGCTCGGGCTCGTCGCTCACGAGAGCCGGTCTGGCCCGGCGAGCCGAACGGCTCGGCCGGGCCTTTGTCGCTTCGGGCCTGCAGTCCGGCGATCGCCTGGCCCTGTGGGCCGAGAACGACCCGCAGTGGCTGGTGGTCGATCTCGCCACGGCCCGCGCCGGTCTCGTGCTCGTGCCCCTGTTCCCCTGGCTGTGTGCGGAAGAGGCCGGTGAGCAGATCCGCAGCACCGGTGCTCGCGCCTGCTTCGTCTCCGGTCCCGACCGCGCCGCGAGCCTGGCGAGCCGAGGGGGCGAGCTACCCTCGGTAGAGATTCGGGTCGTGCTGGCAGCCGGAGAGGATCGGGCCGAGGGCTGGGCCGAGCTGGAGCCCTTCCTCGAAACCGGGGATGGCGAGGCGGCCGAGCTTCCTGCCGAGGCCGACACGGACCTCGTCGCGCTGCAGCTCGATCGCGACGAGACCGGAGAGCTGCGAGCCTACGAGTGGACCTCTGACCGATGGGCCGCCAACCAGCGGGCGCTCGAAGCCGTACCGATGGCTCCGGAATCGACGTTCTTCTGCTGCCGGTCCCTGGCCGGCGTCGAAGAGCGGTTGCTCTGCGACGCGGCACTTACCCGAGGCGTACGGGTCGTGTTTCCACACAGCTCCGAAACGGCGCTGGAAGAGCTCCGTGAGACCGGTGCCGAGATCCTCTCCCTCGATTTTTCCCACGGCAAACACCTCATGAACCGGGTGCTCGCCGAGGTCCAGCGCAACGGCCCCCGGCGCCAGAAGCTCTTCCAGCAGGCGGTGCAAGTAGGGCGCGAAGCCCTCGATCTCCGGCTTCGGGGCGAAGAGCTGCCCGAGGATCTGGAGCGCCGCTGGCTTGCCGCCGATCGCTGGGCCTTCTCCAGGATCCGGGGATTCCTCGGCGGCCGGGCCGAGACGGTGGTCGTGACCGGGACCCCCTTCACCCAGGGCTGGTTGACCTTCTTCTGGGCCGCCGGGGTGCCGATCTTCGAAGGCTACACGACCGATCGATTCGGCTGGATCGCCGGGAACCGTCCCACGGCGAAACGGCTGGAGAGCGCGGGCCCGCTGCTCCCCGGCGTCGAAGCTCGTTTCGACTCCGAGCACAGGCTCGAAACCCGGTTCCATCCGGAGTCCGCAGAAAGCGCCGCCGAGTGGATCCCCACCGGAGAGCTCGCCCGCCTCGACGTCGATGGCTTTCTCACGGTCGAAGGCTCCGCTGCCGAAGCCTGGGAACGCGGCGGCACGAGACTCTCCCCCTCCCGCATCGCCCGCACCTTCGCCGCCAACCACTGGATCGACCATGTCCTGGTGGCCCGCGGCAGAGACGACACACCCGTGGCCCTGGTGGTTCCCGACTTCGAGGCCCTGTCGCGCCTCGCCAAGGCCCACGGCCTGATGGCCACCACCCCGGCCGAGCTCTGCGCCGAGAACAAGGTTCTGGGTTTCCTCGACTACCAGATCCGCAGCATCAACGAGACCCTCGACGAGCCGATGCGGATCGAGAGCTGGGAGTACCTGCACCGCGAGCTCGAAGCCCACGAGCTCACGTCGCGCTGCGGCCCCCGAGCGAGCGTCCTGCAGACGGCGAGCGAGGAGTTTCTCGCCAAGCTGGCGTGAAGGGTTCTTACGGAATCGGCAGATCTTGTTGTGAGCGCCAGCGTCATGGTCGCTCCTGTACATTCGAGGTTTCGGCCGGGCTCGACGGACGGCCGGGAGCCTCAAGCCTACGAGGGACCGGTCAACCCGCAACCGCGCGAGCTTCTTCTCCCAGCTCCTGCAGCTTGAGCTCGGCCTCCTGTGCCCGGAACCAGTATTGCTGTCGCTCGGCGAGGTTCTGCGCCTGGCGAAGGTAGGCGACTCCAAGCTCCCGTTGCCCCGACTCCAGGGTCGCCAGCCCCAACACCACCAGGCTGTGGCTGACCCGCAGGCCGAGCTGCATCTCGTTGGCCAGCTTGAGCGATCGCAGGGCCTGGTACCTGGCTCCGCCGCTGTCTCCCTGCTCCAGCGCGAGTCGAGCGATGTTGCAGAGCACCGCCGCTTCGAGCCGACGGCTATGAATACGTCGCGCGGCTCGCAGGGATGCCTTGTAGTGCAGGCGGGCGCCGGTCCAGTCGCGGTGAAACATCCGGATCCTGCCCAGGCTCATTTGAGCCTCGATCAAGAGATCGGGATACCGCCCTTCCTCGGCGAAGATGTTGGCGGCACGGATGTCGTCCTCGGCTTCCTTGGGGCGCCCCGACGCGAGGAGCAGGTCCCCCCGATATTTGTGGAAGTAGCTCAGGGCGCGGTAGTCGGTCGTTTCGTTCTCGAGGGTGCCGAGGGCTTCCGTGTAGCAGCGCTCGGCTTCTCGCAGATTGCCGCTCAGGTGGTGGATCAGGCCCTGGAAGCCGCGAATCCGAGCTCCGAGACTGGGGTCGTTCAAGGTTCGGTTCATGCCCTCGGCGCGGGTGATGTACTCCCGGGCGGAGCTCGGCCGACCGAGCTCCAGGAAGGCGTAGCTCAGGTTCAAGAGGCTCTGGATCTGGTAGCTGCCGCCGTAGATTTCGTCTTCCTCGATCATGTGGCTGATCTCCAGAGCCTGTTCCCAGACCGCGTAGGCGTCGGCCATCAGGCCTTCGCCATACAGCGCCAGACCTACATCGTTGTAGAGCCAGGCCATCTCGCCGAGAAAAAGGGCCCCCTGCCAGTCCTCCAGCTCACCGCGATCCTGGGTGTCGCGATGGTCCCAGATCTGGTCTTCCTCGGCGATGGCCTTCGCCAGCTTGGCCACACGGATTCCGAGGGTCACGTAGGAGGAATAGTGGGTCCAGCGCGGCGCGGTGTTGGCATCCATCCGAGCCCGCACGATGCTGTAGGCATCGCGGCACAGGTCGCAGGCGGCTCGGCGGAGCTGTGTCCTGGCCTCGAGATCTCCGGCTTCGTCGATCGGACGGGCCTCTTCCAGAGCCTCGTGCCCTCTACGGAGAAGGGTCTCGACGAGACGCTTCGCCCGGTGGCCGTCCCTGCCGGGGTCGACCCCGTGTCCCCCGGACGATACGCCGGACAGAGTCAGAGAAGGGAGCGGGTCCTCGGGTAGGGAAGCATCCGCATGGAAGTAACCGCGGATCTTGAAATGCACGGCGTAGGTCGATGTGCTCTCACCTTCTTCAGCCTCCGCAGTCGCCTCGTGAACCCGAGGCATGGGCACGATGAGATGACGCCCGTGCAAGAGTGGGAGCAGCACGGAGAACGGGAGGAGCTCGATCGTTTCCTCGCTGGAGGCCGCGTCCCCGGCGCGCCGTTGCCGTCTTTTCTCGAGGATCTTTCGCCGCTCTTCGGCCGTCTGCTCGTAGATGATCTCGAGCGCCTGCAGGCTCAGGGCGTTGAGACTGAGCGCCATGGTGCGAAGGAACCGGCTCGCGAGGCCTTGGGTGTCTCGGTCGAGATCCTCGAGGGCGAAGCGGATCAGGGCCGGCAGGCGGGAGTCGAGCCGGCTCTTGGCCAGCTCCCGCTGGACCTTGCCGAAAGCTGGCTCGATGGCCGTGCTCCAGCTCTCATCCGGCAGACCCTCGAGATCTCGCCAGACGAGATCGAGGGCCAGGAGCAGGCCGTAGCTATGGCCGTTGAGCAGGGCGACGAGGGCGGACAGCCGCCCCTCGGCGCGCCCGTTTCCGCGGGTCAATAACCGCTCGCGGCCCACCTCGCGCAGGAATTGCTCCATGTCCTCCCGGTGGATTCTCGACGCGGGTACCAGGTGGCTGCTCGCCGGGGGAGCTTCCGGTCTCGGCTGTACGAATTCCACGGGCCAGAGCCGACCTACCCAGACCACGGTGGTGGCATTGTCCGGCCGGGAGAAGATTTCGAGCAGCTGGCGTACATAGCCGTTGATGGGTTTCCCGAGCAGGGGTCTGTCGATCGGTTGCAACAGGCGCTCGGCTCCGTCGAGCACCACGAGGCTCGTCTTCTTGTCGAGGGCGTTCAGCAGACGCCGAAATCTCGGCACCTCCGGCCCGTCGTCGGCCTCCAGAAAGTCGAGTAGCTGATCGATACCGGTCATCCCCTCGTTGATGTAGTGGGCGTTCCAGTAGTAGCAGCTTTCGAACGGACCCCTGGGTGGTGTGCCCCTGTGGCGAAGCTCTTCGAGCAAGCCTCGGATCTGACGCGATTTACCGCAGCCCGAAGGTCCCACGAACCCGAGAATGGAGGGGCGATCGTCGCCAGTGAGCTGCGCCTCCAGGCACTGGATCTCGCTCTGGCCGGCCGAGGTCGGCACGGCGATGGGCTCGCGCCAGCGCCAGTTGGTCGGCGCCTGTCCCGCCTCCGCCAGTCGGCAGGCCACCACTTTGCGCGGAGGTGGTTTCACGTACCACTCCGCCTGCGCCATCAGCCAGTGCTCGTGAATCTGCTGCAGCGCCTCGCAGAATCTTTGGGTGTGGAGCCTACCGGTCGGGTCTTCCTCGCGGCTCGGTTGCTCGTACGAGATCACCTGCAGCCCGTAGCGTTCATAGAGCTGTTGCATTTGGTAACGGTCGCGCTCGCCCTTCCAGGGCATCAGGGCGAAGATCGGCCGCGACGCCTTGCGCTCCGGGTCGAGGGCTCCGAGCACCCGCAGTGGCCGGAGTAAGTCTTCGTCGCCGAGCCCGTATCCCACGAAGAGCAGCGGGTTCGACTCGAAGAGCAGCTCGATGCTCTGCCGAAAGGCCGAGCCCGTCTTGCGGTGCCGGCCCAGGTACCAGCGTTGGTAGTCGGCCTCCCCGGCAATGATCGAGCTGGGCTGGTCGTAGCGGCCGTGGCAGTGGAACACCGAGTACCGCCGGCTCTTGGGAATATCCGTCAGAGCGAAACGGGTCAGCTCGTCGGTGAACCGGTCTTCCTGGGTGATGCTGGAGCAGCGCTCCTCCTTCGCTTCGATCGCCCGCTCGATCTCCCGGTCGTAGTTGGTGGTCACCAGACGCCAGATCGGTAGCTTCAGTAAGTCTCCGTAGGGATTGCGGTCGGGGTCCGGGTCATACGTTCCCTCGAAAAAGAGGTCGTGGATGATCTTCGCAAAAGCCCTCCGGTTCTCGGCGGAAGCTCGATCGTAGTCTTCGGCCCCCAGAATCGCCTGCTTGCAGGCACCGATGAAATACATCAGCGTGCCGTTTTCGGCTCTTTCCTCTTCCGCCAGGTACCGGGCCATGCCCTCGATCCGCCTGCGCAGCCCGAGCTGATTGGGGCCCTCCTGGAGCTTTTCGATCGTCGCCTCGAGGAGCTTCTCGGCGAATCCCGTCCACGAGACATATCCCCGAGAAACCGAGCAGCCCGCTCCCACCACCGCCACCGTGGTGTGCAGGTTCAGGCACCGGGCCAACATGTCGAGATTGCGCGAGCGCATGGACTCGAAGTCCGGATAGCTCTCGCGAGGCAGCTTGTGGGCTCCAAAGCGAATCGTTTCGATCGGCACGAGAATCTCCCGAGAAAGAACAACCAATTGGGCTTCAGAGATACTCGCGCGAACCGGCGAAGGAAACGTTCGATGCGGATGGAGGAAATCGAAGATGGTCGAGAGTGTCCTCGTCTGTCCGTGAGGCTCGATCAGGCTGCCTGATGGAGGGCACGCTCGAGGAGATCTTCGACTACTAGCTCGACGGCCCATCGACGAAGATAGACGAGGTCCAGGTCTGCTCCCTGTGTACGGAGAATCCCCAGAACATCGTTCCATTGGCGATCGGAAACTTCACCCCCGATTCGATACCATTCGAGCTTTCGTAGGATCGTATCCTCGGCCGACTTGATCATCAGATCTCTGGGGAAGCTCTCGATTCGGTGGGATCCGTGGCGAGTGAACTCGGCCAGGTCGAACGGTCTTGGTCCCAGCAAGAAGATATCGATCTTGAAACCTGTTCCCAGATGCACAAGATTGAAGCTTCCCCGCCTCGAGATCGCTCGCCGGATCATCTCGGAGTCGATATAGAAACGATCCCGGAGCCGGTCCACCATCACGTCGACCTCGGCCAAACCGAGATCGGCGACCAAGTCGAGATCGTTGGTCTGACGAGGAATACCATGCACGGAGCTCGCGAGGGATCCGCCGACATGGTAGCGGATCTCTAGCTCCTCGAAGAGCTCTACGACCTCTAGAACGGGATGGAGCGCGTCCCAACCAACCACATGCTCACCCTCTAGACCGACTCTTCGAGTGGCCCGTAGATTCGTGTCGCCAGCTCTTCGCCCAGAGTGAGGCCCAGATAGCGTCGACGGATCTCCGGGTCACCCGCCTCCGGATGTCGGCTTCGGAGCCCGGCGAGGGCGAGATCGCGACTCATGGCGCAGGCCTCGAAGACCAGCTGGATCTTGCGGCCCGTAGGCATCCGACGGTAGATCTCGAGCTGGACTGCCTCGGCAGCAGGATCGGTGTCGGGTGAGAGCGTTGGGTGATCGACCTCGTGAGGTTTGCGGGGTGTAGATCGAGACATGGGAGGAGAATAGCACCACGGATCGAACGACTCCGCAGGTAGCGTCTCCCGACCCCTCACCCCCGACAGCGCCAGGTGGGCTGGCCGGCGGGGGTGAGGAGCCCATGGCCTTGGAGCCACTGGCGGGCGTCGTCGGCGTCTTGTTCGTGCCAGGCGCGGGTGGAGCCGAGGCGGAAGCTGTAGCCCCAGGTGTCCATGTCCAACATGAGGCGCTCGCGGCCGACACCTTCGAGGTGGTCGGCGAGGACGATCTGGAGGTAGCAGACGCCGTTTTCTTCGAGATCCTCACCACCGGCATCGGTGTCGAGGTGCTGGCGGCGGTGGGGATCCATGCAGATGGCGTGGCAGGCTTCGTGGAGGAGGGAGTGTACGGGGGTGTCGGCGCGGGCGAGGACCGTTCGGCCGAGCAGGCCGGCCTCGGAGTCGCCCCAGTAGGAGCCTGGGATCTCGGCGCCGTCGGCCACGGTCTCGATCTCGAGGTCGTAACGGTCGAGCAGCTGGCGCAAGGGCTGCCAGCCGAGCGCGCCGCAGGTGAGAACGGCAGGCACGTCGCTCATGGTTGCGTTTCGGTGGGCTGCTGGCGCTTCTGATAGGTCAGGAAGGTGAAGGGGAAGGCGTGGCGTTCGTCGGCGGGGTGAGCGGTTTCTTCGCGCAGCTCCCACTGACTGAAATCGATGGGAGGCAGGAAGACGTCGCCTTCGACCTCGGCGTGGACCCTGGTGAGGTAGAGGCGGTCGGCCCGGGGCAGGGTGAGCCGGTAGAGAGCGGCGCCGCCGATGACGAAGAGCTCTCGGTCGTTCCGAGCGGCGGCGAGGGAGGCTTCGAGGTCGGGAAAGACCTCGGCGCCGGGGGCCTCGAAGTCGGGGTTACGGCTCATCACCAGGGATCTCCGTTGGGGCAGGGGTTTGCCGATCGAGTCCCAGGTCTTGCGACCCATGAGCAGGGTGCCGCCGAGGGTGGTGGCCTTGAAATGTTTCAGATCCTTGGGAAGGCGCCAGGGCAGGGTGCCTTTGCGGCCGATCACTCCGTTCTCGGAGGCGGCGACGATCAGGGAGAGCTGCATGGCTCAGACGGCGATGGGGGCTTTGATGCGTTTGTGGGGTTTGTAGCCGGTGAGCTCGAAGTCTTCATAGCGAAAGTCGAAGATCGAACGGACGCCGGGCCGCAGGGTCATCCGCGGCAGGGGCCGGGGCTCGCGCTCGAGCTGCAGGTCGGCCTGCTCGATGTGGTTCTCGTAGAGGTGCACGTCGCCGAGGCTGATCACCAGGTCGCCGGGGGCGAGGTCGCAGACCTGGGCGACCATGCGGGTGAGCAGGGCGTAGGAGGCGATGTTGAAGGGCAGGCCGAGGAAGATGTCGGCGCTGCGCTGGTAGAGATGGCACGACAGCCGGCCCTCGGCGACGTAGAACTGGAAGAGGACGTGGCAGGGCGGCAGGGCCATGTTCTCGAGCTCGCCCACGTTCCAGGCGCTGACGATGTGGCGCCGGGAGTCGGGCCGGGTGCGGATCTGCTCGACGACCTGGGAGATCTGGTCGATGTGGCGCCCGTCC
>CAZMEL010000049.1:0-37200 GCA_964565225.1 uncultured Thermoanaerobaculia bacterium | reverse complement strand
CGAGAAGGAGGCGAAGGGTCTCCAGCAGAGGCACGGAGCGTACCGGATGCCGATCGAGGGAGAAGCGGAAAGATCGAGCTCCCGGCTCCGCGGCGCTGAGCAACACAAGGGCCGGCAGACCTTCGAAACGATCGGCCGACTCTCCACTGGTGGGTTGTGCCTCTCCTTCGACCAGCACGCAGTCGAACCCACCGTCGCGACGCAACAGCTGCTGGGCGGTCGCCGGGTCGGCGACGAAATGGGAGCCGACTCCCCAGGCCGAGAGCTGCCGGGTCAGGATCTCGACCAGAGCCGGGTTGGTGAGGATGCCGAGGATCCGCTTTCCGATCAGGTCCGGCTGCCGCTGGTAGAGGAAACTGCGATCGAGCCCCGGGGCAGCCGTGCCGGGGAGCGAGAAACGAAAGATCGAGCCGCCGCCGTCGCGGCTCTCGTGGTGGATCTCTCCACCCATCCGCTCCACCAACCGCCGGCTCAGGGCCAGCCCCACTCCGGTTCCTCCCCGGCTTCGGGTCATGGAGAAATCGCCCTGGGTGAAGGGCTGGAAAAGCCTTTCCGAGATCGACTCGGGAACCCCTTCGCCGGTATCCTCGACCGCGAAGAGGATCCGGAGCTCGCCGTCCGCTGCCGCTTCGGCCGAGACCTCGACCCGGATTTCGCCGACGCGGGTGAACTTCACCGCATTGCCGAGCAGCTGGGCCAGAACCTGCCGGGTCCGCGCCCCGTCGCCCACCAGCAGATCCGGGGTTCCCTCGGCGATCCAACACATCACTTCCAGGCCCTTCTCGGCGGCCTCGGCGGCGATGCCCGCCAGCGACTCCTCCACCGCTTCGCGAAGATCGAAGGGCTGTGCCTGCACGGCGATCCCCTCGCCCTCGAGCCGCGAGACGTCGAGCATGTTGTTGATCAAGGTCAGCAGGGTTTCGCTACTGACCCTGATCGTTTCCAGGTACCGACGCTTGCGGGAGTCGTCTTCCATCTCCAACAAAAGGCTCGCCATGCCCAACACACCGGTCATCGGGGTTCGGATCTCGTGGCTCATGTTGGCGAGGAACGCCTCCTTGAGGCGATCGGCGGTCGCCACCGCCTCCCGGGCGCGCTGCAGCTCCTGCTTGCGCTGGCCCCGTTTCAGATGCCGCTGCCAGAGCAGGCCGAGGAGCGAGGCCAGCGCCAGGGCGTAGAACGCCCAGGCCCAGGGCTGGCGCCAGGGCGGAACCTCGACCTCCAGGCCCAGGCGCAGCTCGGAATCGCTCCAGACGCCCTCGCTGTCGGCTCCTCGCACCCGCAGGACATAACTCCCCGGGTCGAGATTGGTGAGCTGCACCCGACGCGAGGTGCCGAGCTCGATCCACTCCTCGCCCAGGCCCTCGAGCTGGAAGGCATACCGATTCTCCTCGGGCGCCGCAAAGTCGAGAACCGCGAACTCGAAGGAAAAAACATAGTCGCGAGAGTCGACGGAGAGCTCCCGGATCTCGGCGATGCCCGCTCCGAGGTCGACCGGTTCGTTGCGTTTCGAAAAGGAGGTCAGCACCAGAGGAGCCTGGTGGCTGGGGTCGTCCATCTCCACGGGGTGGAAGGCATTGAAACCCTGGACTCCGCCGAAGAAGAGCTCGCCGCTCTTGCTCTTGAAATGAGCGCCGAGATTGAATTCCTCGCTCTGCAGCCCGTGGGACCGGGTATAGCGGCGGAAGTGACGAGTCTCCGGATCGAAACGGGCCAGACCCTTGTTGGTGCTGATCCAAAGCCGCCCGGTGTCGTCGGCGCGGATCCCCCAGATACTGGCATTCGGCAACCCGTCCGACTCGGAGTAGTGGCGAAAGCTCGCTTTCCGCGCGGCGGGATCGAGCTCCACCAGCTCCGCGAGGCCGCTCCCCAGGGTGCCGATCCAGAGCCGGCCGTCGGCATCGATCTCCAGCGACACCACGGAGTTGCTGACCAGGCTGTCCGCTCGCCGGGGATCGTGGCGGAAGGTGAGAAAGGTCTCGCTGTCGCCCTCGAGCAGGGAGAGCCCACTTCCTTCGGTACCGATCCAGAGCCGATCCGCCCGCGGGTCCGAGGCGAAGGCGGCCACCCGGTCGTCCGCAAGGCTGGCCGGCATCTCCGGGTCGTGGCGGAAGTTTCGCAACGTTCCGGTGGAACGGTCGAGCCGATCGAGGCCCCCACCGTGGGTTCCGATCCAGAGACGCCCTCGGTGGTCTTCGTGGATCGCCCGGACGGCGCCTCCTCCCACCGCGCTGCGGTCGGCACCACCCACCGCCAGGCGTTCGAACCGCCGCTCCCCGACGGCCTCCTTGAGGTCCAGGCGATTGAGCCCGCCCGCCATGGTGCCGACCCAGAGAACCTCTTCTTCATCGAGCCACAGCGCCGTGACCCGGTCGTCGCTGAGGCTGTCGGCCCGGCGAGGGTCGTGGCGATGACGCTCGACCTCTCCGGTTCGCCGATCGAGTCGCTCCAGCCCTCCATCGAGTGAGCCGATCCACAGGCCTTTGCGAGAGTCTTCTGCCAGGGCGAAGATGTTGCGGCCATTGAGGCCCTCTTCCTTCCCCGGAACGCCACGGTAGTGCTCGAACACCCAGGTCCGCGGATTCCACTTGTCGAGGCCACTGCCGAGGGTCCCGACCCAGAGGATCCCGCTGCGATCCTGGTAGATCGAGAGCACGGAATCGCTGCTCAGGCTCGCCGGATCCGCCGGCACGTGCCGGTAGCGCACGAAGCTCCTCTTCTCCGGGCTCCAGAGGCAGAGGCCACGATCGGTTCCGACCCAGACCCGGGCATCGCGATCTTCGCGAATGACCCGTACGAGGTCCGCATCGGATTCCGCCGTTTCCGGCCCACCGACGAGGAAACGATCGAAGGTCTGACTCACCCGGTCGAAGGCGTTGATCCCACGGAAGGTCCCCACCCACAAACGCCCGGTGGAGTCTTCGTTCACCGCCAGGACCCGCGGATCGCTCAAGCTCTCGGGATCTTCCGGATCGTGACCGTAGTAGAAGAAGATCCCCCGGCTGCGATCGTAGAGAGCGAGCCCGCCCATGGTGCCGATCCACAGGTTTCCCAGCTGGTCCTCGAAGACCTTGCGAACGCGGTCGTCCACCAGGCTGGTGGGGTCCTCGGGATCGTGGCGGAAATGGCGAAACTGTCCGCTCTGGGGATCGAAGAGATCGAGGCCGGAATCCTCGGTCCCGATCCAGATCAAACCCTCGCGATCCTGGATCAGAGTCCGCAGGCGATTGCTGCCCAGGCTGTCGGGATCGGCGGGGTCGTGCAGAAATCGCTCGAAGCGATCCATAGCACGCCGCCAGACGGCGAGACCTCCGTGGGTCGCCACCCACACGTCCCCCTTTTCGTCTTCGATCAGGGCCTGGACCCAGTTGTGGGGCAACGACGATGGATCGTCGGCGTGGTTTCGGTAGATTCGCAGCTCGTAGCCGTCATACCGGTTCAGGCCGTCCTGGGTTCCGAACCAGAGGTAGCCCACTCGATCCTGCAGAATCCCGTGTGCGGAGCTCTGGGAGAGGCCGTCTTCGATCGTCAGGTGATCGAAGCGCATGTCTCGGGCCTGCGCCTGGCATAGAGCTGCCATGGCCACACCGATCGCCCCGAACAGGCCGAGGCGCACCCTTCTGGTGCTGGTGGAAATCCCGACTACCATCATCGAATACAAACCCGCCGCCGACACCCGACGAAGGGCGAAGGCTCTTCCGCACATGTTCATCCAGAGAATCAGTCTACCAAGTCGAATCTCGATCTGCTGTAGCCGCCCTCTTCGGTAAAGCTCTGCATCGGCAACTCCACCGCTCCGGAGAGATTCCACCCGCCGAACGCGATTTCGACCGAACGGTCGGAAGGTTATCAAACCAAGACCCTCCTCGGGTCTCTGCTGGCTCTCTCAGGGGTATAGACCAGCTGCAAGGTCCTCTCGCTGGGGAAAGATGCGGCTAAGATACCCTTGCCATCATTCGGTTTCTGTTCGGATGGACCCGAGGAGCCCTGCTCTCTCTCCGAAGACAGAAATCGGCCCACTGCTACCAAGCTCGATCCTCTCGCCGCTCACCGTCAGCATCCGAGCCCGATCCGGCTCGACTCAGGAGAAAAACATGGGAACGGTTCTGATCGTCGACGATTCCCAATTCCAACGGTCGTTTCTCCGCAGGGCGCTCGAGCCCGGAGGCCACCGAATCCTCGAAGCGAGGACCGGCAAGGAAGCCCTGGACCTCATCCTCTCCGAGCCGCCCGATTGTGTCCTCGCCGACCTGATCATGCCCGAGACCGATGAGATGTTCCTGCTGCAGGAGCTGCAGGGTACCGAGATTCCCATCCTCGTGGTGACCGCCGACATTCAACGGCAGGTGCGGGAACAATGCCTCGCCCTGGGTGCCCGGCAAGTGCTGAACAAGCCGGTAGAGCCGGAACGTCTGAGGGAAGCCGTGGAAGAGGCACTCACCGGCCAAGGGCAGCCCGCGTGAAACCGACTCCCCTGCAGCTCGACGCCCTCTCGGAGCTGATCAACATCGGCGTCGGCCATGCCGCGGGCACTCTCAACCAGATGGTAGGGGCCCGGATTCAGCTGCAGGTTCCCACCATCAAGGTGTTACACCTCTCGGTATTGGGCAGCGAGCTGGGCACTACCCCCGAGCAGCATCTCTCCTTCGTCCGCCAACCCTTCTCCGGTTTCATCCAGGGTACGGCCGCTCTCGTCTTCCCGCCCGAGAGCGCCGCCAACCTGGTGGCGGCCCTGACCGGCGAAGCACAGGGGAGCTCCGAGCTCGATGCGGTTCGTGGCGGCACTCTCAGCGAGGTCGGCAATATCGTGATCAACGGGGTCATGGGCACCCTCGCCAACTTGCTGAATGTACGCCTCAGCTACGGGCTTCCCTCCTACTCCGACGACCGGCTGCAGCATCTCTTCTCCGGGGCCCGCGCCGATGCCGATCCGATGGTGGTGCTCGCTCATACCCGGTTCAGCATCGAAGACCTCGACATCCAGGGAAACATTCTGCTCATCTGCGAGGTCCGTTCGTTCGATACCCTGCTCTCGGCCATCGACCAGATCAGCCAGGGCCACTGACCCCCACCGTGCCAGACGCCGTACTTCCACATTACGCGCTCCTCGACCACATTCCCCTGGGAATCTGTGTCTCGAGCCCGAGCCTCAGGGTCCGCTTCTGGAATCTCTGCCTCGAGAGCTGGACGGGAATCCCTCGGCAACAGATCCTGGGCACCCGGCTCGACGAACGGTTTCCCCACCTGGCGACCGACAAATACCTGGGGCGGCTCCAGGGAATCTTCGTCGGCGGACCTCCGGCGATCTTCTCGTCCCAGCTGCATCCACACCTGATCCCGGCCCCTCTCGACAACGACGAGCTACGGATCTTCCAGTCCGTGGTCACCGCCGTTCCCCGGGACGACGGAGCCTTCGACGCCCTCTTCTCTCTCCAGGACTTCACCGAGGCCAGCCGCCGGATCCAGGCCTATCGTGAGCTCCGCGACCAGGCCCTGCAGGAGATCCAGGAGCGCCAGAAGGCCGAGAAGGACCGGCGCCGGCTCGAAGCCAAGATCCAGCACGCCCAGAAGCTGGAGAGCCTCGGCGTGCTGGCGGGCGGTCTGGCCCACGATCTCAACAATCTGCTGGTGGGAATCCTCGGCAACGCCGAGCTGGCGCGCCAGGATCTGCCGCCGGGCTCACCCATCACCGATCGGCTGGAGCAGGTGACCGACGCCGGCCAGCGAGCCGCCGAGCTGAGCAACCAGATGCTCGCCTACTCCGGAAGGGGCCGTTTCGTCGCCCGCCCCCTGAGCCTCGCGAAGGAGGTGGCGGAGACGGCCCGAATGCGCAAGATCGAGCTGCCGACCGGGGTCCGGCTGCAAACGGAAGCAGGCTCCGGAGCCGCCACCATCGCCGCCGACCCGGCACAGATCCGCCAGTTGCTCAACAACCTGATCACCAATGCCGTCGACTCTCTCGGAGGTGCGCCCGGTCGGCTCTCGATCAAGACCCTCGCCCGGCTCTGCGACCGCGACACCTTCGCCCGGTGTTATCTGACCGATCTACCACCGGGCCCCTACGTATGCCTCGAGGTGACCGACACCGGATGCGGCATGGGTCCCGAAACGCTGGAAAAGATCTTCGATCCCTTCTTCACCACGAAGTTCGCCGGGCGCGGCCTGGGTCTGGCGGCGGTGCTCGGCATCGTGCGCGGACACCGGGGCACACTGCGGGTCGAGTCGCAGCCGGGCCGCGGCACCCGGGTCGAGGTCCTTTTTCCTGCTTCCGACGAAGCACTGATCGAGGAAGTCACCGCGGCGCGAGAGGCCGAGCCCTGGCGTGGCAAGGGCAAGGTTCTGGTGATCGACGACGAGGCCGTCGTGCGACGTCTGGCGGAAGCGACCCTCACCTCGGCGGGGCTGGAGGCCTCGACCGCCGGCGATGGTCCCTGCGGCATCGCTCTCTTCAGCGCCGACCCGCAGAGCTTCGACCTGGTGATCCTCGATCTCACGATGCCCGGAATGGATGGTCTCGAGGTCTACCGCGAGCTCCGGTATCTTCGACCCGAGGTGAAGATCCTGCTCTCGAGCGGGTACCACGAGCACCAGGCCGCGCGACTGTTCGCCGAGGATCCTCCTTCGGACTTTCTCAAGAAGCCCTACCAACCCTCGGAGCTGCTCGCGCGGGTTCGCCAGCTCCTGACGGTTTCCTGAGCGGTCCAGATTCCGCTCTTGTCAGATTTCGACCTCGGAAGAGTCGGCGTTCCTGGAGCCAGGCCGAGCGGGTCGAAGAGGACCGTGCCGAAGATACCGCCGAAACACAGCGCCAGGAGAGAGCTCGGAGCCGCTCGCAGCCGACGCGACCCTTCGAGACCTGGCGGAAGGAACGACGACTCGACCTCGGAAGAGCTGACAAAGTAGAGCTAATCGACCCGGCGATACCGACCGGCCATCACCACAGTGGAGCTCCCGTAACGGCCAACGCCGTCGATGGAGTAGACCGCGGACGCCCCTTCCCCTCGAACGGCCTCGCGGAAGGTTTCCGTGCGCTCGGGCTCGTGCGACCACCAGACCAGCTCACCCTCGCCGCCAGGACCACGGATCAGCCGGCCACGGTGCTCCACCCGATCGCCGTTCGATTTCTCGACGATACAGAGCAGCTCCAGGGAGCCGTCGGCCCGGCGCCGGGCGATGTTGCGTCCGCGGCCTCGAATCACCGTGCCGTCCGCCATCGTGTCGGTGATCCCTACTTCCTGGGTCTCGGCGTCCACTGTCCGGTACTCCTGGCGTACCCGGATGCGGTAGAGCTCTTCTCCCTTCGTGTCCCAGCCCACGAACTCTCCTTCCCAGGCTCCGTCGAGATCCGAATACACCGACACGGGATCGGCTCCGAGCCCGGGCTCTTCGCCCGCCAACGTGGCGAATGCCATCGACGTGAGCACCCACAGAGCCAGCAGCAGCACGCTCCGCGACTTCGCGACCTTTGTCTTGCCTTGCACCATGGCGACGATTCTAACCGCCGGCACAGGAGCGGGTGTCAGGTCTCGATCTTGAGGCTCTTGATGCGGCGGTAGAGAGTGGGGCGGCTCATCTGTAGCTTGGCGGCTGCCGCCGAGGTATCACCGGCACACGCTTCCATGGCAGCGGTGATCTCGTCGCGTTCGACGGCCTCCAGAATCTCGGCCAGCGACTCGCTGCCGTGTTGGGCCGACTCTCCGCGGATCTGCGGGCTGAGGCGCCCGGTATCGAGGAGCTCGCGATCTTCGAGGAAGAGCACCGCGCGGGAGATCTCGTTGCGCAGCTGGCGGATGTTGCCCGGCCAGCGGTAGCGGCGCATGGCGCGCAGAGCCGCCCGGGAGATGCCACGCACCCGGATGTTGTAACGCTGCGCCTCCTGAGCCAGCATGTAGGCCGCCAGGTTGGGAATGTCGGCCCGCCGCTTGCGGAGGGGCGGAAGCTCCACCTCCCAGGTGGCGATCCGGTGATAGAGGTCGCCGCGGAACGAGCCTTCGGCGAGCATCTGGTGAATCGGCTGATTGGTGGCCGCCACCACCCGCGCCCGGGCCGGCCGCGGGGTGTGACCACCGATCCGAAAAACCTCTTTCTCCTGCAGCACCCGCAGGATCTTGGCCTGGGTTTCGAGCGCCATGTCGCCGATCTCGTCGAGAAAGAGGGTACCCTGGTCGGCCGCCTCGAACTTGCCCGGCCGGGCCTCCACGCCGGTAGCGACCCCTTTCTCGACCCCGAACAGCTCGGCTTCCAGGAGATCCCGAGGCAGGGACGCGCAGTTGATCGTGACCAGGGTCTGCTCGGCCCGGGGCGACGCATTGTGGATGAAGCTCGCCAACACCTCCTTTCCGGTGCCGGACTCCCCGTAGATCAATACCCCCACATCACCACGGGCCACACGCTCCGCCTGGTCGTAGATCCGCTGGACCTCCGGATCGACCGTGGGTGGCTGGGGCCGCAGGATCTTGGTCTCCGACGCCACCCGCGGCCGGGTCGGCGCCCGATAACGATCGGCCACCGACAGCATCAGCAAGGCGGATTCGACAATCGGCCGGTAGTGCTCTCCGGCACTGGCCCGGGCGAATTGCACCCGGATCTTGCACTTGTTCGAGGCGGTCTCCACCCAGGCCGGATCTCCACCGGGAAGCTCTTCTTCGGCCTCGGCCGAGTAGAGCACCCCCTGCCCCTCGTGGGCTTCCAGGATCTCGACCACTCGCACCGGCATGGTGTCGAAGAGTGCGTGGCCCACCGCCTGGGCCAGGCTCTGGCGATCGGTATCGCCACAGAGCGCATCGAGCAGGCGTGGCAGGTGGTCGAGCGCAAAACGATCGAGGGGCGAGAACGCCTCGGTGAAATCGCTGATGTCATTGAGGTTCAGTGGATGGGTCGGCTCGAGGAACGACTCCCGAGGCGGCAGGGTGATTCCCACCTCGAGGTCGTCGTCGGACACTTCTTCGAGGATTACCACCACCCGACCGATGACGAAGATATCGCCGAGCTCCAGGATCTCCCGCTCGATCTTTCGCGATCGCAGCAGAGTGCCGTTGGTGGAGCCGAGGTCTTCGAGCTCTACCTGATCGTCGTGTACGTGCAGGGCCGCGTGCCGCCGAGAGACTGTGGAATTGGGCAGAGCGATCTCACAAGCGGGATCGGACCCGATGAGATTGCGCCCAGCGTGTAGATTCGCTCGAATCGTCTGGTCGTCGAACTTGGCGATGATCCGATGTGCCATCAACTCTCTTCCTTCTCACGGCTTCGACTTGAGTTTTTTTTCTACCCAGCACCCATCCCACCCTCTACGGCTCGTCCCCCCCGGGACGAGCTCGCCGATCGGCACCCATCGATAACAGAAGCAGCTAAAATGTCGTCAGAGCCCATTTTCTCATATCTGAGACGGCTTGTGTCTCAAGATTGAGAACCGATCACTGCCGTTTTCCGGCAAAGCCCCCAAAGAAGGCCACAAAATCGACCCGAGCCGTCGATCAGGATCTGGCACAAAGCTTGCTTTTCTCTGTCAGCAGCACGAGGCACAACACAGTCATGCACCTATGGTCTGCCGCGCGACGCTCCAGCGATGCTCGCTTCGAGCATCCGGTGCACCTCGAGCTACGAAAAACGGTCTCCGGATGCCTGTCTTGCCAAGAGTGGGGCAGGCTCTTTTTTTTGTCTCGAGCAACCCGGTACGGTGACGGCCCCCTACGCACCCACGGGCGCCCGCTCTCTGATCCCTTTTCTACATTGGAGCCCCGACCCTGCCGGAGGGTTTACCGAGCCTCCTCTGGAAAGGGTGGGGAGAATCAGAACGAATCCAGCTCTTCGACGACTCTTCCCTCTCTCCGCAGGAAGAAGATTCAGCCCCCCGACTCGATCGATGCTCCGGCACGGATCCTGGCGAGCCAGAGGTCGGGCGAACGGCCGAAACGGCCCTCGAACTGCGACCGGATCGATTGAGAGACCTCCTCGACCGCATCGGCTCTCACCAGGGCGGTCACACACCCTCCGAAGCCGCCACCGCTGAGCCTCGCCCCCAGGCAACCCCGCGCCCTCCAGGCGGCCGCCGCCAGCTCGTCCAGCTCCGGCAGGCTGACCTCGAAGAGATCCCGAGAGCTGCGGTGGGAGTCCTGCATGAAAGCACCAAAGGCTTCGAGATCGTCGGCTTCGAGCGCTTTGGCACCCGCCCGGACCCGGAGGTTCTCCTCCACCACGTGCCGGGCCCGCCGTCGCAGATCGGGCTCCAGGCGATGCTCCCAGAGCTCCAGGTCTTCCACCGAGAGATCGCGCAGGGTTCGTAGCCGCGGCAGGAGCTCCCGAAGTCCCGCCAGCGCCCGGCGAGCCTCCTCCTGACGGTCGTTGAATCCGGAAGCCTCCAGCCGCCGCCGCACGCCGCTGTCGGCCACCAGCACGGCCACGGAATCAGGAATCGGCACGAGTCGATGCTCCAGGGTCCGGCAGTCGAGGAGGATCGCCCGGCCCCGCTGGCCGTGGAGCGAGGCGAACTGGTCCATGATGCCGGAGCGCACGCCCAGGTAATCGTTTTCAGCGCGCTGCCCGAAACGCGCCTTGTCGATTCCGGAAAGCCTCCACACCTCTCCGGCGCGCGCGGCCAGGGTCTCCCAAGCCAGCAAAAAGGCCATCTCGACCGCCGCCGAGGAGCTGACGCCAGCACCCATCGGAAGGTCGCTGGAAAATGCGACCTCCAGAGCCGGAAGGCGGTACCCGGACGCCTGCAGGGCCCAGGCGAGCCCCGCCGGAAGGTCGGCCCAGGAGCCATCTCCCCCGCGCTCGGGCCGGGGCGGAGGCAGGTGGTCGAGCTCGAGAGCTGCTTCGGCTTCGAGGTCGAGAGCTGCCAGACACATCTCACGACCCTGACCGGGAGGCCGGACCGCCGCCGCCAACCAGACCGCCCGATCGATGGCCGCCGGCAGCACCCATCCCTCGCTGGTATCGACATGGGCACCGAGCAGATTCACCCGCCCCGGGGCCCGCACGACCACTTCCGGTCGTCGGCCGAACCTCGACTCGAAGGCCCTGGTGATCCCCTGGCGAGAGGCCGCGAAACCTTCGGGCTTCACTTCTCGCCCTTCTTGCCTTCTCGCGGAAGGCGCACGGTGAAGGCTGTGCGTCCGGGCTCCGAGGCGAGGTCGACCTCGCCCTGGTGCTGGAGCACGATCCGATGCACGATGTCGAGTCCCAGGCCGGTGCCCTCTCCCACCGGCTTGGTGGTAAAGAACGGCTCGAAGATCCGTTTCTGGTCGTCTTCCGAAATCCCGGGTCCGTTGTCGACCACGGTCACGAAGACCGAGCAGAGATCGGCCGAGGTCTCGACCGCCAACAACCCACCGCTCTCGACCGCATCGATCGCGTTGTCGAGCAGGTTGGTCCAGACCTGGTTGATCTCGCTCGGATAGAGCGGCACTTCGGGAACGTCGGAGCCGAAGCGACGCTCGACGGTGAGATTCTTGGCCCGCAGCTTGTGCCCGAGAATGGTCAGTGTCTGGTCGATGCCCTGGTGCACGTCGACCACCTGCTGGTCCGGCGACTGGTCCATGTGGGAGTAGGCCTTGACCGCGTGCACCAGCTCGGTGATCCGCTCCGCGGCCGTCCCCACCTGGTCGAGCAGCTGCCGGGCGGCCAGCCCGCTCTCGATCCAGGCCAGCACATCCCCCATCGCCGCCGACGGCAGCCCCTCACAGGCGCTCTGCAGACGTTCGAGGTCGAGCCCCGCCTCGACCAACGCCTCGGCCAGAACCCATCCGTCCTCGATCTCCAGCTCGTCCAGCCAGTCCGCCAGCTCGTCTTCCCGCCGACCCCGCTCGAGGGTCGAGAGGGTGCCGCCGTTCCCCGAGCCCAGGTCGCGCAGGGAAATGACCGCCTGCATCTGCTCCAGGCTCAAGCCGTGCCCTGCGATGGCCAGGACTCGCCGGTTGCTCTCGCGCAGCCGAGCGCTCAGGTCGGCCGCCGCCCGGCCGATGGCCGCCGAAGGATTGTTGAGCTCGTGCGCCAGCCCGGCGGAGAGCTTGCCCAGAGCCATCATCTTCTCCCTCTGCTCCTGTACCCGCGTACCCTCGCGGACACGATCCGACATCAGCGCCACCAGGCGATAGCCGAGCTCGGGAATCGTCGACAGCATCTCGATGAAGTGTTCCTTGCCGATCCGCAACACCCGGCACGGCTCGATCGCCACGCAGGGCGCCGCGTATTCGGTCATCCGCGAATAGGGCAACACACCGACCACGCCTCCCCAGCGTTCGGAGGTCGCCCGCAGGCTCTGGCCCATGACGTCGAAGATCAGCTGCACCTTGCCCCGCAGCAAGACGAACATGGCGTTGGCGGGCTGCCCCTGGGCCCACAGAGACTCGCCGGTAGCGAGATCGAGACAGGTGGCCCGGTCGAGCAACCACTGCAGCTGCTCTTCCTCCAGGTCGCCGAAGATCTCGACCCGCCGCAGATCGTCGATACAGGGCGCACCGAGGGCCTCGGCGGACTTCGTAGCTTCCGGGGCTCTGCTCATCGGCCGATTCTCCCTCGAGGGTTGCCGGTTCCAGGAGTCGCCTGGTCAGAGATTCGCCAGGTGGCGATGCATGAAGTACACGGCCACCGATCCCTCGCCCACCGCCGAGGCCACACGCTTGACCGATTCGTGGCGTACGTCACCGGCCGCGAAGACCCCGGGCACGTTGGTCTCGAGCAGGAACGGGCTCCTCTCGAGGGGCCAGTCTTCCAGGTCTTCCGGCCGCAGGTCGGGGCCGGTGAGCAGGAACCCTCGTTCGTCACGCGCCACCAGGCTCTCCAGCCATTCGGTCCGCGGAGCAGCGCCGATGAACACGAAAAGGGCGTTGGCCTCCTCGCGCGTTTCGGTGCCCGAGGCCCGGTCCTTCAGGGTCAACGACTCCAGCCGCTCCTCGCCATGGCAGACGGTGATCTCGATGCCGGTGCGGACCTCGATGTTCCCCGTAGCCTCGATCCGCTCCACCAGGTAGCTCGACATTTTGGCCGCCAGCGAATCTCCTCGCACGACCATCACCACCCGGGCCGCATAGCCGGCGAAATACATCGCCGCCTGGCCCGCCGAATTGCCCGCTCCGACGATGTAGACCACCTCGCCACGACAGCTCGCCGCCTCGCTCAAGGAGGCTCCGTAATACACTCCGCTGCCGGTGAGAGCCTCGGCTCCCTCCGCCGGCAGCCGACGCCAGGAGACGCCGGTGGCGATCATCAGGCTATGGCACGAGAGCTCGTTGCCGTCGGCCATTCGGAGGTGCCGGTAAGGACCCTCGAGACGCAGCCCCACGACCTCCACGGGATTCAGGAGCTCGACTCCGAAACGCCGCACCTGGGTCACCGCTCGCCGCGCCAGGTCGCCACCGGAGAGGCCCGAGGGAAATCCCAGGTAGTTTTCGATCCGGCTGCTGGTCCCGGCCTGCCCACCGGCCACGTCGCGCTCGAGGAGCACCGTCCGCAAGCCTTCGGACGCGCCGTAGACCGCCGAGGCGAGGCCGGCCGGCCCGCCGCCGACGATCGCCAGGTCGTAGAAGCTCTCGGCCGCCCGGGTCTTGAGACCCATGGTCTCCGCGACCTCGGCGACTCCGGCCCCTTCCAGCCGCCGTCCATCTTCCAGCACCACCAGAGGGAGAGCCACTTCCGAGTCGCCCACCAGCTCCCGTGCTTCGGGGGCACGCTCCAGGTCGAGGAATCGATAGGGCACCAGATTGCGGGCCAGGAAATCGCGCAGCTCGTGCCCCTGGGCCGACCAGCGCGTCGCCACTACCCGCATGCCTCCGTACCCCGGCCGGTAACCGGCCCGCCAGTCTCCGAGCAGGTCGTCGAGCACCGGATAGAGACGCTCTTCGGGTGGATCCCAGGGCTTCAGGAGGTAGTAGTCGAGCTGGGACTCGTTGATCGCCGCAATCGCCGCCTCGGTATCGGCATAAGCGGTCAGCAGCACTCGCTTCGAGTCGGGCAGGAGACGATGGATCCGCGCCAGCAGATCGACTCCGTTCATCTCCGGCATGCGGTGGTCCGAAAGAACCAGCGCTACCGGCTCTTCCCGTTGCGCGAGCTCTTCGAGAGCTTCCAGGGCCTCAGTCCCGGAGCTCGCCCGCAGCACGCTGTACTCCTTGCCATATCGTCGGCGCAGGTCGCGGGACACCGCGCGCAAGACCCCGGGATCGTCGTCGACGGTGAGCAGATACGGTCGCTTCAAGATTCGTCTTCCGTGGTTGGTCGCTCGGGGCTTCAGGGTGAGGTGCTGCTCCAGGACGAGAGATCTCCCGACTCGAAGCCATCGGCGAAGAGAATGCCGTCGTTCCGCATCAAGATCACCTCGTCTTCCAGCTCGTCGATCAGGGCCAGGTCGAGATCACCGTCGCCGTCCGAGTCGTAGATCAGCGAGCACGACGCGGCGACCGGCGCCTCGATCTCGAGCTCGAAGGTCAAGTTGCCGTTTCCGTCGTTGAGGAAGAGGCTCCAGTCGCCCTGGAAGCTGGAGAGAATCCAGTCGAGGTCGCCGTCACCGTCGAGATCACCGAGATCGGTGGAGAGCGGAAACGGATCGGGCACGACGATCTGCGGAGGGCCCAGCTGGCCGGTGCCGTCGCCCAGGAGGATCGCCGCGTTGTTGCTGGTGGAGTTCGCTGCTGCCACGTCTTCGTGGCCATCGCCGTTCAGGTCGCCGACGTTCACCACCCAGGTCGCTCCACCGCTGCTCTGCGACGATTCCCGGGTAAATCCGCCATTGCCGTTGCCGAGGTAGATGTCGATCTCCTCGCGGTTCCGCGTGCCCACCACGAGGTCGAGAATGCCGTCTTCGTTCATGTCTCCCGCCGCCAACGCCCATTCTCCAGCCGTGCCGGACCCGAAGAAGAACGGAGCGCCCATGGTCCCCGTGCCGTCGTTCAGCAGCAGGGAGAGGCTGCTGTTGTCGCGATTGGTATTGACCACGTCGATATCGCCATCGCCATCGGCGTCGAGCACGGCAATTCCCCGCGGCTGGCCGCCGACGGCGATCAGCTGTTGCGGGGCGAAGGTGCCGTCGCCCGCTCCGAGCAACACCGACACGTTGTTGCCCAGGATGTTGGCGGTGGCCACGTCGGAGTTGCCGTCGGCGTCGAAGTCGCTCGGCTCCGAAGGGCTGGGACGGTTTCCGGTCGGGAAGGTGGGCTCGAGAAACGGCTCGAAGGTGCCGCTGCCGTCGGCTCGATTGAGGAAGACCCGCAGATCGGAAGTGTCTTCGTTGGCGATGGTCAGATCGGGGCTACCATCGCCGTCGAGATCGGTGGCGATGCCACCGTAGGCACGGCTCGAGGCTCCGGGCTCTGTACGGGTGGTCATGCGGTCGATCTCCACCAGCTCGCTTCCCGCTCGCCGAGCAGCGGTCCAGAACTGGAAGGAGTGACCGGCAGAGCGGAGAAAGCTACCGTCGCTCGCCTGGAGATCGTGCGAGAGGATCACCATCACCTGCTCGCCCGCCGACAGGGGCCGGTCCGGCACCAGGGCCACCGTCTGGTCTCCGTTGCTGAGATCGAAGGCTCCGTCCACCGGGCCGCTCCAGCGCCCGAAGGCCCAGAAGGTCTGCCGTGCGACAAGAGACGTCGGCTCGATCGGCCGATCGAAATGCACCACGATCGAGCCGTCGACCGGCGCTGCCAGGCTGCGAGCCGCGGGCTCTACCGAGACCACGGCCAGTTGCCCGAGAGCAGGGCCGGCTCCCAGAGCCACGGCCCAGAGAGCCGCACAGGTCGTTCTTCGAAGTTTCATCGCTGTCTCCGCTCGGCGTGGGATGATGTCATCCATTGTACCCGGCGGAGGGTCGCCCCAGAGACTCCTTCAAGACCGACGTGGCTTCCAGCTCATGCCCGGCCCTTCGTCGGGTCGGTCGACGAATCCACGTTTGCGGTAGAACGGCGCCTTGCCCCGGGCCGAGAACAGCTGGATATCGCGCAGGCCCGCGGCCCGGCAACGATCGACCAGCCGCTGCAGAATGGCCGAGCCGATGCCCTGGCCCTGTTGCTCCGGCAACACGATCATGTCGTAGATCATGCCGTAGAGCACGCCGTCGGAAACCACGCGACCCACACCGACCAGGCGGCCGTCCCGCCGCGCGGTCTCGACGTGCCAGCTGGCCGCGAGGGCCCGATCGAGCTCTTCGACACCGGCACGATACGAGTTGTTCCAACCCGTCGTCTCGAAGAGCTCGAAGAACTCCACCGCCCCCGGACACTCAGCGCCGTATTCGATCGGGCTCATCTCGAACGCCCGGACCCCTCACGCAGACTGACCGGTGGACCCAGGATCTCCTGCAGCACCACCGCTCTTGCCAGCCGGGTTCCGCCGCGCAGATCCCGAACCACGTCGCGGGCGAATCGAGTCCTGGGCTTGCCTGCAGTTGCAGGTGCCTGTAGAGGCACCGGGGGCAGGGAGACGTCGCCCTTTGTGTGCTCTTCGAGGCTCCACCGATGCTCGGACTCGGCGAGCTCGTGCTCGGTCTGGGTCACCAGGATCTCGGAGGGCGCCTGCCGGTGATCACTGTAGAACGGCTCGCGCTCCGACACCGTCGGCCGGTGCTCCGACGGCGTCGGCAGGTGCTCGCCAGCCGTCCGCCGATGCTCCTCGACGACCTCCTGCTCCCGCGCCGCCTCGGCCACCTGCCGCCGAATCTCCTCGAGCATGCCCTCGACCGAGTTGGGGTCCGCTTTCTTGGGCGGCTGGCCGTGCGACACCGGCGGGGCCGGCTCCTGGCCGCGAGAGCGCTTCGGGAGCAGTCCCCTCAGGTAGCTGAGGAGATAGAGCGTCACGAAGAGGAAACCGATGATGTCTTCCATCGGCCCGGATCAGCCTTCGGGCTCGTCGGTCTTCTCACCTCCGGTTTCGCGCGAAATGGCATCCCGCATGCTGGTGTCGGCCTCGACATTCTTCATCCGGTAGTAGTCCATGATGCCCATGTTGCCGGAGCGGAAAGCGTCGGCCATGGCCTTGGGTACTTCCGACTCGGCCTCGATCAGGCGTGCTCTCATCTCCTGGGAGCGAGCGATCATCTCCTGCTCTTCCGCCACCGCCATGGCCCGCCGTCCTTCGGCCTTCGCCTGGGCCACGCGCTTGTCGGCTTCCGCCTGGTCGGTCTGCAGCTTGGCACCGATGTTCTCGCCGACGTCGACATCGGCGATGTCGATCGAGAGGATCTCGAAGGCGGTGCCGGAATCGAGTCCCTTCTGCAGCACGGTCTTGGAAATTCGATCGGGATTCTCGAGCACCTCTTTGTGGTCGATGGCCGAGCCGATGGTGGTCACGATGCCCTCACCCACGCGGGCGAGAATCGTCTCCTCGCCGGCACCACCCACCAGGCGATCGATATTGGCCCGCACCGTCACCCGGCTGAGGGCCTTCACCTGGATTCCGTCCTTGGCCACGGCGGCCACCAGCGGCGTCTTGATGACCTTCGGATTGACGCTCATCTTGACCGCTTCGAGCACATCGCGCCCAGCGAGATCGATCGCCGCCGCCCGTTCGAACGAGAGCTCGATCCCCGCCTTCTTGGCGCTGATCAGTGCATTCACCACGTTGGCGACATTGCCTCCCGCCAGGTAATGAGCCTCCAGGTGGTCGATCGACAAGGGCACACCGGCCTTCACCGAGCTGATCCGAGGCTCCACCACGACCTTCGGATTCACCCGCCGCAGGCGCATGCCGATGAGGGCTCCGAGCCCCACTCCGGCTCCACTGGAGACCGCGGCGATCCACAGCCGAATCGGAATGAAGTAGGTGAACAGCACCAGCAGAGCCACCGAAGCAATGAGAAAAAGAAAGGTCATCTCCATGGTTTCACTCTCCATTGAAGAGCCCGGCAGCCGGGCTCGTATGTTCGTTTCAGACGTCGAGGATCACGGGATCGACCCACAGAATCTCGAAAGCGGTGCCCGCATCGAGTCTGGTCATCCTACCTTCGTCCTCGGTCGTCGTGATCACCGGCGGATTCTTCGGAGAGGCTCGTGATCGCTTCGACCACCACCCGATTGCCCTCGACCTCGACCACTCGAACGGCCACCTCGGGATCGATGAACTCGCTATCGGAGACCACATCGATCCGCTCGCCGTCGATTTCCGCCAGGCCGGCCGGACGTAACATCGACAAGGTGGTTCCTTCCTTGCCGATCAGGTCCACCAGGCGGACGTCCTCGCCGTGCCAGGAATCGGCCCCTTCGTCGAGCACCAGGCGTTTCGCCGCCCGCGAGCGCAGGAAGGTACGCACGATGACGACCGTCGCGAAGAGGCTCAGCCCGACCGAGGCCACCCCCCAACCGGTTCCGAGGCCGAAAGCCAGATAACAGCCGTAGAGAATCGACAGGAGCCCGCCCAAGCCCAACACCCCTCCGGGCACGAAGAGCTCGAGCACCAGCAGCAAATACCCCACCGAGAGCAGGGCGATGATCTGCAGCAATCCTTCCGGCATCGATGGGCTTCCTTCCTCTTCAGACCTTGCGAACCACGATTCGACCGGGTTCCTGGCGCAACACCTTCACCGACTCCCCGGCGGCCACGAATCCACCCTCGGTCTCCACGTCGACTCGACGCTCCCCGATCTTCGCCTTGCCCGACGGACGCAGCGGAGTCACCACCTCGCCGAGCTCGCCCACCAGGTCGTCGTTTTCCTCGTCATGGCTCTGAAATCCCTCGGCGGTCGCCAGCTCCTGCTGCAGCACGAAGCGGCCCCGCAACACGGGTGAGCGGCTCTTCGGGAGCCAGAAGATCATGGCGGCGATCGCTCCCAGGCTGAGGAGCAGAGTGAGCAGAACCTGTGTCGCGGCCTGTAGCGTGAACGGGTTCTCGAACGAAAAATCACTCCAGTCCCCCGCCGCCAGCAACATGGAGAAGCTGACGAGGATCGAGGTGAGCCCCAACACGCCGGCCACGCCGAACCCCGGAATCACCAGGATCTCTACCAACAAGAGGCCCATGCCGAGAGAGAAGAGGAGCAGCTCTTCCCAGCCGGCCAGGTTCACCATGTAGTGACCGAAGTAGAGCAGAAGGAAACAGGCCAGGGCCCCGAACCCGAAGCCGCCGAATCCCGGGCTCTGGTACTCCATGTAGGCGAAGAAGAGCATGGCGAATCCGAGCAGAGAAACCATGGGGGTGCTGGTGAGGAACTCCACGAGGTTCTCCGACCACGAGCGCTCCAGGGTTTCCTGCGGTCCGTGGAATCCGAAGGCTTCGAGCGCCTCTTCCAGGCTCTTCGCTTCGAGATCGGCGATGCCGGTCTCGAGGGCACTCTTGGTGCTCAGGGTGAGCAGCTTTCCCTCGTCGCTGACTCCTTCCACCACCTTGTCGGAATCGACCATTGCCTCCGCCACGTCGGCGTCGCGGCCCCGAGCCTCGGCGGTGGCCCGCATCTCCTCCCGGAAGTAGGAGAGGTACTTTTCTTCCACCGGCTGCGCCAGCTCCTGGCCCGGCGCCTGGACCACCGGGGTGGCCGCTCCGATGGTGCCTCCCGGGCTGATGGCGATGTGATGGCTGGCCAGGGAGATGAGGGCGCCAGCGCTGATCGCCCGACGGTTGATGAAGACCACCGTTTCCAGCGAGGTATCGAGCAGCAGGTCGCGCATCGCCACCGCGGCATCGAGCCGGCCGCCGAAGGTATTGAGCTCGAGGGCCAGAACCCCGGCTCCCTCCAGCTCGGCCGCTTCGATCATGCGTTTGAGATAGGCGCTCTCTGCCAGACCGATGTCGCTATCGATCCTGCCGAAGAGGATCTTCGCTTCGTTCTTCTCCGCGGAAGGGTCGCTGCCGGGGGTCTCTTCCCCGACGGATTCCTCGTCCCCGCCGGTGGTTGCCGAGGCCTCTTCTTCCCCCACAGCCGGCGCTTCGTCTACAGAATCCGCGTTCTGCGCCAGCGCACTGCCCAGGATCCAACACGAAACGAGCAGGCTCGAGGCCGATCCCAACCAGAAGCGGAGTCTTCTCATCTCGTTCCTTTCCGCGGCGAAAAGGCCGCGAGCCATGCCGACGACTTCTTGTAGAAAGATACTACTCGAACCAGGTGCCCTACGGTGGCTACCGTTCCTCTACCGACTACTACCGCTCAGCAGCGCGATCTATTCGAATGGGCTCGGGTCGAGCGCGGGACTGCGAGGAGCTTCACCGGCTGCCTCTCGAATTCAGATCCTTCGCACAGCCGCTGGGCCCGGATGTTGCCGGCGACACCCCGACGATGGTCCCATTACGGCAAGATACTTGACCAGTCGGTCTACTATGAATACAATCGGTGCATGGGACGGACGAGCGACGCCCGCGAGCGACTTCTACACAGCGCCGAGGAGCTGATCCACGAACGGGGGTTCAACGCCGTCGGGGTGAGTGAGATCTGCGGCCGTGCCGAGGTCAACAAGGGAAGCTTCTACCATTTCTTTCCGTCCAAGCAGCGGCTGGCCCTCGAGGTGATCGAGGGGATCTGGCAGACCAATCGCGGCTTTCTCGAAGACGCTCTTCTCCGGGAAGGCCCTCCACTCGAAAGGCTCCGGTCCTTTCTCGGCCAACTTTACGAGAATCACCGGCAATGCTACACAAGTAGTGGAAAACAAATGGGTTGCCTGCTCGCCAATCTCGGCCTGGAGATGGGAGCCCAGGACCCGCTGATCCGCCGACGGGTGTTGCAGGCCTTCGAAGCCCAGATCGGGTACTTCGAGTCCCTGCTGCGGGAAGCTCGGAAGCGAGGAGACCTCGGGCTCGAGCTCGATCCCCATTCCGCTGCCGAAACGATCCTGGCGCTGATCGAGGGCAAGATCATGCTCTCCAAGCTGCGCGACGACCCCGAAACCCTGCAGGATCTGCCGCAGGTGGTCTTCTCCGCCCTGGGTTCGACCCTCGACACTTGAGTCGACCGACGAGGCCATACATCCAACGCGGCAAGATTTCGATCGCCTATAACCAACCGGTCAACTATAAAGAAGGAATCATGTCGACAACCACCGAAACCACCGGATCGACCACCGCCTCGACCCTGCTTCGCCCGTTCACTCTGAGCCCGTCCGTGGAGCTGAAGAATCGGGTCGTGATGGCGCCGATGACACGATCCATGGCCTCCGCGGCCCTGGTACCCACCGAAGCCATGGCCGCTTATTACGGCCGCCGTGCCGCCGCCGGCCTGATCCTCACCGAGGCGACCATCGTCCGGGCCGACGGCCAGGGTTACCCCAACACACCCGGTATCTGGAGCCGGGAGCAGGTCGCCGGCTGGCGCCGGGTGACCGACAGAGTGCACGAAAACGGCGGCAAGATCTTCCTCCAGCTCTGGCATGTGGGCCGGGTCTCCCATCCGACCTTTCTCGACGGTGAGCTTCCCATCGCCCCGTCGGCCGTGCCCCTGGAAGGCCGGATCCCTCGCTCCGAAGGGTTGCAATACGGCACCCCCCGGGCTCTGGATCTCGACGAGATTCCCGGTATCGTCGAGGCGTTTGCCCAGGGGGCGGAAAACGCCATCGAAGCCGGTTTCGACGGCGTGGAGATCCACGGCGCCAACGGCTACCTCATCGATCAATTCCTGCACCACCACACCAATCGCCGGGACGATCGGTACGGAGGCTCGATCGAGAATCTCACCCGTTTCGCCCTCGAGATCGTCGACGCGGTAGGCCAGCGAATCGGCCTCGACCGCACGGGCTTGCGCCTCTCCCCCGGCGCCTACTTCAACATGACCGGCGAGGCCCGAGACGCCGAGGTTTTCCGTCACCTGCTGCGCGAGCTGGAGGCCCGAGACCTCGCCTATGTACATGTCGGTATCTTCGACGATCAACAGACCTTCGACGAGCTCGGCGGCGACACCGCCTCGGCCTTCCTCCGCAAGAGCTACTCCGGCACCCTCATCGGCTGCGGTAGCTACGACCCCGAGCATGGCGCCGAAGCGATCGCCGCGAGCCGCTTCGACCTGATCGCCATCGGCCGGCCGTACATCGCCAATCCAGACCTGATCGACAAGATCGAAAAAGACCGGGAGCTGCGACCCTACGACGAATCCATGCTTCTGAGCCTGGAGTGAATCTCTCCCGAACGCAACGGAGGCTCGAGCCCCGAGGGCCCGAGCCTCCACCGTCCGCATCGATTCGCAGATCGAATCAGAAGCTGTACTTCAGGCGGGCGTAGTAGAACGCGCCATTGAAGCCGAAGGGCGAGAACTGACTGTAGCGGTTGCCGATGCTCGCGGCGGCGTTGGGGTTCTCGGTGGGGAAGGTGTCGAACACATTCTGGCCGCCGAGGGTGAAGGTGATCTGCTCGTTCCAGGTATAGGCCACCTCGGCGTCGAAGGTGAACTCGCCGTCGTAGGTCTGGCCGTCTTCGGAGTCGAACCAATCGTCGAAGTAGGAGACCCGGCCGAGGAAACGCCACTCGTTGCGCAGGTTGTGGTTGACCGTCAGGTTCCAGCGGGTCTCGGGGAGGGCCTCTTCCAGCTCCTGGATCCGGATCGCGTCGAGGGTCTCGGGATTGAACTTCACCACCTCGGTATCGGTGTGGTTGAAGAGCAAGCTGAAGACCGTATTACCGCCCAGAGCATAGGGAGTGAAGGTAGCCACGATATCGATACCCGTGGTTTCGGTATCGAAGTCGTTGGTGAAGAAGCGGAAGTTCTGGAGGTTGCCGGCGCTGGTCACACCCTCCGCCAGCAGTTGCTCGACCTCTTCGGGGGTGAGAGCGAAGTTCTGGGTCACCGCCAGGCGATCTTCGAGCTCGATCCGGAAGAGATCTGCGGTCAGGGTGAATGGACCATTCTCGAAAATCGCGCCCAGGGCGTAGTTGATCGAAGTCTCGGCTTCGAGGGGCTCGCCGCCTCGCAGCTGGGCCACCCGCGACGATGAAGGAATGGTGCCGTTGTTCACCAGCTCCTGGGCCGCGATGTCGAACTCGGTCGACACGTTGAACGCATTCGACTGTCCCGGGGTCGGCGCCCGGAAGCCGCTGCTCAAGCTGGCGCGCAGGCCGAAGGTCTCGGTGAAGGAGTAGCGGCCGGCGATCTTGCTGTTCATGGTGGTGCCGAAGTCTTCGAAATCCTCGAAGCGCACCGCGGCGCCTACATTCCATTTCTCACCGGTCAGCTCGAGGTCGCCGTAGAAGGCCCAGTTGGCCCGGCTCCACTTGCCCGCGGCGATGGGGCCGAAGCCCGGGAAACCGTTGGAGGCGGCGCTGAAACCCTGGGAGGCCAGCGGACCGATCTCGAACGATTCCTGCTGTCCCTGAGTGATTTCGAAAGTCTCCTCACGCCACTCCACACCGGCAGCGATGTTGGCCATGTCGTTGATCGGGTAGGAGACGTCGAAGTTGACGCTCAGCTCGTCCTGGGTATAGGCGCCGGGATCGAATTCCGTGGGGGTGTCGGGACCGAGGGAAGCGTTCACCGTATTGACGATGAAGAAGTCGACCTCATTGGAGCCGGTGCTGATGCTGGCGTCCCAGTACATGCCGCCGTCGGTCTGGCCCTTGAAGCCCGCCACCAGGGAAGTGTCTTCGACGTCGCCACCGAAGTTGGGGGTGAAGCCGCCGGGGAAGAGCTCCTGGAAGGAGAAGCAGTTGGGGTCGGAAAAGACCTGGGCCAGGGCGACGGGATCGGGGACGTTGTTGGTGATCGAGACCACCGGGCAGTTGGCCGAGCCGTCGAGCACGCCGTCCTGGGCGTCGAGCAGATCGCCGACCAGCAACGTCTGGCCGCCGTCGGCGCTGTAGACGGCGGAACGGGTGTTGGGGTTGCGGAAGAAAAAGCCGCCGGTCACCGTCTTGCTGACGTAGTTGGTGTGGGCGTAGAACTGCTTGCCGCTCTCGAAGGGAATGCCGAAGTTGCCCCAGAACTTGAAGTCGTCCTCGACATCAGGGGAGCCCCAGATCTGGGCCGGGTTGCGAACCGCCGTGTTGCCGGCGGCGATCAGGGCCGCGGCGTCGTCGCGCTGGACGCTACGATCGGTCGGGTCGCTCGAGCCGAACTCGGCGCTGAGGTTGGCGTAGCCGTATTGGCCGAGGGGAAGGCCGATGTTGCCGGCAACGGTGACCGTGTCGCCATCGCCCTCGCCGAAGGCACCGGTGCGGACTTCGATGCTGCCACCTTCACGGGCGTCCTTGAGCAGGAAGTTCATCACGCCGGCAATGGCATCGGAGCCGTATTGGGCCGAGGCGCCGTCGCGCAGAACCTCGACCTGGCGCAGGGCGATGGAGGGGATCGCCGAGATGTCGGGACCCTGGGCGCCGTCGGCCACACCGTTGCCGAGCCAGTAGATCACCGCCGCGCGATGGCGGCGCTTGCCGTTGATCAACACCAGGGTGTGGTCGGGAGCCAGGTTGCGGAGGTTGGCCGGGCGCACCACGGTGGCCGCATCGCTGATCGGCTGGGTGTTCACATTGTACGAAGGTACCAGGGTGCGAAGCTGATTGCTGAGATCGGAGTCTCCCTGGTTGACGAAATCGGCAGAGCTGATGACGTCGATCGGAACCATGGACTCGACCACCGAACGCGGCCGGGCGCGGGTACCCGTGACCACGATCTCCTCGGAGAACTCGGTCTCCTCCGTCGCCGCGGCCTCGGCGTCTTCGGCCTCTTCCGCCGACTCTTCCTGCGTTTCCTCCTCCTGGGCGAGGGCCTGGAACGGCACCCCGAGGGCAAGCGGAATCACCAGCCCGAGAATTATCAATTTTTCGGAAATACTGCAGCGAGACATACAAACCTCCTGGGCGCAGCCCACCTCGTTCAGTCGTTCATGGACGCCTCTACTGCCCAGGATCCCCCCCGGGTAGCGGCTCCGAGACACTCGCAATTTGAAAAATCCGAGCGCCACCGTACCAATCGAGAATTATGAAGTCAATGTAAAAAGAGCACAAACCAGACACGGAAGGCCCAGAGAAATGTGCTGTTATCGAAACGATTCGGAGAGACGGGCTCAGGCGCCGGAGGGCAAGGCAAGACCGAAGTCGTTCGGTGCCAGGTTGCCTCCGCAGATCACGGTGGCCACTCGCTGGCCGGCGAAAAGAGAGCGGTGCGCCAGGATCGCTGCAACGCCCACGGCTCCCGACGGCTCGGTCAAGAGACCGGCGTGCTCGAACAGTAGTTTCATGGCCTCGACGACCCGCTCGTCCGAGACCAGCAACACCTCGTCGACCTGCCCTCGCATGTCGGCCACCGCTTCGGGAATCGGCAGCCGCACCGCAATGCCGTCGGCGAGGGTGTCGACCCGCTCGCGCTCCACGATGTCACCGCTGCGCCACGACTTCTCCATGGCATCGGCTCCTGCGCTGCAGACCCCGACCACCCGGGTGGCCGGAGACGCCGCACGGAACCATCGCGCCATACCGTTGAGCATGGCCCCGTTGCCCAGGGGAATCACCACCTGATCGAAGGCATCGCCCCGGGCCAGGAGCTCCACCGCCATCGAGCCGGCCCCCTCGCTGATCTCCGGCTCGCGCCCGTCTTCCACGAACCAGGCCCGACGCTCCGCTCCGTAGCGCCGCGCCGCCGTCTTGGCGCCATCCAGATCCTCACCCTTTCGCCGGATCCGGGCACCCAGAGCCGCCATCCGTTCGACCTTCATCGGGTTGGCGCCCTCGGCCACGAATACCAGCAGCTCCCGGCCGTGTTTGCGGCAGGCGTAGGCCATGGCCTGCCCGAAGTTGCCGGCGCTGGCACAGACCAGGTCTCGGCGATCTCCACGGGCCTGGATGCGATCGAGGAAGTAGTCGGCACCGCGCCCCTTGAACGAACGAATCGGGTTGGCGGTCTCGACCTTCATCGTCAGCTCACAGCCCAGGGCCTCGGACAGAGGCTCGCAGCGGTACTGCGGCGAGCCGCGAAACACCGGGTCGATCCGTTCGGCCGCCTCGGCGATCGCCGATAGGGAGAGCCGAGGCTCCGGCCGTCCCGCAGCCACCAGCCGCCCATGTTCGGAGATGGGCCGGATGCTGTCACCGTCGATCGCCCGGTCGGTCATCAAGATTCCATCGAGATGATCGATCTCGTGCTGGAGAAGCTCGCTCGAAGGCTCCGGGAGCTCACGCCAGATCCTCTCCCGGCCCTGCTCGTCGAAGAACCGCAGGGAGATCGACCGATGCCGGCGCACCCGCACCACGATGTCGGGCAGGCTCAGGCAGTCGTCCCACACCGCGACCTGCTCGGGGCTGCGCCAGAGGATTTCGGGATTGATCACCGCAAACGGCGTGGCGCCGAGATGCAGGGCGATCACCCGCTTGGAGATGCCGACCTGGGGCGCCGCAATCGCTCGACCGAAACCATGCTCGCGGCGAAAACCCACCAGAGTCTCCACCAGCCTGGCGAGCTCGGTCTCGAGGTCCGGATCGGGCCACACCACCGGTGCCGCCTCCGCCTCGAGAATCGGGTGGCCACGGGTCAGGATCTTCATCGGCCGAAGATCCATCGGCCCCACATTCCCTGCACCGAGACCTTCTCGGGCATACGCATTCCGTTTTGCTTCAGAGCGAGGAGGATCTGCCCCCGGTGGTGAGATTCATGGGCGATCAAATACCCCATCCATCGCACGGCCCGCTTGCCGAAGAGCCGCGGTGCCGCTTCTCCACGTAGCGCTCTTTCCAACCATTCTCGAACCGCCATGCCCGACTCCGCCAACCCGCTCTGCAGATCTTCCCGCGCTGGCGGTGGTCCCTTGTCGACCCGCGGCAGCTTGGGTCGTTCCCCGGTCTCGTGATGGTGCAACCAGCCGAGACGCACACGGTAGAGATGAGCCAGCTGCCGGGCCACATCTCTGCCCCGAGAGCCCGTCGGCCGCACGCCGAGCCCTTCGTCGGGAATCTGCTCCAACAAGAACAAAAGGATCTCCTGATGCCGATCCCAGGTAGCGAGAATCTGCTCGGTCAGCTCATCGGTGTTCATTGGTTTCTCCGAGTTCGATTCTGCCAAGGAGTCCCGGATGCGGACTCGTTGAAGGCGTCGCCGCTGTAGACGCGGCCCTCCACGCTCTCGACGACGCGCGGGAACCGAGCTCGGCGCCGGTTTCTGAGCCTCGACCCGCTGGGGCGCATCTTCTGAGGTTCCCCACACCGGCCTGCTCCGTACCGAGTCGAGCCGGCCCTACCGGTGCGCGTCGCGTAGCGCGAGCATCAGATCGGCGTAGATCTGCGCCGCATACCTGGAATCCGACGACATCGTCGTTCCCACCTCGTAACCGTTGAGCAGGAACTTGCTCTTGCGGGCGATCGCCGACTGGATGTCACGAAACTCGAGGTACAGAGGGTCGGAGCCCTTGACGAACCGCCAGTACACGCGGCCATCGGTGATCGCAAAACCGGTCTTCCCACCGCCGCGCAGGCCGTCGTCGTAGAGCACCAGGATCTGGCGCGGATCCATGCCATGCACCGAGGCCGCGTTGTCCGCTTTCTCCCGCGGCACGTTCGGGTAGATGTGCAGGCGCGGATCCCGGTACCCGCGCAGAGCCCGGTCGACCACGCGCAAGACCCGATCACGGCGGCTCATCTGGGGTGGCGGCGGGGCGGCCACGACCGGAGGATCGACATCCGAGGCCCCGGGGCCGGCCACGTTGGGATCGTCGAGGGGATCCGCAGAGCTCATGCTCTTGATCCGCGATTCCGCGAGCTCCACGAACTGCCCTTCCGGGTATTTCTTGATGTATGCCAGAAGCTGCTCCGCGTCGCCCGAGTCCTTGACCGACTTCCAGAACTCCATCTCGACAGCGGCGTCTGCCGCCGTCTCGGCAGGCGCCTCCGCCGGGGGCTCGGATTCCGAGCTCGAGCCCCCACAACCCGTAGAAAAGAGCACTGCAAAGAGAACGGCTCCCCCAACGAGGCTCCGACGAAAAAACACCAACGAACTCCGATTCCCGACGAATCGCAACATGCAGAGCCTCCTGGGTGGCAGAGCTGATCAATGACTCCGAAAGGATATCAGCGCTCCCTCCAAGAGCAAGCCACGGCGCCCCGAGAACAGCTCGACGAGAGCATCTGCGAGGAGATTTCGGAGCTCGAGAGCACGGCTCCGTCGACTCCACTCTTCGAGGGTTGGTGTGCCGGCCTCAAGCCTGGCAGCGCGGACACCAGAACAGAGCGCGCCCCCCGAGATCGCGGCGCACGATCTCTCCGTCGCAGCGGTAGCAGTCCTTGCCGGCTCGCTGGTAGACGTGGAAGCGGTACCCGCGGCGTTTCACTCCCGCTTCGAGCATTCGCTCCACCCGGTCGAGATCGTTGGTGATGCCGCGGGTCTGGTAAGACTGACGGGTGAGCCGGAGGATCTCCCGAGCCAGCAGCTCCTTTTCGTCCGGGTCGAGATGCCGAGGCTTGCGGCGCGGCTCCAGGCCCGCCGTGTGGAGGATCTCGGCCCGCAAGTAGTTTCCGAGCCCGGCCACGAAGCTCTGGTCGAGCAGGAGCCCCGCCAGAGCGCGACCGGCGAAACGACCATCCTCGAGCCGGTCGAGCATCGCCGTCTCCCCGATCTCGGCATCCAACGGGTCGGGTCCCAGCTTGGCGAGGAAGGGATGCTCTGCGAGACGGTCCGAGTCGAGAACCTCGATTTCCGAAGCGCTGTAGAGTAGGGCCGATTTCTTCTCGCTGTCGATGGCCAGGCGCAGGCTTCGCCCGGTCTTGGCCCGGGCCCCGGCCTTCATCACGTACCACTTGCCGTAGAGCTGGTTGTGGCTGTAGATCACCCGGCCACCCTCGAAATGGGTGAGCATCGCCTTGCCCCACGAGCTCACCTTCTCCACCCGGCCCCCGCCCAACGCCGCGGCAGCTTCCGCGGTTGCCTCCAGCCCACACCAGACCCGGGAAGCGATCCGGCCCGCCACGGCGCGATGTACCTTGTCCGCCTCCCGGCGGATCTCGGGACCCTCGGGCACGGAGGAGCTCTCAGCCCAAGGAGCCGGCAGCCCACTCGGGAGCCGGTCTACCCATCCACAACCATGCGATGAAGTCGGTCACCGGCAGCTCTGCCCCCAGCTGGCGAAGGCGTGTCGTCACCTGTCCGCGGTGGTGCACGGTGTGCAGAATCACTTGCTGGAAGCTCTCCTGCCAGGCTACCGGACGGATTTTCCCGTAGCGCTGGGTGATGTGCTCGGCCCAGGGGAATTCCATCGGCGCCAACAGGCCGGCTTCCGTCACCGTGGGTAGATATTCGGCCAGCTCCCGGTAGAAGCCGCGGGCCCAGGTATGGATCTCGGCCAGGCTCTCGAACGTGTCGAGCTCCCGGGGCTCGAAGGGATCCCCCCGCCAGACCTGCAGATAGACCCATTGCACCAGATGGATGTGGTGCAAGCGCTCCCGCAGCTCGGCATCGTCCACGCCGAGCTCTACGGTCAGGTTCCACAAAGACGCATCGGCCCATTCGGCGTGCTCGGCGAGCTGCTTGCAATCCGCGAGGTGCATGGTCGTGTCCTTTCTCTCGTCCGGAGAATCGGACGAGAGAATACCATCGACCTCGAACAGCCCGGCCGCTTCCGGGACCTTGTCGACTCTACTCCTCCGCCAGGGCGCGGCAAGGATCGATCCGGGTCGCCCGCCAGGCCGGGAGCCAGCCGGCCGCGATGGCGACGGCGCCGAGGAGAACGGCGATGCCGAGGAAGGTGGCCGGATCGCCGCGTTCGATGCCGAACAGGATCGATTCCAGGGCCGCGCTGGCGAACCAGGCGCCGAGCAGGCCGAGGCCTACACCCACGGCCGCCAGGCGCAAACCCTCTCCGAGCACCATGGACCGGAGGTGGGAAGCAGCTGCCCCCAGGGCCATGCGCAGACCCAGCTCGCGGGTGCGACGAGCGGTGGCGAAAGCGAGGGCGCCGTAGAGCCCTAGGGCGGCGAGGCCCAGGGTCACGGAGGCGAAAGCGGTGAGTAGCCAGGTGAGGAAACGCCGGACGGAAACCGTGTCGGCCACCAGATCTTCGAGGGTATTCATGCTGCCGGTGGGCATTTCGGGATTGATCGCCCACACCGATTCCCGCACGACCGACGACAGCAACTCGGGCCGGATCCCCGGCTCGGCGCGGACCAGCACGGTCATGGTCGGTGGAATGTCTTGCCGATGGGGCAGGTACAAGGCCGGTTGCGGCGCCCGGTGCCGGCCGGCGAAACGGGTGTTGGCCACGACTCCGATGATCTCGTATTCATCGATCTCGCGAATCCACCAGCTGTTGCGCTCGATCATCTGGCCTACGCCCTCTCCGCCGCCGAGGTAGTGGTCGACGAACGCCTGGTTGACCACCACCTGGCCGGGGGGCCGGGAGCGCACGGTGGAGTCGAAGGTTCGGCCACGGAGCAAGGGGATCCCCACCGTCTCGAAATAGCCGAGGGTCACGGGCCGGAAGTTCGCCTCGGGCTCGAATCCCTCCGGCGGCTCCGGCTGCCCCTTCACGTGGAAGCTGGTCGTCCAGCCCGGATCCGCCGGGTGGTGGTGAGCGGCGGCCGCCGAGCGGACCCCGGGTCGGGCCTCGAGCTCGTCGATCAACCCCTCGTAGAACGCCACCGTGGCCGGCCACTCGTCGGAGACGTACTGAGTCGGCACCTCCATCTCCACCGCCAGGACCCCTTCGGGCTCGAAGCCCAGATCGACGTCGTAGAGCCGTTCCAGGCTCTGCACGAGCAGCGCCGCCCCGAGGGTGAGCACCACCGCCAGGGCGATCTGCAGCACCACGAAGGCCGAGCGCCAGCGTTTGCCGCCGCGGTCTTCCGAGCCCACGGTCCCCACGCCGAGACGACGGTAGAGGTCGCGCCCGAGAGCATGGAGCCCGGGGATCAGGGCGAAGAGGCCACCGACGACCGCCGTGACCAGGGCCGCGAAGGCGAACGTGCGCAGGTCCAGTGTCGGCTCCACGTGCCGCGGCAGCGAAGGCCCGAAGTCCAGCAGGAGCCGCCGCACCAGGGCCGCCACACCCAGGGCCCCAACGATCCCCAGCCCGACCAGCACCAGGGACTCGGCGAGGAAATGCTGCAGGAGCTGGCCGTTGCTGGCGCCGAGAGCGGCTCGCATCGCCACCTCGCGCCGCCGCCGGGTCACCCGCTCGAGCAGCAGGCTCGACACGTTGGCGCAGACCACCAGCAGGAGCAGCCCCGCCGCCGCGCTGAGGAGAAGCAGGCGCGGCCTCACCCGACCGACGAGAGACTCGTGCAGGGAATCGATCCGCATGCCCAGGGTGGCGTTGGACTGTGGGTATTCTTCCCGCAGATGGGCCGCCAGGCGTGAGACCTCTTCCTGCACCCGATCCGGATCGGCGTCCGGGGCGAGCCGACCGACGACCTTCAGGGAGTGCACGCCGCGGATCTCGGTGCCCGAGAGGACGTTGACCGGCAGATACAGATCTGCGGCTCGAGGAAACCGGAGCCCCTCGGGAGCCACTCCGATCACCGTGCGGAGCACGTCGTCGACCCGCAGCACCGACCCGATCACCGCCGGATCGCTACCGAACCGACCGCGCCAGAAATCGGCGCTCAGGATCACCGTGGCCTCGGCTCCCTTGCGGTCGTCGGAGGATGTGAAATCACGCCCCGCCGCGAGGGGCAACCCCAGGGTCTCGAAGAAGTCGTGAGAGATGTAGACCACGGGGACCCGTTCCGGTGTCTGCCCTTCCCGCAGCAGATTCGAGAAGGTCGCCTGGTAGACGGAGAGATCCGAGAAACCGCGTACCTCTGATCTCAGATCCTGGTAGTCGGGGTACGACATGTTCCACCTGCCTCCCGGCGCCTGGAAGCTCTCACTCCAGACCTGGACCATCCGGTCGGGCTCGGGGTAGGGCAGAGGCCGCAGCAGCACGGCGTCGATCAGGCTCCAGAACGCGGTGACACAGCCGATGCCCAGGGCCAGGGTCGCCACCACCACGACGGTGAACATGGGGACCCGACGCAAACCGCGAGCCGCGAGCCGGAGATCGGAGAGAAAGGCCGACATGGGTGTGTCTCCTCGGGTTCGGGAGCGACGGCCGGAAGCTCCCGGCCGGGAAGGGTAGGGGAACCGGAAACCGGCGAGCGACGACCGCAGGGCTTCCCGCAGCACCGAACGCCGGGCCTTCGCCGCCTCGAGGCCGTTCTCCAGGTCTGCGTGCAGAATCTCTTCCAGGTCTCCGAGAAGGGTTTCGCGCCACTCCTTGCGCACGGTACAGCGGACCCACCAACGAACGCTCCGCGGTAGCTCAGGCATCACTTCCCTCCTTCTGCAGGCGGGCGAGCTCCTGCTCGAGGCCCCTGGCCATGCGCTGCTGTGCGTCCCAGGTGGCGGCCAGGGCTCGCTCCCCGGCCGGCGTGAGCCGACACAGGCGTTTGCGTCGCCCGCCCCGAACCGCGGTCGGCGCGCTCACCCGCGAGCTCACCAGGCCCTTCTTCTCGAGCCGATCGAGAGTGGTGTAGATCGCCCCGAGAGAGGGCTCACGTTCGGTGCGTTCGGCAACCTCCGCACGAATGGATACCCCATAGGCGTTGTCTCGCAGGCGCAACAACGCCAGAAGAATCGTGGTCTCGAACGCTCCGAGTAGCTCCGCCATCCTGCCTCCGTTTCGATACGTACCTTCGGCTCATTAGTACGACATAGTAGAAGAAATAGTTTCGCCGATCCAGGCGCTCGTCCCGGAGCATCCAACCGGGCCCCGGTGCCGAACCACCTGAGCGCAGGTCCGACCCGCGAACGCCATGAGCTTCCAAATCCTCATCCGCAAGACCCCCTCTCGACCGCCGAGGACCCTCCGCCCATGCTCGAGCTGACCGGAAACGGCCTTCTCTGTGTGCCCGGCGGCTTCTACATCGACCCTTGGCGACCGGTGGATCGGGCGGTGCTCACCCACGCCCATGCCGATCACGCCCGACCGGGCAGCCGCCGATACCTGGCCAGCCGCGAAGGAGAATCGGTGCTGCGGCGCAGGCTCGGTGCCGAGGCGAGCCTCGATACCCTGGCCTGGGGAGAGACCCGCGTTCTCGACGGTGTCCGTGTCTCGCTACATCCTGCCGGACACATCCTCGGCTCGGCCCAGGTGCGCCTGGAGCATCGCGGGCAGGTCTGTGTGGTGTCAGGGGACTACAAAATCGATCCCGATCCGACCTGCTCTCCTTTCGAGCCCGTGCGCTGCCACCTCTTCGTCACCGAGTCGACCTTCGGGCTCCCCGTCTTCCGCTGGCCGAAGGAGGAGACGGTGCACGCCGACATCCGCTCCTGGTGGGCTGCCAACCGTGAAGCAGGGCGCGCCAGCCTCCTGCTCGCCTACTCTCTGGGCAAGGCACAGCGGGTGCTCGCCGGCCAACACGGCACGGAGGGCGAGATCTGTGCTCACGGCGCCGTGTTCGCGATGAACGAGCTCTACCAGGAAGCCGGACGGCCACTGGCAGCGACTCGCTGGGTCGGCTCGCTGCCCGACGACCACGACTACTCCCGCTCCCTGATCGTGGCTCCGCCGGGCGCCGCCAGCAGCTCCTGGGTGCGGCGCTTCGGCCCCGTCTCCACCGCCATGACCTCGGGCTGGATGCAGATCCGGGGCACCCGCCGCCGCAGGGCTCTCGACCGCGGCTTCGTGCTCTCCGACCACGCCGACTGGACGGGTCTGCTCGCCGCCATCGAGGCCACCGGCGCGGAGGAGGTGTGGGTGACCCACGGTTACGGCCGGGCCCTGAGCCGGTGGCTCGAAGAGAAGGGCCTGGCCACCCGAGCCCTGGAGACCCCTCGCGAAGCCTCCCTCGAGACTCAGTGGGAGGAGCCGGAGTGAAGCCATTCGCCGCCCTCTACCGGCAGCTCGACCAGACCACCAAGACGAGCCGTAAGGTGGCCGCGATGGTCGAGTACTTCACCGCCGCGCCTCGCGCCGACGCGGCATGGGCGGTGTTCTTCTTGAGCGGCGAGCGACCCCGGCGCCTGCTGCCGACCCGGATCCTGCGGGAGCTGGCCACCGAATCGGCGGGCATCTCTCCCTGGCTCTTCGAAGAGTGTTACGAGGCGGTGGGCGACCTGGCCGAAACGGTGTCCCTGCTGGTGCCCGCGGCCGAGCGGAGCGGAGACCGCCCCCTCGCCGAGTGGGTCGAGCAGGAGCTCCTACCCCTGGGCCGGGCCGAGGACGACGAACGCAAGGCGAGGCTCCGAGCCGCCTGGAGCCAGATGCCGACCGACCAGATCCTGGTGTGGAACAAGATGATCACCGGAGCCCTTCGGGTGGGAGTGTCGCGGCGTTTGCTCCTGCGCGCCCTGAGCCAGGTCGCGGGGGTGGATCCGGCGACCCTGGCCCATCGCCTCATGGGGGCCTGGCAACCCTCCGCCGAGGCCATGTCGGCCCTTCTGGCCCAGGATGCGTCGGACGCCGACCCTTCCCGCCCCTACCCGTTCTACCTCGCCCATGCCCTCGAAGGCCCCCCCGAATCCCTGGGCGAGCCGAAGGCCTGGCGCGCAGAATGGAAGTGGGACGGCATCCGCGCCCAGGTGGTGCGTCGCGAAGGCTCGGTCTTCATCTGGTCGCGGGGCGAGGAGCTGGTGACCGATCGTTTCCCCGAGCTCGCGGAGGCCGCCCGAGCCCTCCCGGACGGCACCGTGATCGACGGTGAGCTCCTCGCCTGGCGAGGCGGCCCTCTCTCCTTCGCCGAGCTGCAGCGACGAATCGGCCGCAAGAAGATCGGCCCGAAGCTCCTGCGAGACGTGCCCGTGGCCCTGGTTGCCTTCGACGCCCTCGAGATCGATGGAAACGATCTCCGAGCGGAGCCGCTCTCGGAGCGTAAGGCCCGGCTGGAGACGATCATCAACGCGGCGGGCGACGATCGACTGCAGCTCTCCGAGTGGGTCGATTTACGATCGTGGGACGAGCTCGCCGAGCAGCGGGACACTTCGCGCGAGCGGGGCGCCGAGGGCATCATGCTCAAGCGCCTCGAAAGCCCGTACGGCGTGGGCCGCAAGCGGGGCGACTGGTGGAAATGGAAGGTCGATCCCTACTCGGTCGACGCGGTGTTGCTCTACGCCCAACGCGGCCACGGGCGCCGGGCCTCGCTCTTCACCGCCTACACGTTCGGGGTCTGGAAGGGTGACACCCTGGTGCCGTTCGCCAAGGCCTACTCCGGTCTCACCGACGCCGAGATCCGCCAGGTGGACCGCTTCGTGCGGCGCCATACCCTGGAGCGGTTCGGTCCGGTCCGCAGCGTGGAGCCTCGCCTGGTCTTCGAGATCGCCTTCGAGGGCATCCAGCGCTCGCCGCGGCACAAATCCGGGGTCGCCGTCCGTTTTCCGCGCATGGCCCGCTGGCGGCAGGACAAGAAGCCCGAGGACGCCGACACCCTGGAACGGGTCGAGGCGCTGCTGCCCCCGAGCGCCTGAGCGCGCCGGAGCCACCGGCTCAACGAAACGACGCGTCGCGCGCTTCGAGAAGCTCTCGCAGCAGCGAGCGGTGGCAAAGGGATTCGTCTTCGCAGTAGCAGCCCACGGCGAAATGGGTCTGGTGCGAGAGGGCCGCGAGGAGATCGAGGTCTCGCTTCGGCCCCGGAGCCTTCATCTCGGCCAGGAAGCGGCGGCGAAATGCCTTCCACGACGCTTCGTCCCGGAGCGGAAAGAGCTCCCTGAGCAGCTCCGCGCTGGGCGAGAGGTTCGGAAACCAGACATCGTAGAGGTCTCGCGACGAGAGCTCCTCTTTCTTCACCCCGCGCGGCGGCCGCCGGACGGTACCCACTCGAAGGCCCTCGCCTTCCCCCCTCGGAGCTCCCAATCGCACGATACTGATCGCCATGGTCACCTCCTCCATAACGCCGCTCGGGTTCAGTCCCAGGCCGACTCGCAGTCCAGCATACCGCGGGCCCCGGACGCTTCGATTCTTCTTCGAGCTGTCCATAGGCGGTTTCTCGGGCTGAATTCGTAGAATGATGGTAGAGGAGCTAGCCATGCCATCGATCTTCTTCGACATCCGTCGCGCCTGCCGCTCGCTGTGGAAGAGCCCCGGTTTCTCTGCCATTGTCGTGCTGACCATGACGGTGGGAATCGGCGCCAACCTCGCGATCTTCGGCTATCTCGGCCTTTTTCTGTGGCCCACGGTCCAGGCGCCCGAGCCCGAGCGCCTGGTGTGGCTGCGGTCGCCGGTGCAGGCGCAGCCTCTCGGCTGGCCCTCGTCGCCCGATCTGCGCGACCTGATCGCCAAGAACGAGGTCTTCTCGGAGGTGGGCGGCGCTCGGGTGTTCGGTACCGGGGTCCACACCGACCGCGGTTCCCAACACGGCTGGGGTTTCGGTGTCACCGGCGGCTATTTCGCCCTGCTGGGAGCGAAGCCACACCTCGGGCGCCTCATCGAGCCCGCCGACGATCACCCCGGTGCCCGCCGCGTGGTGGTGCTCAACCACCACTACTGGAAGCGGCACTTCGCGGCCGATCCGGCGGCGGTCGGCTCGACTCTCACTCTCGACAACGGGCTCACCTTCACCGTCGTGGGTGTCGCGCCGAAGGGTTTCCAGGGCACCGGCCTGGCCGGCTCTCTCTACATTCCCCTGGCCACCGCCGGCAACCTGATCCCCGACCGCGAGAAACGGGAGACCGGCTGGATCGCCACGGTGGCACGGCTGCGCCCGGGCATCGAGATCGAAGCCGCGGAAGCGTCCCTCGCTCCTCTCGCCCAGGGTCTCGACGAGCTCTATCCGCGGCGAGAGCCGAGGCATTTTCGCCTGAGCAGCGCGACCGAGCAGTATTGGGAAGGAGAAGAGTCACCTCTCGCCCGGGGTGCTCGGCTGCTGATGGTGGCGGTGGGCCTGCTGTTGCTGCTGGCCTGTGCCAATGTCGCCAACCTGATGCTGGCCCGGGCGACGGTACGCCGCCGGGAGATGGGGATTCTCGCCGCCCTCGGAGCCGATCGTCGGCGCCTGGCGACCCAGCTGCTGGCCGAGAGCCTGATCCTGGCCGGGCTCGGCGGTCTGCTCGGCTCGATCGTCGGCCGCAAGGGGCTCGCGGCCATCGAGACGTACCTGCTGCACACCAATCCGGTGGGCCTCGGAGAGTGGGGTCACGGTTCGTCGATCCCGGTCGATTCCTGGCCGACAACCCTTTTCTTCGTCGGAATCACCGTCGTCAGCGCCCTGCTCTTCGGCCTCGCCCCCGTCTTCCAGGTCGCCCGCCAGGATCTGGTCTCGGCCCTCGCCTCGGACCTCGGCACCGACGGCGGGCACCGGCGGATCGGCGCTCGCCAGCTGCTGGTGGTCTTGCAGGTGGCCCTCTCCCTGGTGCTCCTCACCAGCGCCGGTCTGTTGGCCCGCTCCCTGCTGGCCTGCTGTTGCTGCTGGCCTGTGCCAATG
>CAZMEL010000048.1:0-37209 GCA_964565225.1 uncultured Thermoanaerobaculia bacterium | reverse complement strand
GGTGATCACCAGCCGCCCCCCCGCGGCGAGTGGCGCGAAGACCTCGACCACGGAGATGTCGAAGGTCAAGGAGATCTTCTGCAACATGGCCCGAGCCGCCTCGGGCTCCCGCGCCAGCACCCAGTGGATCCGGTTGCTCACGGCGCCGTGCGGAATCACCACTCCCTTGGGTCGCCCGGTGGAGCCCGAGGTGTGGATCACGTACATCGGGTGCTCCGGCCGCAGCGACGCCGACAGCTCGCGGAGACTCTCGACAGCCCTCCCGACGTCTCCGGCAGAGCCTGGGTCGCGGCGCCCTTTGCAACCGTCGAGAGCCAGCACCGCGCCGGTCCAGCCGGCGGGATTCTCGCCGAAGGCCGATTGGGTGAGCAGGAGAGGCAGCGAAGCCGCTCGGCGGGCGTCGTCGAGCACGGCGGCGAGGCGCTCCTCCGGCTGCTCGGGATCGAGCGGCAGGTAGGCGCCGCCAGCCGAAACCACCGCCAGCAGGCCGACCACCATGTCGAGCGAACGCTGGCACAACACCGGCACCAGGGTCTCGGGGCCCACCCCTCGCCGCCGCAGCTCCCGCGCCAGACCGGCCGTTTCGGCGAGCAGGCGGCCGTAGGTCCGGTGGGTGCCGTCGTCGGCCACCGCGGCCACGGCGTCGGGACGCTCGAGCGCGACCTCGGCAATACACAGGTGCACGAGCGCACCGAGCCGGTAGCTCGGCTCGTCGTTCCACTCGTGCAAGACCTGGTGGCGCTGGGCCGAGGTGAGCAGCGGCAGCTGGTCCACGGGGATCGACGGATCGCGAACGATGCCCTGGAGCAGGGTCCGCAGCTGCTCCCCCAGCCTCTCGACGGTGGTGCCGTCGAAGAGGTCGGTGCGGTAGGTCCACCGGCCCGCCAGGGCGCCGTCGCTCTCGGCCAGAGAGAGGGTGAGCTCGAAGGGAGAGGCAGAGGCTTCCAGCTCGACGGCTTCCAGCTCGAGACCTCCGAGATCGAGCCGGACCCCTTCGCCGGCCAGCAGGAACGACGCCAGCTCGTTGCCGACGCCCCGGTCGCGCTGCCAGGTGAGCATCACCTGGAAGTAGGGCGAACGCCCCGACTCTCCTTCGGGCGGCAGGCGTTCCACCAACCGCGGGAAGGGAAGGGCGCGGTGGTCGTAGGCGGTCAGAGCATCGGCACGAGTCCGCTCCAGGAAGTCGGCGAACGATGGGCTCGCGCCCGAAGCTTCGGGGCTCGCGTCGCCTCGCAGGATAATCGGATTGACGAAGTACCCCACGGTCTCGGCCAGGCCCACCTCGTCGCGCAGGGTCGTGGGAGAGCCCACCAGCACCTTGCGCCGGCCCGAGATCCGCATCAACAAGACCTGGAACGCCGCCAGCGTCGCGACCTGGGACGTCGCCCCGTGCCGCCGGGCCAGCTGCGCGAGACCTCGGCCCACGCCGCGACCCGAGCGCCACGCCCGGCTGGACCCGGCGGAGGACTCCGTCTGTGGGCGGGGTCGATCGAACGGTAGCGGGAGCGTGGTCGGGAAACCCTCCAGGCGCTGGCGCCAGACCTCCACGAGACGCTCTCCCTCGGGCCCGGCCAGACGCTCCCGCTGCCGCCGAGCCCATTCGACGTAGGAGACGCGAGTCGATTCGCGCTCGAGGGCTACATCCACCGGCGCGGCTCCTACCTCGGCCGCGTAGAGCTCGCCGAGATGCGCCAGCAGCACTTCCAGAGACCGAAAGTCTCCGACCAGATGATGCAGCGCGAGCACCAGGTATGTGCTGGCGCCGGCTTCCACCACGGCGAGGCGAGCCGGCGGCCCGGACTCCAGGTCGAAGGGCCGCTGCGCCAGCTCTTCCAGGCAGCCCGGGCGGAAGGCATCGAGCCGGACTTCGAGAAACCCCCCGTCGAGCCGCTCGTGAACCCGCGGACGGGGCTCGCCGTCCACCAGCTCGAAGGTGGTGCGCAGGGCCTCGTGGCGGCGGCAAAGCCCGGCGAAAGCGCGGGCCAGGGCCGCCGGGTCGAGCGGCCCCCGCAATCGCCCGGCCCCGGCCACGATGTAGACCGGGCTCTCCGGCTCCAGCCGCTGGAGATGCCACAGCGCCCGTTGTCCCCAGCTCAGGAGGTGGTCGGTCGTGGACTCGAGATCGGTGGCATCGGCGGCGGGCGAGGGCTCCGCCGACGCTCCCCGGGACCACAGCTCGTCGAGCGTCGCCGCCAGCTCCCGCGGCGTGGCGCCGGACAGAAGCTCGGCGATGGGAAGCTCCACGCCCAGGTGGCTCTCGAGGGCGGCGGAGAGCTCCACCGCACCCAGGGAATCCAGCCCCGCGGTGGTGAGCGGGGTTTCGAGATCGAGCTCGGAGGGACGAAAGCGGCCCGTGGCGAGCAGGAGATCGCGCACCGAATCCGCGAGAGCCCGCCGCCGCGCCTCGGGGGCCAGGCCTTCGAGATCCGGGCGGTCGACCTCCGGAAGGGGCGGCGACGCTCCCTCCTCCGACCGCGCCGCGCTGCGCTCGAGCACCCGCAGCTCCCCGGCGACGTATTCGGCGCGGCAGGCGGCCCGCTGCACCTTGCCGCTGGAGGTCTTGGGCAGGCTCGCGGAGCGGATGAGCACCACCTCGTCGACCGCGACCTCGTGGGCCTCGGCAACGGCCCGGCGGATGCGCCGAGCGATCCCCGGCAGGTCTTCGGCATGGCGGTGCACCTCGTGCACCAGGACCAGCCGTTCCTCGCCGTCGCGCTCGACGGAGAAAGCGGCTCCGCTGGCCGGCAGCAGGGCCGAATCACATTGTTCGGCGGTGAGCTCCAGATCCTGTGGGTAGAGATTGCGACCGCGGACGATGATCAGGTCTTTGAGCCGGCCGGTGATGTAGAGCGCCCCCCGGTGGAAGAACCCAAGATCGCCGGTGCGCAGCCACGAGGCGCCGGCATCCGCGAGGGTGGCGCCAAAGGTTTCGGCGGTGGCCTCGGGACGATTCCAGTACCCCTCGGCCACGCTCGCGCCCGCCACCCAGACCTCTCCGACCCGGTCGTCTTCCAGGCTGCGGCGGCTCTCGGGGTCGACGATCCGCACCCGGTGCCCGGCTCCCGGGCCGCCGCAGCTCACCAGGCGGCGAGCGGTCGGGCCTTCGCCGGGCCGGATCTCACCTCTCTCCAGGGCTCCGGCGTCGGCCGAAAGGGTCGGTGGCGAGCCGCCGGTCTGCGCGCCGCTCACCATCAGGGTGCTCTCGGCCAGGCCGTAGCAGGGAAGGAAGGCCCGGGGATCGAAACCCTGGTCGCGAAAGGTCGCGGCGAAGAGGTCGAGCGTGTGGGCCCGAACCGGCTCGGCGCCGCTGAAGGCGGTGCGCCAGCACGAGAGGTCGAGGCGCTCTCGCTCCCCTTCCGCAATGCGCCGGGCGCAGAGGGCGTAGGCGAAGTCGGGCCCGCCGCTGGTGGTGGCCCGGTACCGGCTGATGGCCTCGAGCCAGAGAGCCGGGCGACGGAGGAAATCGACCGGCGCCATCAACACACAGCGGGCGCCCAGGTAGAGAGGCTGCAGCACGTTGCCGATCAAGCCCATGTCGTGGAAGAGCGGAAGCCAGCCCACCACCACCGACTCCGCGCTCGTTGCGAACCCCTGGCGGATCACCTCCTGGTTGGCCATGAGGTTGCCGTGGGTGATCATCACCCCCTTGGGGGCGGCGGTGGATCCCGACGTATATTGCAGGAAGGCGAGATCCTGCTCGCCGGGCTCCGGATCGCACCCGTCGCCGGGAGCGTCGAAGGCAGCCAGGTCGGATGCCGCCGCGTCGTCGATGGTGATCCAGCGGACGCCATCGAGCTCGGGCCAGCCGGCGAGGGAAGAGCGCAGCCGTGCGACCTGCTGCGCCGGCACCAGCAGGCATCGGGGGCGGGCGTCGCGGACGATCGCCCGGAGCCTGGGCAGGTGGCGTTTCGACGCCGGAGGATAGGCCGGTACCGCTACCGCACCGGCACTCAGGCAGGCGAAGAATCCCGCGATGAAATCGAGGCTCGGCGGCAGCAGGAGCAGTGCCCGCTGCCCGGCGCAGCCCTGGGCCCGGATTCGGGCCGCCAGAGCCAGAGAGCGGTTCCGCAGCTCGCCCCAACAGAGCGTCGCCGACTCCTCGCCCCGGGCATCGAGCCAGGTGTAGGCCAGCTCGTCCGCCTGTGCCGTACCACGCCGGTGGAGCCAATCCACCAGGGTCGAAGGGGTGACCGCCGTTTCGGCGGCACGCGAGGAGCTCGGCTGATTTCGGTCCGCCGACACGAGGGGCGGTTCTCCTCCGGATGAAATTGAAACTCAGGGGACGACACTCATTCTGAAGACGCCCGGAATGGCGCCTCTGGCTGAGTGCAGCCCCCTCGTCGTCTGCAAACCTGGAGCGAAAAGAAAACGACTCCCTCCAGGCTGTCGGCTTTCTCCTCACAGAAGCTGCGCCAACGGCTCCCGGAAAGAGCGAAACCGCAGGAACGCCCAGGCGTTCTGGCCAGGAGTAGCTCCCTTTTCCTCAATAGATGGTAGATCTGGCTTATTCGGACAAAAACATATATAACCTTTGCCCAAAAGAAAAGTCCAGTGGTTTTTCGTCTCTCTTCGTCCAGCGCTCCGTGCGGGCCGTGAGGTTTTTGCACGAGCCGGTTCCCTGATCGTTGCTCCGGAGAATCCACCGATGGATGGGCTGGTCCGCGACCTGCGCTTCGCTGTCAAGATTTTTCGCAAACAGCCGCTCCTCTTTGCGGCGGCGGTGGCCTGTCTCGGGCTGGGTATTGGCGCCACCACCTCCGTCTTCAGCCTGGTGAAAGGTGTGCTCCTCGAGCCGCTGGCCTACGAGAATGCCGAGCAGGTGTCGGTGCTGTGGAACCGTTTCTCCAACGCTCGGGTTCCACGCTCGCCGGTCTCGGGCTGGGAGTACCTCGACCTGAAGCAGGAGACCGGAGTCTTCGACGAGGTCAGCGGGCTTCTGTTGTGGTACTTCAACTGGACCGACGGGGATCCTCCCGAACGCCTGTTGGGCGCTCGGGTCACCAGCAACCTCTTTCCCCTGCTCGGCGTCGAGCCCCGCATCGGACGGACCTTTACCGCCGAAGAAGAAGCGGCCGGCGACCCGGTGGTGGTGCTGAGCCACGACCTGTGGCGCCGGGCCTTCGGCAGCGACGAGCAGATCCTGGGGCGGACAATGTCCCTCGGCCGCCGTCCCCACACGGTGATCGGGGTGCTGCCCGAGGGGTTCGCTTCGATGCCCCCGGGTGCCGAGCTGTGGGTGCCCCTCGTTCCCAACCCCGCGGTTCCTCGACACATGCGCGGGGTGCGCCCTGACCCGGCTGCGCGACGGGCTCGACCTCGCGTCGGCCCGGGACCATCTCACGACCCTGGAGAATCGCTTCATCCAGGACCATCCCGACCTCTACCCCGCCGACGGATCCTGGGGCCTCGACCTGACTTCCCTGCGCGAGATGATGACCACCCGCGTCGAAGGCCGCCTCCTGGCCTTTCTCGGCGCCGTCGTCCTGGTGCTACTGATCGCCTGTGTCAACGTCGCCAACCTGCTCCTGGCCCTGGCCACCGGGCGGGAAAAGGAGATGACCCTGCGCGCCGCCTTCGGCGCCGGGCGCCCTCGCCTGATTCGCCAGCTCTTCGCCGAGAGCCTGCTCCTGGCCCTGGCAGGTGGCGTGCTGGGCATTCTCTTCGCCGTTGGCGGGTTGCGCTTCCTGAGCCGGGCTCTCGCCGGTCGTCTGCCGCGCCTCGATCAGGTGGGGATCGACCTCCCGGTGCTCGCGTTCTGCATGGCCGCGGCCCTGGCCACGGGTCTGCTCTTCGGCCTCGCCCCGGCATTCTTCGGCAGCCGCACCGATCTCCGCGGCGCTCTGATGGCGGGGGGCCGCACCGCCGCCGGTGCCCGACGGCATCCCTTGCAGAAGGCCCTGGTGGTGCTCGAAGTCGCCTTGGCCGTGGCGGTGTTGATCGGCGCCGGCCTGATGTTGCGCACCGTCCACCATCTCGAAGCGGTCGACCCGGGGTTTCGCACCGAAGGCCTGGTGACCGCTCAGCTCTTCCTGCCGGCGACCAGCTACCGCGACGATGCCAGCCGCCGGGGGTTCTACGATCGCCTACGCCAGGAGCTGGCCGATGTGCCGGGGATCCGCCGCAGCGGGCTGATCTCGCAGCTCCCCCTGGGAACCTCGTGGCAGGGCGGCAGGGTCCTGGCCGAGGGAGGCGATCCTCAGAATCCGGGCCCCGGGCTCGGCTGGCGAATGGTGAGCCCCGACCTGTTCGAGACGCTCGGGCTGCGGCTGGAATCGGGCCGATTCTTCACCGAGCTCGACCGCGAGACCACCGAGCCGGTGGTGATCATCGACCGCGCCACGGCCCGCCGCCTGTGGCCCGACCGCGACCCGGTGGGCCAGCGGCTCAAGCTCCTCGCTCCCGGGCGCGACGCCTGGCGCACGGTGGTCGGCGTGGTGGCGCCGGTCAAACACACGGGTTTCGACGTGGAGAGCTTCGAGCAGCTCTACCTGCCCTACAGCCAACATCCGGTGGAAGAGCTGGGCCTGGTGGTGCAGAGCGACCTCGATCTCGCCGGCACTACCTCCGCCCTGCGCTCGGCCCTCGCCGCCATCGATCCCGAGCAGCCCATCGCCGAGATCCGCACCAGCGAGCAGATGGTCGAGTCGGCCCTCGCCGGCTCGCGGCTCAATCTCACTCTCTTCTTGCTCTTTGGTGCCCTCGCCGCGGCCCTCGCCGCGATCGGCATCTACGGTGTGATGTCCTACTCCGTGTCGCGGCGCCGGGGAGAGATCGGCGTGCGGCGGGCCCTCGGCGCCAGGCGCCTCGACATCCTGCGACTGGTGCTCGGCGAGGGCCTGAAGACCTCCGCCCTGGGAGTCGCTGCCGGCCTCGTGCTCGCGATGCTCCTGACCCGCCTGCTGAGCAAGATCCTCGCCGGCCTGGTGCACGGGGTCGAGGCCTTCGACCCCGTCACCTTCCTCGCCGTCTCCCTCGGGCTCCTGCTCGTCGCCCTTCTCAGCAGCCTCTTGCCCGCCTGGCGGGCCACCCGAATCGACCCGATGGAGGCTTTGCGAGAAGATTGAGCCGTCTCGAAGGGTCGCGTCGGCTGCGGGCGGCTTCGATCACTCTCCTGGCGCTGTGTTCCGAAGGCTCTTCGGCACGGTCCTCTTTGACCCGCTCGACCTGGTTCCAGGAACGCCGACTCTCACGAGCACGGGTCGAAATTCTGACAAAGTAGAGTGAATGTAGTCCGTCAGACTAGGAGGAGGGAAAGACCATGTTTGGAAAACGCAGAGAACGTCGCATGCGTACCGGTGCAGGAGGGCTGCTCCTGCTCTTTGCCGTGAGTTGCTCGACCTACCGGGTGCAGGTACCGCAGGAGGTCGGGGTGACCAATCACCAGCAGATCGCCTGGTCCTTCGCCTGGGGCCTGGCGCCGGCACAGCCCGAGGTCGACTGCCCTTCCGATGCCCTGGTGGAGGTGACGATGGAAAGCAATCTCGCCTTCGATCTCTTGACCCTCGCTACTCTGGGTCTCGCATCGCCGAAGAGGATCTCCTGGGTCTGCGCTCCCGTCAACCCGACGGAAGGCGACATTCCTCTCCCCGGCACGGGAGGAGAATGATCATGCCGGCGTCTCCCGATTCCCTCGAGCCTCTCTTCCAGGACACGGGCAAGAAGCGCTGGACCAGCTGGCACGAATTCACCCACCCGGTCCAGAAGCTGGTCAACGTATGGAACGGCCAGCCCGGCCATTCCTCGGTCGCGGGTTACAACGCCACGACCCGCGGTTTCCAGACCGCGATCGGCGAGGCCCTGGCAGCCGGCCAGACCCTGCGTGGCAAGGGCGCCGGCTGGTCGTATTCGAAGGTCGGCACCACGGACGGAGTGTTGCTGAACACCCGGCCCTTGAGCTACCGCTTCCAGATCCAGACCGGCCAGACCCATGCCGACTACCCCGGCGACGCGGAGCATCTGGCCTTCGTGCAGTGTGGAAACTCGATCGCCGACCTGAACCACTACCTGTTCGCCAAGGGCCAGAGCCTCCAGACCTCCGGTGCCAGCAATGGCCAGACCATCGTCGGCGCCATGTCGACGGGCACCCACGGCGCGGCGATCGACGTGGGGGCCGTGCCCGACTATGTCGTCGCCATCCACCTGATCGTCTCGCCCGGACGCAGCGTGTGGCTCGAACGGGCCTCGGCCCCGGTGGTCGACGATCGGCTTCCCGGCGCCTTCGACGCCGAGCTGGTGCGCGACGACGAATGGTTCGCCGCGGCCCTGGTGGGCCTCGGCAGCTTCGGGATCGTGCACGGGGTGGTCATCGAGACCACGGATCTCTTCTTCCTCGAAGCCTACCGGCGCTTCGTACCGATCGACGACGGCGTCTGGAAGGCGATGGAGGAGCTCGACTTCTCGGGGCTCGACATGCCCCTGCCCGGCGTCCGGCCGCACCATTTCCAGTTCTTCGTCAATCCCTTCGCCATCGACGACGGGATCTACTTCGTGGCGATGTACAAGAAGAACGAGCTCGGCGACGGCTGCCAGGCACCCACCTTCGGCCAGCTCAAACCCGGCGACGGCGCTCTCGAGGTCATGGGAACCCTCACCGATATCGCTCCGGCGCTCACCCCCGCGCTGACCGGCACCCTGATTCGCCAGCTCTACAAACCCTACGAGAAGGTGTGCGGCACCCACGGCGAGATCTTCACCGACACCGCGGTACGCGGAAAGAGCGCCAGCAGCGCGGTGGGCCTGCCCCTCGGGCGGGTGCGGGAAGCCTTCGAGATCGCTCTCGGGCAGGTGCGCGACGACCAGGTGCCCGTGACCATGGCGCTGCGTTACGTCAAGGGCTCGTCCGCCACCCTGGCCTTCACCCGCCATGCACCCCAGACCTGCGTGCTGGAGATCGACGGACCGCGGTCCAACCGGGTGCTCACCACCTACCGGCGCTTCTGGCGCCGGCTGGAGGACGCCGGCATTCCCTTCACCTTCCACTGGGGCAAGCTCAACGATCTGCACCTCGCAACCGGGCGCCTGCGCCACATGTACGGTGAGCGGGTCGACCGCTGGCTCGAGGCACGGCGCAGCCTCCTGCCGACGACCGAGCTCCGGCATCTCTTCGCCAACGAGTTCCTGCACCGGGCCGGCCTCGTGGGCTGAAACCAACCAAAGCAAAACCGCGACGGATACACTGCGTATCTAGTGGTTCCCCAGACCCGACTCCACCCGACCCGGGCTCGCCGGCCGCGGCCCGCCTCGTGGTCCCGAGCATGCAGGAGACTCAGATGCGCAGCCGCCTACGAACCGTCCTGACCGCCCTCTCTCTGGCGACCCTGCTCACGACAGCCGGCCCGGGCGCGAGCCACGCCGTCGATCCCGAGGATACCCGGCTCCTCGCGGAGCCCGCCCTGAGCGCAACCCGTGTCGCCTTCTCCTACGCCGACGATCTGTGGGTCGCCGACCGCCGGCCGGAGGGCTCCCTCGTCGGGCGGCAGCTGACCACCCACGCGGGCCGGGAGTCGCGGCCTCGTTTCTCGCCCGACGGCAGCCGCCTCGCGTTCAGCGCCGAATACGACGGCAATGTCGACGTCTACCTGATGCCCGCGGGTGGCGGTGCACCGAAACGCCTCACCTATCATCCGGGAGACGACCGCGTCCTCGGTTTCACCCACGATGGCTCGTCGGTGCTCTTCCTCTCCGCCAGAGCCGTCTATACCCGGCGGCACGAGCAGATCTTCCAGGTCTCGGTCGACGGCGGCATGCCCGACCGGCTTCCGATTCCCCACGCCTCGGCGGCGGCCCTCTCCCCCGATGGCACCCACCTCGTCTACCAGCCCCAGGGCAACGCCTTCGAGCAGTGGAAGAATTACCGTGGCGGCACCACCGCACGGCTCTGGATTCTCGACCTCGCGGACCTCTCGGTGGAGGAGATTCCCCGCCCCGAAGGTGGCGCCAACGACACCTCGCCACAGTGGGTCGGTGACTCGATCTACTTTCGCTCCGACCGCGACGGTGCATTCAACCTCTACCGCTTCGACCTCGCGACGAAAACGGTCGAGCCCCTCACGGACTACGACGACTTCCCGGTGCTCGACCTCGCAGCCAGCGGTGCGACGAACGAGCTGATCTACGAACGGGCGGGGTATCTGCACCTCTTCGATCTCGCCACGAGCGCTTCCCGCCGCCTCCGGATCGCTGTGGCGGCAGAGCTCACCGAGCGCCGACCCCGCTGGGAAGGCGGCTTCGGCGAGGTTCGATCCGGCGACCTCTCTCCCTCCGGCTCCCGCGCGGTCCTCGAGCTGCGGGGCGAGATCGTCACCGTGCCGGCGAAGAAAGGGGATCCGCGCAACCTCAGCCAGTCGCCGGGCGCCAACGACCGCAGCCCGATCTGGTCGCCGAAAGGAGACCGGATCGCCTGGTTCTCCGACCGCTCGGGCGAATACGAGCTGGTGGTGAGCCCCCAAGACGGTGCTGGCGAGATCGAGTCGTTCCCCCTCGGTGGTGCCGGGTTCTACGAGAGCCCCAGGTGGTCGCCCGATGGCGAGAAGATCAGCTATACCGACAACTCCCGTTCCCTGTACTGGATCGACCTCGGCAGCGGGATGGTCACAAAGGTGTCGTCGGAAACCATGTACGGACCGGTGAATACCCTTCACCATGCCTGGTCGCCGAACTCGCAATGGCTGGCCTATACCCGAAACACCCGGACCTACCATCAGCAGGTCTTCCTCTACGAGCTCACCAGCGGCAATTCTCACTCCGTGACCGAGGGCCTCGCCGACGTCGGAGAGCCGGTGTTCGACGTCAGCGGCAAATATCTCTATTTCCTCGCCTCCACCGACGCCGGCCCGGTGCGCACCTGGTTCGCCCAATCCGGGCAGGACATGGAGCTGAGCTCTCATCTCTACCTCGCGGTGCTGGCCAAGGGCGAGCCTTCTCCCCTGCGCCGAGGGAGCGACGAGGAGGAGTCGAAACCCGGGGCATCCGAGGAGGCGAAGGACGGGAAAGCGGAGACGGAGACGGAGACGGACGACGACGCACCGCTGGTGATCGATTTCGACGGCCTGCACGAGCGCATTCTCGATCTCCCGCTGCCAGCCGCCTCGCGCCATCTCCTGACCCCCGGAGCCGAGGGACAGATCTATTACCTCGAGACCGACGGCGCGACCCTCTTCGGACGCCCGCCCGGACGCCTGATGCGTTTCGATCTCGCCACCCGGAAGGCCGAGACCCTGGCCGAGGGAATCAACGATTTCCGGCTCGCCAGCGGCCTGGGGAAGCTCCTGCTCCGCCGACCCGAAGGGCTCGCCCTGACCGAAGCCGGCAAATCCGAGCCGGGCGCGGGAACGCTCGACCTCTCGGGGGTCGAGGTCAAGATCGATCCGGTGGCCGAATGGAAGCAGATCTTCCACGAAGCGTGGCGAATCAATCGCGACTACTTCTACGACCCCGGCATGCACGGCGCCGACTGGCCGGCCATGCGGGAGAAGTACGCCCCGTTCCTGGCCCATCTCAGCTCCCGCAACGACCTCACCCGGGTGATCCGTTGGATGTGCTCCGAGCTGGCCGTAGGGCACCATCGCACGGGTGGAGGAGACCAGCTCGAAGATCCGGAATCGATTCCCGGCGGATTGCTCGGGGCCGATTTCGAGGTCCACGAGGGACGGTATCGGATCTCCAAGGTGTACGGCGGCCTGAGCTGGAACCCCGACCTGCGCTCCCCGCTCACCGAGCCGGGAGTCGAGGTGGAGGCAGGCTCCTACCTCCTGGCGGTGGAAGGGGAGGACGTCCGCCCACCCGCCAATCTCCACCGCTTCTTCGAGAACACCGCCGGCAAGAACGTGGAGATCACCGTCGGCCCCCATCCCGACGGCGAAGACGGACGGACGGTCACCGTCGTGCCGCTCGACAACGAGCTCGCCCTGCGCAATCGCGACTGGGTAGAAGGCAACCTGCGGCGAGTCGACGAAGCCACCGGCGGCCGGGTCGCCTATGTGCACGTACCCGATACCGCCACCCAGGGCCACACCTACTTCAAACGCTACTTCTTTCCGCAGGCCCACAAAGAGGCGATCATCGTGGACGAGCGCCACAACGGCGGGGGCCTGGTGGCCGACTACTACATCGACATCCTGCGCCGCCCGGTCATCAGCCGCTGGGCCATGCGTTATGGAGAAGACCTGGAGACCCCACTGGGTGCCATCCAGGGACCGAAGGTCATGCTGATCGACGAGACCGCCGGCTCGGGCGGCGACCTCCTGCCCTGGATGTTCCGTCGCTTCGAGCTCGGGACCCTGGTCGGGAAACGGACGTGGGGAGGCCTGGTGGGAATTCTCGGATTCCCGTCTCTCCTGGACGGCGGCTTCATCACCGCTCCCAACCTCGCCTTCTACTCCGAAGGAGGATTCCGGGTCGAGAACGAAGGAGTGCCACCCGACGTCGAGGTCGAGCAGTGGCCGGCGGCGATCGCCGAAGGGCGAGATCCGCAGCTCGAGCGGGCGATCGAGATCGCTCTCGAGGCCCTGGAGTCCCACACGGATCCCGAGATTCCGCGCCCGGACTACCCGGTTCGGGTTCGGCGCTGATCACCGGCGGGACCCGCACCGCGAAGGAGCTGATAAGCTTCGGGGCACGTACCCGATCTTGATCATCGATCCGGGAGCTCGGGCGAGCAACGCCCGAGAGCTCTCTCCTTCGGATCGCGGAGCCGGCCGACGCCGGCTTCCTCTCCCGTGGCCGAGCCCCGCGCGGAGCGGCCATTCCCAAAAAAGGAGCATCGAGATGCAAAAAGCAGTGCTGGGCGTCCGTATCCTGCAAGGGTTGATCTTCACCGTCTTCGGCCTCAACGGTTTCCTGGAGTTCCTGCCGCCACCGGAAGCGCCGCCGGCCGGGGCCGCTTTCCTGGGAGCCCTCGCCGCCACCGGCTACATGTTCCCGGTGATCAAGCTCGTCGAGATCGTCGGAGGCCTGATGCTGCTCGCCGGTCGTCTCGTGCCCCTCGGCCTCACCCTCCTGGCGCCCATCGTGGTCAACATCTTCCTCTACCACCTGTTCCTCGATCCCGCCAACATGGCGGTCGCGGTGGCGACCCTGGTCTTCAACATCTTCCTCGCATGGGCGTACCGTGGCTCCTTCTCGGGAGTCCTGGCGGTGAACGCCCGCCCCACCGGAGCCTGATCCGGCCATTCGACTCGCGCCCGGACTGCCGAGCGCGGGTCACGCAATCTCTTACTATTTTTTCGAGAAAATCTTCCGGAAATCTCTTCGTCGCTATTTCGATCGTGATCTTCATCCCGTGTAATCCGTGATGCACGGGGCCAGTCGCCCCGGCCCGATACCAGGGCGATGAACGCGGCCCTGGTAGGGCGAAGAGATGAACACTCTCGAATCACTGCAACGTCGCAGACCCCTTCCGGTCAGCCTGCTATTCGACACCGGTCCCATGCAGGACGGCCACACCAAGGGCTCGCCCCTGGAGCTCTCCCGTCACATGCTCTTTCGTGCCGAGGGTCTCTGCCTCGACCTCCGCCTCGAGACGGCTTCGGGATCGACCCGGGCCACCGGCCAGCTCACGGCTTCGAACGACCCGATGCGTCCGGTGGTGTTTCACGAGGTGGTTCTGGTGATCAACCAGAAAATCACCGCCCGATCTTCGAGTGATCGGCAGGGAGAGTTCGGGCTTACCTTCGATCCGGGTCGCCCAACTCTACTGCTCGTTCCCGTGGAGAGAGACCGGATCCTCTCCCTCTCCATCGCCGACGCGGCCAGAGGAGAAACGCTCGAGGGAATCGACAAGGCTTTTTATTGATGATTTGCGGGACCCGAGATGAATCGAGACTAGAGAGGATCGCAAAATCTCGAGTCGAGCTCGACGCCCGTCACCGGATAGACTCCCGATCTTGATCCGGGTCCGGGGAACCAAAGAATTGCCGAATCCCAGAGTGCGACCAGACTGCGGAAGGGGAGGAGGCTTCGGAAGTCCCCGGGCCCGGTGATCCTTGCGCATCAAGGCTCTTCCGCTTAGGATAGTCGTTCGAGTTCTTTTTCCAGTCTATTTTCATTTTTGATCTCGAAATCGTCTCGACAACGGAATTGCATCCCAGGGTAGTCACCGTCGGGGAAAATTCTCTCGTTTCATTTCATTAGGGAGCCGAGAATGAATCAGCCTCGCGGTAGTTGGCCTACAGGCCAGACACGCCAGAAGATTCTCACGGTCGAGGACGATCCCTCGAACCGACTCCTCACACAGACCGCCCTGGAAAAAGCTGGCTACGAGGTCTGGCCCGCTGCTTCCGCCGAGGAAGCCCTGCAGATTCTCGACAAGCGCGGCCTTCCTCACCTGGCCCTCTTCGATATCAATCTGCCCGGCCTCAGCGGACTCAAGCTGGCTCACCAGATCCAGGAGTACATCGACCTGCCGATCATCATGCTGACCTCGGTCGAGGATCCGAATACCGTGGTCGGGGCCATCGACGACGTCGCGGAAGACTACATTCGCAAGGAGAGGAGCAACCCCTCGGAAATCGTGGCCCGGGTCCGGCGTCTGCTGCGCCGGATCGGTGACTACAACTACACACTGGATCCGATGGTGAGGATCGACGACCGCCTGTCGGTAGAGTTCGCCAAGCGCCAGGTCATCGTCGAGGGAAAGCGGGTCGACCTGACCCCCACCGAGACCAAGCTCCTCTACATCCTCATGCGGAGCGCCGGCCGGCCGGTGCAGACCGACTACCTGCTCCGGCGTCTGTGGCCGATGCAGGAGGTCTTCGAGGAGGCTCTGCGCACCCACGTGTACCGGCTGCGGCAGAAGATCGAGATCTCGCCCAAGAAACCCCGGTATGTGCTCACCCTGCGTGGGCTCGGTTACAAGTTTCCCCAGCAGAAGGCGGGGAAACCGACCGAGCAGCCCGCCACACCCGCCAAAGAGCAGACCCGCGAGCTCGACGAACCTGAGGCGGACTCGCCTGGAGAAGATTGACGGCGTAGCCCCGTTGTCGACTCCGAGACCCGGCCCTGGCGTTCGACCCGATGCAGCGTTAGGATCGGTGCATGCGAGTACTATCAGGCCTCGGCGACAAGCCTCACTACCTCATCGCGGTCTTGCTCCTCGTGAGCTCGAGCTCCGCGGGAGCCACTCCTGCCGAACACTCCACCGTGATCGATCGGGCGATCGAGCATCACGGCGGCGAGCTCTACCGCTCTTCGGTCACCGAGCTCGAGATCTGCTCCAAGTCGGGATGCTCACAGGTCCGCGCCGAGGTGGACGGAGATCGGTTCGACTACCGCGTTACCGGCCGTACTCGTGGCGGGGAACGCACCGTGCACTGGACCAACCAGAGCCTCGAGGTACGACAGGCGGGAGAGGTCGTGCCCGTTGCTCCCGAACAGGCCCAGGCATACAAGGACTGGGCCATGGCCCGGATCTACTTCTGCTTCCTTCCCCATCGCCTCGACGACCCGAGCGTGCTCGCGGAAGAGCTGGGCACGGAAGACTGGAACGGGCGAATGCTGCAGAAGGTGAAGGTCACTTTTTCACCCGGCTCGAGCACCGACGCCGCGGACGAGTACATGTACTGGCTCGATCCGGAGACCGGCCAGATCGAACAATTCGCCTACAGCTACGAAGGAGATCCCGGCGGCCTACGCTTCCGCCGCGCTCTCGATCATCGGCGAGTCGGCGGGCTGCTCTTCTTCGACCAGGAGAACCTGGGCGCCGAGGGCAAAGGTCTGCGGGTCGACCACATCGATCCGAGCTTCGTCTCGACCCGTATGCGACCGATCTCCAAGATCGAGCTCAAGAGCATCGAGGTGCGCTCTCTGCACCGCTGAAGGCATCGGGACGACCGGCACGGGCGAGGTCTTCGGGTGTGCCGATATCGAGGAAGGCTCCCCCTTCGAAACGCAAGCCGAGGGGTACGATCCCTGCACCAATACCGGCCCGCAGGGCATCGCCGATGTAGAGCTCGCGAGCCCCGGCCTCCTCCCGGTTCTGCCGCCACCAGCCGTGCAAGAGCTCGGTGAACGGTGGATCCCAGAGGGCGATCGACCAGGTCCAGCGCAGCTCACAGTCTCTCTGCTTGATCACGATGTCGCGCACCCGATCCCCGGCGTCCAGCGCCACCATGTCGGTCTTCCAGGTCTGTCGGGTCGGGAAGAGCCCCAGGCTCACTGCCTCCGAGTGAGAATCGTGGAACTCCACGAGGCGGCTCCACACATCGTGGGGTCGTAACAAGATGTCGGGAAAACCCAGGGCAATGGTACTGCCCCGCGACCACCGGTAGGCCCGATCGAGGGTATCGGGAACACCGAGAGAGTCCTCCGCGAGCAGGTACCCGAGGTCCAGGCCGTGACTCTCGCCGCTCCCCAGGGCGGCAGGGATATCCCACTTGCCCGGCCGTAGCAGAATCATGGCCCGGCCGATTCCCGCGGCTGCCCAACCTTCCAGCAGAGGCTGACAAGCCGGCCGAGGACCCTGGCCATCGCCGAGATCGAGCGGCAGGATTTCCTTGCTACAAGGGATCTCACCCAGACGCGACGCCCGGCCGGCTGCCGGCATCAGACCCAGGATTTCTCGCGAGCCTCTGCCTGTGCCACTGTCTCGGGTCAAGAGCCTCCCTTCCTTCGCCGGGTACGGCGTCGGCGTGCACTGTCCGCAATGCGCAGCGCGCGATCGATCTTCTCGCGAACTACGATCAATCGCGCTCGTTTGCCCTCGGCTTCCGATCGCTCGATTCTCTCGTCGCAGACCCGGAGCAGATCTGCGAGTGAGGGCCGCGGACGCTCGAGCACCTGGATCGGGTGCTCCCAGGAATCGGTCTCCACCAGGCGATCCAGCTGCAGCTCGAGCAGGGTCTTGGTGACGACCCATTGGGCCTTGTCGACAACACTGCGAGCGAGGGCCGTGCGGCCCGCGAGGTCTGCGTTGTAGATGGCGAAACAGTCTTCGGCAGTCTGCAGAAGGCTCGCGATGTGCAGCAGACTCGCCCTGGAAGCCTCGAGGCTCTCCCGGCCCACGAAAACAGGGCCCGTATGAGGATTACCGGCCGAAGGATCGGGCATGGTCTCGTTCTCCTCCCTCGTTTCGAGCTCGGGCAAGATGCCCTACTCCGGCCACTGGCCCCGAGAATAGAAAGTTTTTTCAGGATCCTGAGATCCCTGTCTTACGATGTGCGAAACAACAAGGATCCGTTTGCTAGATGGAATCGAATCCAGAGAACACGGCATACTACAAGACTACCATGGTGGTCACCACTACCCGGCCGAGGGCAATTCGGCCGGAACAGGGGCGAAGTCGAGACGGGCCAGGGTCGATCCGATCGGAGGCTCTCGGCGAAACCTGTGGTAGAAATCGCCGCTCGGCCACCTGTTCTTCATCCGGAGCCAGATGGAACCCAGGCGCCTCCCGTCAGGATCCGTCCAGAGCGCATACTGTACGGTGCAACTCGGGTTCTCCGAGAGCATCGAATCCGAGGAAACGACATGGAACTGCCCCTGCGACAGCGAATCCCGATCAAACATGTGGCGGAAATCGAGCTGCCCCGCGAGTTCGAGCGTCTCTACGAGATGGCCTACAACCTCTGGTGGACCTGGACTCCGGAAGCGCGCAACCTGTTCAATCACATCGATAGCGCAAAGTGGGCGCTGTACCGCAATCCGGTACAGCTGTTGATCAACGTGGCACCGAGGCAGTGGTACGCGCTCCTGGAAGACGAAGCCTTCCTGAGCCGCTACCACGAGGTCACCCAGCGTTTCGACGAGTACCTCCTCACCTATGACACCGGCCGGATCGGCCCCGAAGGAGCCACCTGGTTCCAGCGTCAATACGGTTCCCGAGACTCTCAGCTCATCGCCTATTTCTCCATGGAATACGGCCTGCACCAATCCCTCGCCATCTACTCCGGCGGCCTCGGTGTGCTCAGTGGCGACCACTGCAAGGCGGCCAGCGACCTGGGGCTTCCCTTCGTCGCCCTGGGTCTCCTATACCGTCACGGCTACTTCCAACAGACGCTCGATGCGGACGGGAATCAGCAGCACAGCTACCCGACCTACGACTTCACACGTCTTCCCCTACGACCCGTGGTCGGCGCCACCGGCCAGGATCTACTGATCTCGGTGCCCTTTCCCGGGCGCGAGATCAAGGCCAGGGTGTGGGTCGCCCATGTCGGCCGAATTCCTCTGCTGCTGCTCGACACCGACGTGCCCGAGAACGATCCCGCCGATCGGCCCATCACCCACCAGCTCTACGTCGCCGGCCGGGAGATGCGCCTGGCCCAGGAAATCGTGCTCGGAATCGGAGGGGTCCGCGCCCTCGCGACCCTGGGGATCGAGCCTTCCGCCTGGCATTTGAACGAAGGGCACAGTGCCTTCCTGCAACTCGAGCGGCTCCGGACCTCGGTGGTAACCGAAGGCGCCAGTCCCGCCGCCGCCCTCGAACGGCTGAAGGCCAACTCCATCTTCACCACTCACACTCCGGTGCCCGCCGGCAACGAGCAGTTCGACCAGCAGCTGATCCGCAAGTATTTCCAGGCCTGGTGTGACCGTTGCCGGTTCTCCATGGACGAGCTGCTCGCTCTCGGTCGGGCCAACGAACACGATCCGTCGTTCAACCTCACGGCCCTCGCCATCCGCACCACGAGCTGGGTGAACGGAGTCAGCAAGCTCAACGCCGAGGTCACCAGCGACATGTGGCGCCATCTCTTCGAGGGACGTACGGGTTTCGACTCCGAGCAGCCGATTCGCGCCGTGACCAACGGAGTGCATGCCGGCACCTGGCTGGGACCCGAGATCCAGCAGCTGCTACGCCGCCGCCTCGACCCGGAGTGGGAGCATCTGTTGCTCGATCCCGGAGCCTGGGAAAAGCTGCTCGAGCTTCCCGACGAAGAAATCTGGGCGGCTCACCAGGCGCAGAAGGAACGCCTCGGCCGTTTCTCTCGCTCCCGCCTGCGAGACCAGCTCGCCCGCTTCGGCTCCTCTCCCGACGAGCTCCGGGCCATCGGTGGAATCTTCGCCCCACAGGCCCTGACCATCGGCTTCGCCCGCCGCTTCGCCACCTACAAACGAGCCAGCCTGGTGTTCTCGGACCTCCACCGCCTGCAGACCCTGCTCTCGAACGAAGAGCGGCCGGTGCAGATGATCTTCGCCGGCAAGGCGCATCCCGCCGATCGACCGGGGCAAGATCTGATCCAACACATCTTCGAGCTCAGCCGGAGCGATACCTTCCACGGCAAGGTGATCTTCCTCGAGAACTACGACATCCGCCTCGGCGGCATGTTGGTGCAAGGGGTCGATGTCTGGCTCAACACACCCCGGCGCCCGATGGAGGCCAGCGGCACCAGCGGCCAGAAGGTCGCGATGAACGGCGGCCTGAACTTCAGCATCTCCGACGGCTGGTGGCCCGAAGGTTGGAACGGCTCGAACGGCTGGGTGATCGGCAACGACCACCACTACGAAGACGAGAGCCGGCAGGACTCCGAAGACGCGGCCTCGCTCTACGAGACCCTCGAATCCAAGATCGTCCCGCAATACTTCGACCGCGACGCCGCCGGCCTGCCCAGGGCCTGGATCCGCGCCATGAAAGAAGCGATGCGAACCCTGACCCCGCAGTTCTCCGCTTGCCGAATGGTCAGCGACTACGTCACGAACGGCTATCTGCCCGCCATCGAACGCGGGAGGTAGGGGCCCCGACCACCACTCCCGCTCTCTCCCGATTCGCCTCGGTCTACTCCGCCTCCCCCTCTCCCGTTTCGAGACAGAGGGTCAGGGGGTCAGGGTTCCCAGAATCCGCCGACTCTCCCGGTAGGGCAAGGGGGATTCCAGCCGCTCGGAGCCGCTCGAGGCCGCCAGCCGGAGCCAGGGCTTCGCGGACTCGGGATCCCCCAGTGCGAGGTGGGCACGGCCGAGAGCCGACCACACGGTTCCGTGCTGCGGATAGACGTACCAGTGGAACTCCACTCCTCGGGGCGGGAGCAGCTCCTCGGCTCTCGTAAGGGCACCGAGCGCCGGTTCCGGCTCACCTCGGGCGAGGGCGAGCAGACCGCGCAGCAACCAGACCTGACGCTGCTGGACGGGGTTGGGGTCGGCCACGGCTCGTGACTCCAGCTCTTCGACGAGCGTCTCGACCTCGACCTCGCGCCCCAGGCTCTGCAACGCCAAAGCGCCCTCGAAGATCGCCTCGAGCTCGGGCCAGTCTCCCTCGGCCTCTGCTCTCGCCCGGAGGGATTCCTGGTACGCACCTTCGAAGTCGCCGAGATGACGCAGCAGAGCCGCTTTCCAGCACCGAGAGAGGGCGATGAATCCCGGTGCCGACCCCGGAACGACCAGGGCACGGCCGAAGGCCTCCAGAGCCTCCGAGTCACGCCCCTGGAAGAGGCGGATCTTGGCCAGGGAAACGGCCCCGCGCCACTGCTCCCAGGGCTCCGGCCGGGCACCGAGCGCTCGCGCGGCGGTCTCCGCGGCGGCCCAGTCCTCCCGCAGGGTGTGGACCCGCCAGCGGGCGTAGTGCAAGAACGGCTCGCCGGGCCGCAGGGCCTCGGCCCGCTCGAGATGGCTCAGGGCCTCGTCGAGACGCCCCCACTCGGTGTGCAGCCAGCCCAGCTGCATCTGCACCGACCAGTTGTCGCCGTGCCTTTCGGCCAGGTCCAGCAACAGGCGATGGGCGGTCTCGAACTGTCCGAGGCCCGCTCGAGCATTGGCCAGGGCGGTGGTGGTGCCGGGAAATCGGGTTCCGAGGGCGAGCAGGGCCCGGTACTCGCCGATCGCCTCTGCGTAGAGCTCACGGTCTGCGTAGATCTTGGCCAGGTTGTTGCGCGGTGTCTCGCGGTACGGGTTGTGGCGAATCGCCGCGCGATACGCATCGATCGCCAGGGGTTGGGTCGACCACCGGGCCCCGTGATGAGCTCCGACGATCTCGTGCCGCCTCGAGAGGGGCAGGCGCTCGGCGAGCTCCACGGCCCGGGTAGAGCATCGCCGGGCCTCTTCCAGGTTGCCGAGATTCTTGTGCAGACGCCCCAGGCTCGACCAGGCCAGGGCGAAGCCGGAATCGATCTCCACCGCTTTCTCCAGCAGAGCGAGCGCCTCGGTCCTCTTGCCTCGCCGATACAGGTCGATCGCCTCGGAATAGAGCCTCCAGGCGTCCATGGAGGCGGTGGTCACCTCGTGCACCGGTTCCGCCCCGGGCGTGGGCTCGATCTGGAATCCGCGGCGGACGGCGGCGGCGAGCTCGTCGACGAAGGAGAAGATCTGCTCTTCTCTCCCTTCGACCTGCCGCGAGGCGAGCACCCGTCCGCTGTGGGCCTCTTCGACCGACAGCACCAGACGCAGGGTCGGGCCGGCCCGGGCGAAGGCTCCGCGGACCAGGATCTCGATTTCTTCTCGCTCGGCCCAGGCGGCGAGCTCGTCTTCGTCGAGCTCCGCGGCGGACAGCACCCGAGCAACCCTGGCGGGGCTCAGGAGATCGAGCTCGGCGGACTGGGAGAGATCGGTCGCCAGGAGCTCGGCGATCCCGTTCCGCATCCACTGCAGCTCCTCGACTCCGCCGAGATTACGAAACGGCAACACGGCCAGCCTCGGCCGCTCGTCGGCCGCTGCTCGCTCCGGGGCAGGCAACCGTGCGGAAGCGGGAGCCCGGAGCCCGTCGTTCGAGGTGCCCCCTGGCAGGTGCCACCCACCTGTGGTGGATTCCGGCGTCGAGCGATTCGTCGTCACCAGGCGCCACCCACCCGCGGCGACCAGAGCCACCATCGAGGCGATCGCGAGCATCAGGGCTCGTCGCCTCCACGGATCTGCGGGGGCATCGCCCCGTCGTGGCGTATCGCCCCTGAGATCGGCGAGCAGCTCTCCGGCGGATGGGTAGCGATCGGCCGGATTCCGGGTGAGGGTCTTCTCCAGCACCCGGCGCAGGTCGGCGGGGCAATCCGCGGGAATCCTCTCCAGCAGGTCCCGGTCGGCGGCGCGGATCTGGTGGAGCACCGCCTGGGGATGGTCGGCGGCGAAGAGCCGATGACCGGTCAGCATCTCGGAGAGCACCACCCCCACGGCCCAGAGATCGGTCCGGTGGTCGACCCCCTCCCCCTCGACCTGCTCCGGCGCCATGTAGGCGGGAGTACCGGGAGATTCCCCTGCCCGGGTAAGGCTTTCCTCGCGGCGCAGCTTGGCGACTCCGAAGTCCAGGATCTTCAGCTCTCCACGGGAGGTGACCAGGAGGTTCGCGGGTTTCAGGTCACGATGCACGATCCCGGCCTCGTGAGCCCTCTCCAGGCCGCTGGCGAGCTGCCTCACGAAATCTCGAGCTTCTGCCGGCGAGAGAGGCCCACGGGCGATCCGCTGCGCCAGGGTCTCGCCCTCGTAGAACACCATGACCAGGAAGGGATACCCGGAGGCCGTTTCCCCCAGATCGAGCAGGGTACAGAGATTGGGGTGGTCGAGAGCCGATGCGGCCCTCGCCTCTCGCAGGGCTCTGGAGGCCGCGAGTGAATTCGCTGGCCCGGAGGTGGAATCGGAGGGGCGGTGCAGCACCTTGATAGCCACCCTGCGGCCGATCCGGGTGTCCCGAGCCGCGAAGACCACCCCCATTCCTCCGCGGCCGACCTCGCGCTCGAGCCGGTAGGGCCCGAGACAATCGCCCGCTCCGACCCCGGGCTCGGCGGCGAGGAATCCCTCCAGCGCCACCGTGGGCACTCGGGGCTCACTACCCTCGGAGGCTCGAAGCATGGCCGCCACTTCGTCTCGCAGCTCCGGATCGCCACCGCAGAGGCTTTCCAGCAGCGCTTCGTGCTCGGGCTCCGGGTGCTCGACGACCTGATCGAAGATCGCGGCCAGCTGCCGCCATCGCTGGGGATCCGGAGCCGCCCGGGACATCAGCGCCAGTCCGCGAGCGACCGCTGCAGAAAGGCCTTGGCCTTGAGCCAGTCGCGTTTCACCGTGCGCAGCGAAACCCCCAACACCGGAGCCACCTCTTCGAAGGTCAGACCGCCGAAGATCCGCAGCTCCGCCAGGCGCGCCAGCCGGCCGTCGACCTCCGCCAGGGTGCCCAACACCTGGTCGATCGCCAGTACCTGGTCGACCGGGGTCTCCCGGCCCAGCTCTGCGTCGGAAAACGTCACCTGGCGATCCTCCCCTCCTCGCTTCTTGGCGCCCCGGTGACGGGCGTGATCGACCAGGATGTGTCGCATGGCCGTGGCGGCCACCGCCAGAAAATGGCCGCGATCCTGCCATTGCCGGCTCTTCTGGTCGACCAGGCGCAGATAGACCTCGTGCACGAGAGCGGTGGTGTCGAGCGTCTGGCCCGGCCGGCGGCGGCGCAGCTGCCCCCGCGCCACCTCTCGAAGCTCACCGTAGATCCTCGGCAACAAGCGGTCGAAGGCGCCTTCTTCTCCCCGCCTCAGAGCCTCGAGCAGCAGCCCGATCTCCTCGGCCGGAGACTCCACCCCTTCGAACCTTGGCACTTTTTTTCGCTCCGCTTCCGTTGACGGTTTCGAAGGGAGATCGAGAGCTCCCATGATCCTTCAAACGTCCTACGAGGAGATTCTGTCATGAGCCCAGCAACCACCAGCACCCGCGGCCCCGGCGGCCTGACCGAGGAAGAAGAGATCCAGCTCGAGACCCTCCATTCCTATTCGAAGGTGGCCGCAACGACGTTCGTGTCGACCCCGGGTGCCGAGTACTACCGGCTCGAGCCGAAAGATCTACCCCGCCCCGCACCCTTCGCCCAGGCCGTGACCCTCAACCTGGAGCTGCGCGGCCGGCGATCGATTCCCGAGCACGAGGGAGACCCCGTCACCGAGCAGCTGCGCGCCCTGCGTTACACGTCGAATCTGGGAGTCACCGGCGTCTTCGAGCTCGAGGGATCCGACGAGGGCTCACCGTTTCTCCGCGGCCAGGTTCTGTTCTTCCGCTATGCCTTCAACCCCGATCCCGGGAGCGACGGCGTGCCGGTGCACCGCACCGTGGCTCTGGGTCTGCGTCCGGTCCGGAGGTTGCCCGACACTCCGCGCTGGGGTGATTTCGGCTTCCTGCGCGAGATCGACACGTTCGGCACGGGCTTTCCGGAGGTCACCGGCCGGGAAGAAGACTTCCAGATCTTCACCTCACCGGCCGCCTACGCCGACCCGACCCGGCCTTCCGGCCCCTTCCTGACCAAGGAATTCGACCTCGTCGCCGGCTCTCTGGCGGCCCTCGCCTGAGCCACGAGGAACCTCGGCGCGGAGAAGAGCTCTCTCCGCGCCTCCCCGAGTCTCGTAGGCTCCGGGCCTCAAGCTCTGGCGTCTTGGCTTTCGACGTGCCGGTAGCTCAGGATCTTCCGATCCGCTGTCAGCAGAGTCAGGTTGTGCTCTCGCGCGGTAGCGACGAGAATCCTGTCGGCCGGATCCGGGTGAAGCTCATCGGGCAGCAAATACGCCTCAGAGGCGATCGTGTGACTGATCTCTACCGTCTGACACCGCATCGCTTCGAAGGTATCTCGCACCCAGTCCTCGACTCTCCCACGCAACTTGATCCGCCCCCCCGCGTTCAACCGGGCAATCTCCAGAGTCGAGATCGGAGAAATGCAGAGCCGGGAGTCCGGATCGGAAAGGACTCGACTCGCCCTGGGACCGAGCTCTTCCGGAGCTTGTTGAGACCAGATCCAGACGTGGGTGTCGAGCAAAAAGCTCAAGCCAGCTCTTCCCAATCATCTTCGAAAGCCGAATCCACAATATCGCCGAGGATCTCCATCCGGCCACGAAAGAGCCCCAGGGGCCGCTCTTTGGTGTTTTCGGTCAGCGGCTCGACCCGGGCCAATGGGACTCCTCTCCGGGTCACCAGAACGGGCTCTCCAGTGCTTTGGGCCTGCCGCAGGAGAGCAATGCACTTGGCCTTGAATTCTGAAATGGGAACGGTCTTCATATCGAAACCACTATGACATGACCACTTGACCTGGTCAACTGACCACTCGGGCTCCGGGCAGCCAGGCCGTCAGGTACGGTCGGAGTCCGGCGAGCCCTCCAGCTTCGACATCTCCGCCGCCTCTTCTTCGGTATCGACGTCCTTGGCCAGGGACAGGCCTTCGAGCACCGCGACCCGGCTACGGCGGCGGGGGTGTTTCTTCTGGTGGGATTTGCGGATGAAGATCTTGCGCAGGCGGTCTTCCAGCTCGGTCTGGGACACGGTGCCGGCGGCGAGCTTCTTGGCCACCACCAGGCAGTTGTAGACCACCCGAAAGGTGTTGGTCGGCAAACCGAGGTGCAGCAGATCGCGCAGATCGTCCATCACGAGCTGGGCCATGACCGCCCGGGTCACCGAGGCGTAGCGAGCCGCGATCGGCGTGTTGCGGGTGCTGTAGAGGGCGTCGAAGAAGCGGACGATCAGCTCGACGTAGGCGATCTGCGGATCGACGGCGATGAAATGGCCCGGCAACACCCGCGCCGGCTCGCTCTCCCCCTCGGGGCGGAACTGGTACTTCGGCTTCCACGACGACTCGCCGAGCTTCTCCAGATCCGCCGGCACCCGGATCTGCGGCATCCAATAGTCGATGGGCTGATGCCGACGCAGATCGGCGAGCGCGCGGCGCAGATCCTCCGCGTCGGGCACGATGTCGCAGGTGGTGAACATCGCCTGCCGCCCCGGTTCCTGCGCGATCAGCGCCCGTACACAGGCCGCCAGGTTTTCCCCGAAGGTGCCGTCGGTCTCGATGATCCGGGCACCGGTCTCCAGCGGCTCGTAGACCTCGGCCGGGCCCGCGATGTAGATCGGGTCGAAGGCGCCACACGCCTGCAGGCGCTCGATCAGGTGCAGGATGATCGGACGGCCGCCGATCTGGATCTCCACCGCCTTGAAGCCGGCGAGGAGATGTTTGTCGCGACCATCTTCCGGCAAGACGGTGGATTTGTGATCCCTGCCCCCGAGGATGACGAGCGGAAAGGTCTGCTCCAGAACCATATTGCGGCGATCTTACCCCGGATCAAACCGCGATCCGAGAGCGGGAGACTTCTCCCTGCAATCGGGCGACCTGATCTTCCACCTCTCGGCGCAGGGTTCCCATGTGCCGGCAGTGGGTACCCGCTGCCAGGGCCACCGCGAGCTCCGCGGGAAGAGCCGCGGCGTTGGGTACGAAACACTCGAGATCGAGCGCCACGCTCAGGTAGCGATCGTCCACCTTCACCACCCACCGATTCTCCGACCATCGCTCGAGAATCGGCAGCAGCTCCGCGCCAGGACGCTGTGTCTTCTCGATCAGCCGCGGCAGTGGAGCCCCCTCCGCACATGCGGCGTAGAGACGCCGCTCCGTCCCCTCGAGCGCCGCCTCGGCGACCGCCGCACCAGGGCGCTGATCGAAGAGCAGGGTGGTTTGCTCGTCCCGATCCCAGGCGAGCAACGACGCCGACCCCGCTGCCTCTTGCCAGCGCTCCACCTCGCGGGTCAAGACGGCGATCTCGGCTTCGACCTCGGCTGCCAGCTGCCGATGGCTCTCGAAGTGATAGGCCACCCGGTGCAGCTCGGAGCTCGGCAGGCCATACACCAGGCCGTAGGCTTCCGCCGGTGCCAGCTCGTCGAGGCCGAACGCCTCGGCTTCGACGAAAAGCGGGCTGAAGCGATCGATCCGCACCGGACAACAGCCGATGGTCGGGGGTTGGAGATGGGTCAACGCGGGGATCAGGTCCGCCATCTGTGCGTAGTCGTCGGCCGACTCGCCAGGAAAACCGTAGAGCAGGTTCCAGGTCAGCTGCAGACCGAGCTCCGCCGCCCACTTCAGCAGGCGGACGTTCTGGTACGCCGAGACTCCTTTGCGCAGGGTCTTCAAGAGCGGCGTGCTCAGGCTCTCGATGCCCGGCTGCAGCTCCCGCACCCCGGCCCGGGCGAGCTGTGCGAGATGCCCGCGCGACAGATTCGCCTTGATCTCGTAGAAGAGCTCGACGCCCAGATCGTCCGCTTCGAGCCCGGGTAGCAGGGAGTGGAAATAGCCGTAGGGAAAGATCAGGTCCACCGCGTAGATTCGCGGAATCCCCAGCCGGCTCAGCTCGCGAATCTCCTGCCGAGCCCGCTCGGCGCTCTTGTGATCGTAGACCAGGCTCTCACCGTTCAAGCCGCAGAAAATGCAGTGCTGTCGTTGCCCCCACCAGCAGCCTCGACTGGTCTCGATCGGCAATCGGAGCTGGCGTCGTTCGATCGCCAGAGGGCTGGCGGCGATCTGGTCGCACCAGTCGTCGTAGGCGGGAACGGCCAACGAGTCGAGATCGCGGATGCGCCGCGCCTGCTCACCATTGGCCACCGACTCCGTGCCCCGACGCCACACCAGCCCCTCGATGTCCTCGAGAGCCGGAGAGCCGTCGGCCAGGTGTTGCGCCAGCTCTACCAGCAGAGTCTCGCCCTGCCCTCGACCCACGAAATCGACCCAGGGAAACGACTCGTGCAGGGCTCGGCCCATCTCGCCCTCGCAGTTGGCACCGCCGAGCACGACGTGGGTCTGCGGCCGTAGACGTTTGATCTCCCGCGCCAGGGCCAGGCTGGGCATGACCTGGAACATGAGGCTGCAACCCACCAGATCCCACTCCTCGGCGACGATCTCCCGCGCCAGCCCGGCGACGAGGAGCTCGGCGGCACGCCACAGCTCGTGGCGAGTCGACCACAGCCAGGAAGGAAGCCGAGCGGCCAGGTGACGGAGTCGCGGGTCTTGCGGATCCCAGGGCTCGGCGCCACGAGCCGCTGGAGCGAAGAGGAAATCGCCGAAGAGGAGCTCCTGCGGCAGGAGCCCCGCCACGACCAGATAGGTGTCGAGCCCGATCTCTTCCGCCATCCGCAGGTTGCCGTAGAGAAGGCCGCATTCGAAACCCGATCGCTCGAGGGTGGCCCGAAGAAGGCTGAGGCCGAGATTCGGACGATCGAGAGCCTGGAAGGGCATCTCGACCAGGAGGATTCGAGGAGGGAACCGTTCTTCGATTTTCGCGATCCCTGAAAGCACGAATTGTGATGTCTACAACTGTTTTTCAGCGTATCACGCTGCCTCGGCCGGAAACCCGCGTGCATTGACTTTGCCCCTGGGATCCCCCTACGCTCGCAGCGAACTCTTGGCAGCGAACCATGCAAAGCAGCGAGTCGAAGAGACTGGCCTCCTTCTTGGCCGCCAGTCACCACAGCCTTCTCGGGCTCCTCGCACCTGGCGACGACCGGCCCCTCACTCGACCCGGCCTCGGTGCCATTCTCTTCGTCGACATCAGCGGCTTCACCGGGTTGACGGAGCGGCTCGCGAGCCGCGGGGCGCTCGGCGTGGAGGAGCTCTCGGAGCTGATCAACGGCTGCTTCTCGCGCCTGACCCACCTGGTGACCGAAGGTGGGGGAGACCTGCTCCTCTTCGCGGGCGACGCGGCGATCGTGCTCTGGCCCGCGCACACCGAGGAAGAGCTCGGAGCCGCGGCGGCCCGGGCCGCCGCGGCGGGCCGGAAGGTGCAGGCACAGCTGCGGGATTTCGAGCCGGCCCCGGGTTTCTTTCTCCACCTCAGGGCCGCGGTCGGAGCCGGCTCCCTGACCCGGCTCCTCGTCGGTGGAGTCGCCGGGCGCTGGCAGTTTCTTCTCTCCGGCGAAGGAATCCACGAAGCCGTCCGAGCCGACTCCCAGGCACAGATCGGAGAGGTGACGACCACCACTCGCACCTGGCGGCTGCTGGAGCCCTTCTGCCAGGGCAGACCCCACCGGGCGGACACCGTTCTGCTGACCGGCGCCGAGCCCCCGAGCCACGACTCGCCGACCGGGAGCTTCAGCATCGAGCGGAAGCCGATCCGCGAGCTGGTTGCACACCTACCGCCGCCGGTCGCCGACCGCCTGGCCTCGGGCCAGGTCCAATGGCTCTCGGAGTTCCGCAACCTCACCGCCGTGTTCATCGGCCTGGACGATCTGGACCCCGGCGAGCCGACCGATCTCCCCGGCGTCCAGATCGCGGTCCGGACGATCCAGGAAGCCCTGGAACGCTTCGGCGGAAGCGTCTACCAGCTCGTCTCCGACGACAAGGGAACCACTCTCGTGGCCGCCTTCGGCCTCCCACCCCGCACCCACTCCGACGACACGGCCCGGGCCGTCAAGGCGACACTCGAGATCAGTGAGAGCCTGCGAGGCCACGGCATCGAAACCTCGATCGGCCTGGCCACCGGCAAGATCTTCTGCGGTGTGTACGGCAACGAGAAACGCCGCCAGTACACCCTGGTCGGCGCCACGATCATCCTCGCCGCCCGCCTCGCACAGGCGGCGAAGGGGCGCGTGCTGGCGGCTCCCCACACCGTCGACGGTTGCCGCACCGCCCCCGAGCTCCGGTTCGATTCCCTGGGATCGATGAAGCTCAAGGGGCGGACCCGGGCCCTCGAGGTCTTCGTGCCTTTACTTCGGGGCCACACGTCCGAGCCGCGTCTGCCCACCGCCTGCCTCGTCGGCCGGCACGAGGAGCGAAAGATCCTCGCCCGAGCCCTCGACGCCCGCTCCGAGGCCCGCCCGTTCGAGCTGCTGACCTGCGAAGGGGAGGCCGGCATGGGCAAGTCGGAGCTGGTGGCCCACCTGCGCCGAGAGGCGCATCGCCGCGGCATCCGCTGCCTGCTCGGCCAGGCCGACGAGATCCAGAGAGGCGTGTCGTATTTCGCCTGGCGAGCCGTGTTCCAGCAGGCGCTGGGCGTCGACCCGGAAGCACCTCTCGAAGCTCGTCGGCGAGCCTTGCTCGACGCGCTCCCGGAAGCGGAATGGCCCTATGCTCCATTGCTCAACGCCATTCTTCCCCTGGAGCTGGACGAGACCGACGCCACCGCCGAGCTCGCGGCAGAGGTGCAGGCCGACCAGCGCCATCGCCTGATGGCCCGATGCATCGACCGGGTAGCTCGGGAGGCCCCGATCCTGCTGATTCTCGAAGACGTACACTGGCTCGACGCGGCCTCCTCCGCCCTGCTGGAGAAGGTCGTGTTCTCGAGACCGCCGCTGCTGGCCGTGGCCACGGTCCGAACCGGAGAGGAGCTGGCTCCGGAGACTTGGGGAACCGAGCTCGAGCCCGCGCCGCGGCTGGTCCTCGCCCCCTTGACGAGCGGCGAGAGCGAAGAGCTGATCCGCCAGACCCTCGAGGAGGCCGAGCCGGCACCCGAAACCGTGGTCGCCATTCGCGACAAGGCGGCCGGAAACCCTCTCTTCACCACCGAGCTGGCCCTCTCCCTACGAGAGACCGGTGGAGCTCTCGAGGAAGGTAACCTCCCTTCGACGGTGCAGGGTGCCGTGGTCAGCCGAATCGATTCCCTGCCGCCGAGCCATCAGATCCTGCTCAAGGTCGCGAGTGTTCTGGGGATCCGCTTCGATCTCGAAAGTCTTGCCGAGGTGGCAGCGCCGCAGGCGGACACAGCCGAAGATCTGGCCGCTGCCTGCCAGGCGCTGGTCGACCGGGATCTGCTGCGCCGAGGCGACACCGCGGACGGCTTTCGATTCCGCACCGCGATCCTCCAGGAAGTGGCCTACACCTCGCTCGCCTTTGCGCAACGACGCGAGCTGCACCGGGCCATCGCCCGCGGTCTCGAACGGCGGCACCGCGCCGACCTCTCCTTCGTGTTCGCTCTGCTCGCCCACCACTGGCGCCGGGCCCAGGAGATCGATCGCGCCATCAGCTACCTCGAGAAGGCCGGATCCCTCGCCCTGGAGCGGTACGACAACGAGGGTGCGGTGGGCTACCTGCAAGAGGCCATCGAGCTCGACGACCGGGCCCCGGAGAGCATCCACCGCTCCGATCGCCATCGCGCTTCGGCCGATGCTCGAGGCAAATGGCAGCTCGACCTGGGGCGAGCCTTCGTCAACTGGTCCCGCTACGGGCCGGGCCGAGAGCACCTGGAGAAAGGCCTGGCGCTCTGGGGGCTCGGCATGCCCACCACCCCGATTGCCAACTGCCTCGAGCTGGTGCGGCAGATCCGGCTCCAGATGCGCCTGCGCAAAAAGCCTCCGGCACCTCACCCCGAGCCCGAAAAGCTGCTCGCCAGCGCCCGTGCCCACGAGAGCCTGATGGAGATCTACTACGTCTCCGGGGCCGACCTGGAATGCCTGGTCACGATTCTGCGCTCTCTCAACCTGGCCGAGCAGGCGGGTCCTTCGGCGGAGCTCGCTCGGGGCTACGCGACCATGGGCAGCAGCCTGGCGACCCTCATGGGCCAGCTGCCGCTCGCCCATCTCTCCGACCGCTACTACCAGCGCGCTCTCGACACCGCCGAGAAAGTCGGCAATCCCTCGGCCACGGCCTGGGTTTCGATGACCCTTGGCATGTCTCTCCTGAGCCTCGGAAACCGACAGGAAGAGGCCGAGCACCATTTGCTCCAGGCAGAGAGCATCTCCCGACGACTGGGGGATCACCGCCGCCTGGACGACGTGACCCAGAACCTGGCCACCCTCAGCCTGATTCGAGGCGACCTCGAGGTCTGTGCACAACAGACCGAGGCGCTCTTCGCCTCGGCCCGGGAACGCCGGGACATGCTCTGCCAGGCCGAAGCCCTCCGCCGCCGAGCGCTGCTGTCTCTCCTGACCCGAGACTTCGAAGATCTGCCCGAGAACCTGGAAACTCTGAAGGCCATCCGGCGCACCAAGAGCCCCTACGAGGCCATGCCCCAGAATCCCGATGCCACCGCTCTCGACGCCCTCTACCACCTCTACCGAGGCGAGCTCGAGGTGGCCGTCGAGCTCGCCATCGAGGGGCTCGATCTCTTCGCCGAGTTCATTTCTTTCTACGATCTGTTCTTCGAACGAAGCGCCCTCTCGAGGGTCCTCCTGGCCGCCTGGGAGAACGCCGAGGCCAACGGCAACCACCGCACGCCCGAGGCGATCGCGGCACGTAGCGGCGCCCGACGCGCCGTGGCCGGGCTCCTGGGCCACGCGCGTCTCTTCCCGGTCGCGGCCCCCATGGCCGGTCTGCACAACGGGCTCTGGCACTGGCTCGGCGGCAGGGCTCGAAGAGCCGAGCGGATCTGGGAACGGGCACTGGCGCGGTCCCGGGAGCTGCCGTTCCCCGTCGTCGAGGCCCTGTTGGAGCTGGAAATGGGCCGCCGGCTCCGCCCGGACGATCCGGCGAGTCGCGCCCGCGTCGCCCGCGGCACCGCCACCCTGGAACGACTCGGCGTACACCTGCCCTTGACGCCCCCCGGGGGCGGACGTACCCTTCCTACCAGCCCTGGCTGAGGCTTCCCTATCGCCTCCGATCTCCTTTCGACCCACCCCCAAGGGCCGGACCATGGAACCCGAGACTCGAGACTTCCTCGAAAACGCCCTTGCCCGCACCCTCGAAGACATGCGCCAGCAGTTTCCAGCCGCGCTGCCGCTGGTGCTCCCATGGCTCGATCGGCTCTCCCGGGGAAAAGGCCCCATCGGTCGGTTCCTCGAGCCCTTGATGTTTCCCCTCTTCGAGCCACCGTTCTGGGTCGAAGCGAGCTCCGGGCACGACCGAGACGAGGATTTCCTGGGGAACCTGACCGTTTCGACCCTCAACGGTTACTACTTTCTGCGGCTGATCGACGAGGTGATGGACGGACACTCCTCGAAGGAAAAAACTTTTCTTTCTGTCTCTGCATTTTTTCACACCAAGTTTCAGTCCTCCTACCTGCGATTCTTTCCTTCAGGCCACCCCTTCTGGGAAGAATTCACCGCAATCTGGTTCCGCACCAACGAGGTCACGATCGCCGAGAAACGTTCTGCACCGCTGACGGAAGAGGATTTCGTCGCGATTTCCGCAAACAAGCTCGCGGCTTTGAAGATACCGGTGCTCGCCGCCTGCTATCACTTCGGGCAGGAAGGAAAGATTTCCTCCTGGATCCATTTCTGCGATAGCCTTGGACAGTTTTTCCAGATGCTCGACGACGCCTGCGACTGGCGTACGGACCTCATCGACGGACAGCCTTCTTTCTTTCTGGCTGAAGCGGAACGCCATCGAAGCCAGGGGGAATCCATCGAAGCCTGGATCTTGCGAGTCGGCCTGCCGTGGGCGAAGCGATGGCTGCATCAGAAGATGTCGACTCTCGAGACATCGGCCGAAGCTCTCGGCAGCAAACCGGCCGAGAGATATCTGAGAGACCTGCAGAAACGTCTCGAAGAACAGTGGGATCTCTGGTCCCTCGGCCTGGAGGAGCTGGGCAAGCTGGCCCGTGAGCTCGAAATAGCTGTAGAGAGCAGCCGTGAGACCTGAGGGGATCGACTTCAACGACCGTGGCCGCGAGATCGAGCGACCGCACCAACCAGGGAGAACAACCAATGGCGACACTCACCTATCAAGACCTGGTCCAGAAGATGCTCAGCGACGACTCCTTCCGGACCGAGCTGGTAAAGGCCGGTTCGGATGTGAGCAAGGTGCAGGACATCCTGAAACAACACGGGATCGATGCCACCGATCAAATGGCGGCCGCCCTTTCCAAAGTCGACTACAAGCCGATTTCGGACGTGATGCACTCGTTCAACGGAAAGGCCAACTCGTCCATGCTGGTCTGCTGATCCGGCGGGCCGATGTCGACTCCAGAGTCGTCGACTCCGACCCCCCCGGGCGAACACCTCCATCACCTGGAAGTACCGCGCGGAACCTTTTCCGCCGAGGACTTCCTGGCCTCGACCGATCAGCTCGACAAGATCACCCAGGCCATGGGCATGGTCGGAGATCTCATCCTGATCGGAATGTTGGCCACCTACATCGTCGTGGGCTTCCGGCGGCGCCTCAGCGTCTTTCCCGCTCTGGGAGTCTGTCTGAATATGTCGTGGGAAGCCTTCTACGCCGTGCAGGCCGATGTCAGCATGATCAAGAAGCTGATCTTCGTCGTCTGGCTGCTGCTGGACACGGTGATCTTCTGGCTTCTGTTCAAGTTCGGCCGCCAACAGGTGAAGTGGACCGCCAAGGCCCACCACCGCTTCTCGTCGATCATCTTTGTCTTTTTCGTGATCGCTCTCTTCGGTCAGTTCGCCTATTACCATTCGAGCCCATCGGTAGCGCTCGGCGTCAGCGCCTACATCACGAACTTCATCGTCAGCGCCAGCTTTGTCTTCTACTACTTCAACTGGCACGACGCGAAATGCCACTCGATCCAGGGTGCCTGGCTGAAGTTTCTCGGAACAGGAATCATCACCGTCGCCAACCTGATGCTCGTCTTCAGCAGCGGAGGTCTCTCCAAGGGAGAGTACTTCCTGGTCTACCTGATGCTCGGGACCAGCTTCCTCGATGTCGCGTACCTCATGCTGCTCTACAGGCTCCGGGATCTCGAAGCCGCGGCCGCAGCGCCTTCATGAGCCGAAGCGGCGAGGTCGCCATTATCGGGGGCGGCCTGAGCGGGTCCCTGCTGGCCAATCTGCTCGGCGGCGCCGGATTTCGAGTCGATGTCTTCGAGAAACGCCCCGATCCCGAGTCCGCGGCGGGAGAGGCCGGACGCTCTCTCAGCCTGGGTCTGTCGCGGGCGGGCCTCTCGGTTCTGGATCACGCGGGGATCGGCGAATCGATCCGCATTCGGTCCCTGTCTCTTCGCGGCCGGCAGTTCCACCTCGAAGGAGGCGGAGTCCACTTCGAGGAATACGCTACCCCACCGGTTCCGGGCTCGCTGCTCTCCGCCCAGGGAGGCGCCCGGGCGGTGACTCGCCCCGACCTCAACCGATTGCTACGGGAAAAAGCCGAGAGCCGAAACGGAATTCGCTATTTTTTCGGCCACCGGCTCGTCGATCTCGAACCGGAGAGCGGCGAGATCCGGCTGGAAACAGCCGAGGAGAGCCTGGAACGACGCTACCGGATCGTCATCGGTGCCGACGGCGCCTTCTCCCGGGTCCGTACCCGGCTGGCCGAAGCGGACGGGTTCGTGCTCGACGAGAGCACGCCGGGGGTTGCCTACAAGGAGCTTCGAATTCCTCCAGGGCCCGATGGCATCCCCCGGCTGGAGCACGATGCCGTCCATATCTGGCCACGCCACCGATCGGTCCTCTTCGCCATACCCTGTCGCGGTGGCGGGTTCGCGGCCGCTCTGTTCCTGCCCACCAGCGGCCAGCCGAGCTTCGAGGCTCTCGATTCCGAGCTCGCGATCCGCGAGCTCTTCACCAGCAGCATGCCCGAAGCCCTGTCGCTGATTCCGAGCCTCGAGAAAAATCTCTCTCGTGCTCCCCTCGGGCGACTCCATTCGATCCGCTGCCGCCCCTGGCACCAGGGCCGCGTGGTCCTGGTGGGCGACGCCTGCCACGCGATGATTCCCTTCGCCGGCCAGGGGGCCAACTCGGCTCTGGAAGACGGCCTGGAGCTGGCTCGCCGCCTCGTAGATCATCGCGACGATCCCTCACGAGCCTTCGCCGAGTACACCTCGAAACGCCAGCCCATCACCGATCACCTCACGAGCTTTTCTCTCGCGATCACCCCGCTGATGATGAATCTCGGTGCCCTGGGCGCAGCCCTGAGCCCCGGAGCGATGCATTCGATCGAATCGCCTTGAGCTCGTAGCTCTACTCTTCGATGTCACCGAGGCGGACTCGCAGAGCCCGCAGCTCCTTCTCCAGGTCGACGACCTTCTGTTCCAGGGCTTCGAGCCGATCGAGGGCACTCGGTCCCTGAGGCTCGGCGGGCGCAGCTGCTACTGCCGGCGACGGAACGACTGCCGGAGCCGCGGAAGACGCTGGAGCCACAGCTCCGACGTCCTCCGTCTCGTGCTCCTCGGCCAGAGTGAGATGACGCCAGCGAGTCTCCCGCTTGCCGGGCTGCCGTGGTAGCTCTTCCACCAGAGCATCGAAGTCGTCGGCCATGCGCCGCAGGGTCGACTCCACCTCTTCCAGAGACTCGAACCCGTGCATCCTCTCGCTCCGACTCTTGAGCTCGCCGACCGTCTGCGGACCGCGCAACATCAGCAGGCAGATCAAGGCCTTGGAGGCGGAGCTCAGGCTCCAGCGACGATCCAGGCTGTGTTGCCACCGCTCGACCCGTGCGCCGTCCGTACGCCAGGTGAGCACGTCCTGACGCAACCGATCCAGGGCCTCTACGACCTCGGTCTCCGAGAGACTCATGGCTGGATCCCGGTTGCTCTTCTGATTACAAGCCGCGATGGTTCCGCGGATGGTCAAGGGATATTGGTCGGGGGTGGTGACTTCCTTCTCCATCAACGCCCCCAGAACCCGCACTTCGATCGGATCGAGCTTTCGTGTCCGCATCGTCAGAACCTTCCAGTCGTTGCAGGAAATTAGCGAGCTCTTACGTCCCTAGTCTGCCATATCCACCCGACCGATCGAGCCGGGAGCCCCAAACCCGAAGGGCCCAACTGACGTACAATCCCAGAACCCTCGAACCCCGCGTGTACTCGCTCGAGCCGAGATCCTTCGGGCCGAGCCAACAGGGAGTCGTCCATGAGAGATCAGCGCAAATGCATCGGCTGGATCGGCACGATGCTCGGAGGATTGCTCTTCCTCCATCCCACCTTCGCGGCAGCCGCCCAGGGCCCGCGGGTCCACGCCCTGACCGGCGTCCGGATCGTGGTCTCGCCGGAGCGAGAAATCACCTCCGGAACCGTCGTCCTGCGAGACGGAATCATCGAGTCCGTATCCGAATCGGCCGAGGCTCCGCCCGACGCTCGGATCTGGTCCGAAGAAGGGCTCACCGTCTACCCCGGCTTGATCGAGCCCTATTCCGTGCTTCCCTGGCCGGAGGCTGATGACGACGCGCAACCCCAGGGGGGACACACCAACTCTCTGGTTCGCCCTCATCGCGACATGACTTCCTACGGCTTCGACGAAGACCTGGCCGCGAGCCTGCGGGCGGCAGGATTCACCGCTGCCGTGATGGCGCCCCGACCCGGATTGTTCCGCGGCCGCAGCATCCTGGTCGCTCTCGGGGAGGGAAGCGTGAGGGAGAACCTGCTGGCCCGGGAGATCGCCCAGAACGTGACCCTGAGGACCCAGGCCGAAGACGGCTACCCCGGTTCCCTGATGGGCAGCATCGCACTTTTTCGCCAGACCCTGCTCGACGCGACCTGGTACCGCAACGCGCAGATGGCCTACCAGCGCAACCCGGCCCAGAGCCGCCCACCCTTCGACCACTCCCTCGAGGCCCTGGCCTCGGCAGCGGCCGGCGAGGAACGGATCGTCTTCGAGAGCGGCGATCTGCTCGATACGCTGCGCACCGTGGAGCTCTCCCGCGAGCTCGGGTTGAAGGCCTGGCTGGTGGCCAGCGGAGAAGAGTACAAACGCCCCCGGAAGCTCGTCGAGAGTGGCATGCCCCTGCTGGTGAACGTCGACTTTCCCGAGGCTCCCGAGGCCGGGGAC